>CAZZDO010000217.1:5168-8322 GCA_964653205.1 uncultured Armatimonadia bacterium | reverse complement strand
GCGGACCCGGCGCGCGAGCTGGTCACGCTGCGGCCCGGGCCGGAGAGCTTCGAGATCAAGGTGGAGTACTGAGGAGACGCCATGAACGCCCCCATCCTGCTGATCCTGCTGCTCGTGGCCTGCACGGCCTGCGCCGCCGCGCCCCTCGTGATTGCCCGCGACGGCGTCTCAACGTACTGCCTTTACCGCGCGCCGGACGCGCCGGAGCCCGTGCAGGAGGCGGCGCGGGAGTTGGCGCGGGTGCTGCTCGCCGCCTCCGGCGCGACGCTGCCGGTCGTGGACGCGCCCAAGTCGCCGATGATCTGCCTCGGCGACAACGCGGCGGCGCGGGCGGCGGGGCTGCAAGCCGACAAGCTGCCCGAGGAAGGCTTCCGCATCGAGGCCAAAGGCGTGGACGTGTTCATCGTGGGCCACGACACGCCGGACGGTGCGTTCACTCCGGGCGGGGGCTGCAGCCAGGGCACGCTCTTCGGCGCGTACGAGTTCCTCGAGCGCTTCGCCGGCGTGCGGTGGCTGATGCCCGAAGAGGTGGGCGAGGACATTCCGCGGGTGGCTGAACTGACCGTGGACGGGTTGCCGCTGGCGGGTCAGCCGGACATGAGCTACCGCACGGTGCCGTACCTGCAGCGCCGCGCGTCGGTGGGGGCCTGGTCGCGGCGTCTGCGGCTCGGCGATGTGGCCGTCGGCGGGCGGCAGGGCTGCGCCGTGTGGATGGCCCACAACCACGTCTGGGACAAGATCCCCGGCGCCGAGGCCATCAACCAGCACCCCGAGTACGCCGCGCTGGTCGGGGGCCAGCGGGTGAAGCCCGAGGGGAGAACGTACAAGCTGTGCACCACCAATCCCGGTCTCATCCAGGCCTTCGCCGACAAGCTGATGGAGACCATGGCGGCCAACCCCGACCGGCGCATGTTCACGATATCACCGACCGACGGGCAGGGCTGGTGCGAGTGCCCGCAATGCACGGCCCTCGATGAGCCGACCGACCCGAAAGCGTGGCCGGGGAGCGCCATGCTGCCCAAGAACATGACCCGCCGGCTGTGCACCTTCTACAACGCCGTGGCGAAGCTCGTGCGGCCGCGCTTCCCCGACAAGCTGCTCGGGGCGTACCTGTACTACGAGTACGCCTACCCGCCCGCCGAACCGATGGCGATGGAGCCGAACCTCTTCTTCATGCTCGCCACCCGCGCGTACTACGGGGCCACGCTGTATCGGCCCGAACTCGCCGCCGAGTTTCCCCGCCTCATCGCGTGGTGGAGCGCACACCTGCCGGGCCGCCTCGCATACTACGACCTGCCGACCAAACTGATCCCGTCGCGCGTGGGGTTCATCGGGGCGCCGCAGCCGTCGGGGACCAGCCTGTTCAAGGTCATCTTCCCGGCGCTGCAGGAGAACCACGTGCCGGGCGCGCTGGTATACGGCATGGAATGGTGGGGCACCGCCGGGGCGCACAACTACGTGCTCGCCAGGCTGCTGTGGGACAATGACGCGGACCCGGGTGCCCTGCGGGACGAGTGGCTCTCCCGGGCGTACGGCCCGGCCGCCGCCGAACCGATGCGCCGTCTGGACGACCTGCTGGACGCGGGCTTCCGCGCCTACAAGCAGAACCCCAACGACTGGCAGTGGCGCTTCATGCCGGACCTAGTGAGCCAGCTCTACGCGCCGAAGTTCGCGGAGATCGAGGCGCTGTACCTGGAGGCCCTGGGCAAGGCGGACACGCCCCAGCGCCGGGCGCGCCTGGAGATGTTCGGGGACAACCTGATCGTGCTGCACTGGAACCTGCGCCAGGCGGGGCTGCTGCCAGAGCCGGAGGCGTCCAAGCTCTACCGCTCAGACGAGGAATACCGGCGCTTCGTGAAGGAGAAGTCCCCGTCGCTGGCGCTCTATCCCGGGCCTGAACGCCAGCCGGGTGTGCCGCCGTTGCTCACGCCGCAACTCGTCCCGCCCAAGCCCTGAGGGACCCGAACACGGGCGAGGGACTGACGCGGGCCTGACGGTGGGCGGAACCTCCGCCCCTCCCCCATTGTCTCAGCCTCAAGGCGCCGCGCCCGAGCCTCGGGCCCTGGCCAGACAGGTCTGCCCGTGCAGCGCGGCGAATGGCTCTCATCATCCCGACCCGGAGCGTACCCTCCCCATGACCGCGGTCTGGACCATCCTGCCGTGGCTGCTCGTGGGCGGGCAACTGGCCCCGTCGGCCCAACTCGCCTTCGTGTCCCTGCGCGACGGCGATGCCGAGATCTACCTCGTCAACGCTGACGGCTCCGGGCTCAAGCGGCTCACGCGCAGCCCCGGCGATGACCTGGAGCCGGTCTGGGCCCCCGACGGCAAGGAGCTTGTCTTCACCAGCGGCCGCGCCGGCAATCAGGACCTCTATCTGATGAAGGCCGATGGCTCCGGCCTGCGCGCCCTCACCCGCAACCCCGCCATGGATTGCTACCCCTGCTGGTCTCCCGACGGCCAGTTCCTGGCGTTTGCGTCCGACCGCGACGGCAACTCGGAGGTGTACCGCTGCCGCCGTGATGGGAGCGAGCCACTCAACCTCAGCCGTAACCCCTCCTGGGACAGCCTGCCGGAATGGTCGCCGCACGGAGACCGGATCGCCTTCCTGAGCGACCGCGACCTCAACCAGGAGGTCTACGTCTGCGCTGCCGACGGCGGCAACGCCGTCAACGTCACGCGCCACGAAGCCCTCGAATGCGACCCGCGCTTCTCGCCCAACGGACAAGATCTCATCTTCCGCACGCATCGTGACGGGAACATCGGGCTGTACCTGTGTCACCTGACTACCGGGCAGATGGTGAACCTGAGCCAGAACAGCGTGTGGAACGAGGAGGGCGATTGGTCGCCCGACGGCAGCCGCGTTGTCTACGCCGCCTCCCCGGCGGGCCATCGCGAGATCATGGTGTGCGATGTGGCAACCCGGCGGTCGGTGAACCTGTCTAACCACCCGGCCTCCGACTGGGCGCCCCAGTGGTCCCCGGATGGCAAGCTGATCGCCTTCCTGTCCGACCGCGACGGTGACCCGCAGGTCTACGTGATGAACGCGGATGGCAGCAACCCGCACGCGGTCAGCGGCGGGATCGCGCTGGACGCGCACCCGGCCTGGCGACCGTAGTGGCGCGATTCATCGCGCCCGACCTGGCCGTAGTGGCGC
>CAZZDO010000217.1:2347-5068 GCA_964653205.1 uncultured Armatimonadia bacterium | reverse complement strand
CCTGGCGACCGTAGTGGCGCGATTTATCGCGCCCGACCTGGCCGTAGTGACGTCACACGCTGAACAGAGAGGTCTGAACATGACCTATCCCCGGCTGTGCCGGTGGCCCCTGTTGACAGTCGCTCTGTGGGCCACAGTGACGGCCCTCGCCTATGCCCAGGCCGGCGACCAGGCCGAGAAGGACCTCGCTTTCGCTCAGGGCCTCTACACCCAGCAGAACTACCCCCTTGCCGCCGAAAAGTTCGTCGCCTTCGTCAAGGCCTACCCCAACCACGCCAACCTGCCCCTGGCGTTGTTCCGCGCCGGCGAGTGCCTCTACCGCAACGCCCGGTACGCGGATGCCGAGCCGCACTTCCAGCGCCTGACCCAGCAGTTCGCCACCGCCGCGGAGGCGAAGCCGGGGCTGGTGTGGCTCGGCGACACCCGCTTCCAACTCAAGCAGTACGCCGGCGCCGCGGAGGCGTACGGCGCCTTCCTGCGGCAGTTCCCCACCGATGATCTCGCGGGCCACGCGGCCTACTGGCAGGGCGAGAGCTACTGCAACCAGGAGCAGTACGAGCCGGCCATCGCCGCCTACCAGCAGGCCCTCGCCCGCAAGCTCAGCGACGAGGAGGGCGCGTACGCGCGCTACGCCCTTGGCTGGGCCTATCTGCGACTGAACCAGCCCGACAAGGCCCTGCCGGTCCTGCAGCAGGTCCCCGAGAAGTTCCCCAAGAGCCCCGTGGCCGCTGAATGCGACTACCTGATCGGCGAGGCGCAGCGGGCCCAGAAGAACATCCCGGCGGCGGTGGCCGCCTACCAGAAGGTCATCGCGAAGTACCCGCAGTCCCCGTTCGTGCCCATGGCCCAGCAAGGCCTGGCGTATGCCCAGTTCGACCAGAAGGACTATGCGGCGGCGCTGGAGTCCTTCAAGGCCGTGGCCGCGAAGTACCCTGGCGGCCCCGCCGCCGCCGAAGCCCGCCTGCGCAGCGCCGACTGCCTGTTCTACCTCAAGCGCTATGCAGAGGCCGCACCGATCTATGAGCAGGCTGCCGCCGCCGGGGGCCAGGGGGCGGACGAGGCGCTGTACTGGTTCGGCGTCAGCAGTGAACTGATGTCCCAGCCCGAGGCGGCCATGGCCGCATACCAGAAGCTGGTCGCCACCCGGGCCCAGAGCCCGCGCGTCAGTGACGCCCAGATGCGGCTGGCGCGCCTGCAGATGGCGGCCGGGCAGGGCGCCGCCGCCATCAAGGCCTACCAGGCCGCCGCCGCCGCCGCGACTGACCCGAAGGTGAAGCAGGAGGCCCTGCTCGGCCTGGCCTGGGCGCGCCACCAGGCCGCACCGACCGACGCCACGCTGGCGCAACTGGAGCAGGCGGTCCGACAGGACCCGAAGCTCCCGCTCGCGCTCGAGTTGGGCTACCAGGCCGCGGTCGCGCATTTCACCGCGGAACGCTACCAGCCGGCACTCGACCTGCTGGACCTGCTGGCGACCAGCCAGCCCGACCACCCGCGCAAGGGCGAAGTGCTATACCTGCAGGCCGCCTGCGAGGAGAAGCTGGGCCACGGCCCGCCGGCCGAGGCACTGTACCGACGGGCGCTGCACGAGAGTAAGAGCTCCGAGACGACGGGGCTGGCGAGCGCCGCGCTGGTGGCGCTGCTGGCGCGACAGGGGAAACTCGACCAGGCCCGCAAGCTGGTGGAAGACCTGGCCAAGGCCGGCATCGCGCCCGAGGCGCGCGCCCGGGCGCTCGTGGCGTTGGGGCAGGCGTATCTGGAGGCGAAGCAGACCGCCGCGGCCGCGCAGTGCTACAACGACGCGCTGAAGCTGTCGCGGGACGGCCCTGCCGCGCCGCTGGCGCAGTTGGGCCTGGCGCAAGTCAAGCTGGCGAATGATGATCCCGGCGCGGCCGAGGCCTTCGCCGCCGTGGCCCGCCAGGACCCGAAGTCCCCGGTGGCCCAGCAGGCCGCGGAGGGCCTGCTGGCCGCGGCCGAGAAGCGCTTCGACCAGCAGAAGTACCCCGAGGCCCAGACGCTGTACCGGCAGTTCCTGGAGCTGTTCCCCGCCAACGATCTCGCTGACGAGTGTCGCTACAAGCTGGCCTGGACGCTGCTCAAGCAGGACGACACGGAGGGCGCGCTGCAGCAGTTCCAGCAGACTGTGCCCGGGGCCGGCAATCCGGCCGTTGCCGCCGATGCCCGCGTGCAGGCCGCCCGGCTCCTGCTGGCCAGGGGCGACAACCAGGGCGCGGCCACGCTGCTGACGCCCTTCACGACGCAGTACCGCGACACGACGAGCCTGCCGCAGGCGCTGGTGCTGCTGGGGCGGGCGCAGACGGGGCTGAAGCAGTACGACGCCGCCCGGGCCACGTTCCAGTCGGTCCACGCCCACTGCGCGCAGGACGCGGCGGCGGTCGCCGAGGCGTGGCTCGGCCTCGGGCGCCTCTACCGCCTGCAGCGCCAGTTCGACCCGGCGCGCGACGCGCTGGGCAAGTGCCTCGCCACCGCCACCGGCGCCACCGCGGCCGAGGCGCAGACGGAACTCGCCCTGACGCTGCGCGACAAGGGCGACGTCAAGCAGGCCGCCGAGGAGTTCCTGAAGGTGGCGATCCTGTACGGTGATTCGGCCTGGGCCGCCCGGGGGCAGTACGAAGCCGGGCAGTGCTATGAGCAACTCAAGGACACCGACGCGGCGGTCAGGTGCTATGAACTGATTGGCAAGGACTACGCCACCCAGCAGCC
>CAZZDO010000217.1:0-2247 GCA_964653205.1 uncultured Armatimonadia bacterium | reverse complement strand
CAGGGCGGGATCGCCATGTACCCGCTGCTGCTGGCCTCGGTGCTGTCGCTGGGCATCGCGGCGGAGCGCATCGTGCGGCTGGCGCGCGCGGGCAAACAGGATGCGGCGTTGCTGACGAAGCTCGAGACGCTCGTGGCAAGCGGCGCCGAGGCCGTGCGCAGTGCGTGCGCGGCGGGCGCCAGTCCCCTCGCCCGGCTCCTCCAGGTGGGCCTGAGCCCGATGCCCGGACGTCCCGTCGCCCGGGAGAAGGCCCTCGAACGGGCTCTCACCCGCGAGACCAACAGCCTGGAGCGCTTCTTGCCCGTGCTGGCGACCATCGGCAGCATCTCCCCCTTCGTCGGCCTGTTTGGGACTGTCCTGGGCATCATGCGGGCGTTCCGGGACATGGGGCTGGCGGGATCCGCTGGCGGGGCCATCGTGGCCGCGGGAATTGCCGAAGCGCTCATCGCCACCGCCACCGGCCTCATCGTCGCCGTGACCGCGGTGATCGCCTACAACCATCTCATGACGTGGGCGCAAAGCATCGGCACGGAGGCGCAGCTCAATGCCGAGGAACTGATGGCCCGGCTGGACGAGGAATGAGCCGTGTGACGCGGGGGCCACTACATATCGGAGAACCCACCCGATGGCGAAAATCAGGCGCGGCAGGCAGGTCTTTGCCGAGATCAACATCACGCCGCTGACGGACGTGTGCCTCGTGCTGCTGATCATCTTCATGGTCACCGCCACGTTCATGACCCAGGGCAGCGGGTTGAACGTAGACCTGCCGCGGGCGTCGGCGGCGGAAGCCCTCCCGGCACACCGGCTGGAGATCACCGTGCTGCGCGACGGCCACGTATACCTGGACGGCAGCGAGGTCCAGCCGCGCAACCTCGCGCCGATGCTCGCGGTTGCCTTGCAGCAGACGTCGCTCAAGTCAGTCATCATCAAGGCCGACGCCGAAGTGCCGTACCGTCACGTCGCCGCGGCGATGGACGCGGCCTCACTGGCGGGAGCGGAGATCACGCTGGCTGCCGAACGTCCCGCGGGTGGAGGCTAGCCGCCACGCAACCATGAACGCACCGAAACGCAGCAATCTCCTGGCGCCGATGCTCGGCCTATCGCTGGCCGCGCACCTGGCCGTGCTGGCGCTGGTCCCGGTCACGGGGCCGATGGCGCGCCTGCGCCAGGAGTTGCAGCAGCACCTGACGCGGACGACCGTGCGCTTCGAGCGGGTCGTGAAGCCGCCCCCGCCGCCTAAGCCCGCCGTGGTGAAACGCAAGCCGGTGGTGCGCCCCCAGCGGCGGATCGTGCGCCGGGTGCACCGTGTGCGGCGGTCGCACGCAGTGCGACGGGCTCCGCGGATCGAGGCCCCGCAGCCGGATGTGCCGAAGCCGACCGAACTGGCCCTGACGCCGCCCCCCGACAAGCCCGAGGCGCCGAAGGTGGAGTTGGCGCCGCCCGAGCCCAGGCCGGCCCCGGAGCCGCCACCCCCGCCTATCTCTGAGCCGGATACCCCCGCGCCCATGCCGGACCGGCCGGGGCTGCCCGAACGCAGCGCCCCGCAGTTGGCCGCGACGCCCACGGAGGGCGCCGTGACCTCGGTGCAAGGAACGAGCGAGGAGCCCGGACCGGTGCAGGAGATTGTGCCAGCAGCCTCCAGGCAGGCGGCGGCGCTGCCCACGGCCGCCCCGCCGACGCCGGGCGAGACCGCCGGTCCCGGCCAGGCGCCAACCAGGCTGGCCAACCTGCCGCGCGCCATGCCCACGCTGCCGGGGGGCACGCCCGCGGGCGTGAGCGAGGGCGCGGCGGCCACCGCCATGGGGACATCATCCGGTGCGCCTGCCACGGGTGCACCGGTGTCGGTAGCCTCCGCAGCAACCAGCGGCACGCCCGGGGCAGCGGCATTGCTGCCGGGCGCGACCGAGGGCACGGGACTCGCCAGCGCGCCGGGCCAGGGCCCCGGCAACGGCGGCGCGGTTGTGATGTTGACGCGCGCCTCGGCGCCGGGTGCGCCCGGCGGTGGGCCAGGGATAGGCGGCCCCACCGTTCCCGGCACCGGCCCCGGCGTGGGGCTGGCCGGGCCTACGGGCGGCGGCACGGGCCCTGTGGGTGTGGGCCTGGGCCTGGGCGCCAGCCCCGGCGGCGGCCCGAAAGCCATCGCGATGGCCCCCGGCGGCGCACCCGGCGGCGCGGGTGAAGGGCCTGGCGCCGGCGTGAACGGCTTCGGGCTGAGCTACGGTCGCTCCGCCTCGATCATGCGCAGCC
>CAZZDO010000216.1:0-8327 GCA_964653205.1 uncultured Armatimonadia bacterium | reverse complement strand
CGCCGGCCTGTACCCGCCAATACACGACCGCCGGCTCGCGCCGTCGCTGTGGTACGCCAACTACGTCCAGACCTATATCGAGCGGGATGTCCGCCAGTTGGTCGCGGTGGGCGACCTCAGCGCCTTCGGCCGCTTCGTGCGCCTGTGCGCCGGGCGCACCGACCAGTTGCTCAATCTCTCGTCCTTGGCCTCGGACTGCGGCATCACCCACAACACGGCCCGGGCCTGGATCTCCATCCTGGAAGCCAGCTACCTGGTCTTCCGGGTGCTGCCCCACCACCGGAACTTCACCAAGCGCCTGATCAAGACGCCGCAGCTCTACTTCTATGATCCCGGCCTGGCAGCCTGGCTGCTCGGTCTGCGCGACCCTGGCCAGCTCGCGGTGCACCCGCTGCGCGGCGCCCTGTTCGAGACCTTCGTCCTCGGGGCCGTGCGCGAGCTGCTGGAGGAATGCCGAGTCGAAGGCTCGGTAGTCCGCCAGACCTCCTACTTGCACTACGGGCCGGACGACGAGACCTATACCTTCCTCGTGGAGATCGGCTATCAGGCGCCGTCCCTGGGACACGATCCCGAGGTGGCGCCGGGACGGACGGTCCTCGCGGACCTGCAGTGGCTGCGGCTCCGCGACCTGCCGGAGCTGGACCGCGCCTTCCTCTGGGCCGCGGGCCTGCTCGGGGTGGAAGGCTTCCTGCCCGAGGCTCGGCAATGGAGCCGCCGGATCAGCTATCCAGGGGAGATGCCATGAAGCCGTCAGCAGGGCCGATCGATGGCTGAGCTCGCCGCCGATGCCGAGCTCTACCAGATCGCCGACGAGCTGCGCGCCGCGGCGCTGCTGGGGCTCAGGTTCGACCGGGATCCCTACTCCCTGGCGCGCTGCCGCAAGGTGCTGGCCTGCAGCGCCCGGATCGTGGCCGCCATCGAGGGGCGCGATGCCGGCCCGGTCCAGGCCGCCTTCGAGGACCACCTGCTGCACGTCTGCCCCCTGGTCGGCGCCGAAGCGATGGTCGTCCGTGACGGACGGATCCTGCTGATCAGGCGGGAGGATACCCGGCTGTGGGCCATCCCCGGCGGGCTGGTGGAGGTCGGCGAGACCCTGGCCGAGGCGGCCGAGCGGGAGCTGCGCGAGGAGGCCGGGATTGCCGGCCGGGCCGCGGAGCTGCTGGGGATCTTCGACGGCCGCAGATGGGGCTCGCGCACCAAGGTCCACTTGTACGTGGCGGTGCTCAGGATCGAGGCCGGCGACCAGGAGCCCGTGTCGGGTCCGGAGACCTGCGGCGCTGGGTTCTTCCCCTTCGACGCCCTCCCCGAGCTGCACCCCGGGCACGACCGGCGCGTACCGCTGCTGATCGAGCAGGTGCTGGGCGGGCGGCCGGTGCCGTTCTTCGACGGAGGTCCCGAAGGAGGGAACCGATGAATCGATGCGGCATCGCCTTGTGGTTCTTCCCGCGGTCGGCCTCGCGGGTGTCTCGTCGCCGTCTCGGCCGATCCTGGCGCACCCGGAAGGGCGCGGGGACCTTGCTGCGGGCAAACCAGCGGACGTCGTCGGACGCCCAGTGACCGAAGGAGATGCACCGATGCGCGTGGAATGCTTCTGCGCGTACTCGGCGTCGGGCAAGGTATTCGCCCAGATCAGGCCCAGGACGCAGGGGGACGTAGACCTCCTGTCGGAGTAGTCGGCCACGACGACTCTCGCGCGACCGACGGTTCGCGAACGTCAACCGGGCGCTGCTGGTCGGTGTCGCGGCCGGCGCGCTGGTCGCCTTGCTGCTCACCCTCATCCTGTTCAAGCGTCTGCTGCGGCCGGTCGCGCAGCTTACGGCGGCGGTCCAGCGCATGGAGGGGGGCGACCTGGCCGCGCGCGTCGAGGTGGTCTCGGAAGACGAGGTCGGCCGGCTGGCGCGCGCTTTCAACGGGCTGGCCGCCAGCCTGGCGCGGCAGGAGCAGTTGCGCCGCAACATGGTCAATGACATCGCCCACGAGCTGCTCACACCGCTGACCAACATCAGCGGCTACCTCGAAGCCGCCGAGGAGGGGCTGATCGCCCCCGATGCCGCCCTGGTCGCCAATCTGAGCGAAGAGACGCTGCTCCTGCGGCGGCTGGTGGATGACCTCCAGGAACTGGCGCTGGCCGAGGCGAGCCAGCTCAGGTTGCAACGCGAGGCCGTGGCGGTGGACGCGCTCATCGCGCCGGCGGTCGAGGCGCTCAGGCCGCAGACCGCCGCCAAGGGGCTGGCGATCCGGGTCGAACTGCCGGCCGATCTGCCCCCCGTCGCCGCCGATCCGGGACGCGTCGGCCAGGTGCTGCGCAACCTGCTCAACAACGCCATCATCCATACCCCGGCCGGCGGGACGATCACCCTCTCAGCCAGGCCCGACGCCGGTTTCGTTGCCGTCAGCGTGCGCGACACCGGGGTCGGGATCCCCCCGGAGCACCTGCCCAACGTCTTCGAGCGATTCTATCGGGCCGACAGATCGCGTGCGCGTGCCACCGGCGGGGCTGGCCTCGGCCTGGCGATCGTCAAACAGCTCGTCACGGCGCATGGCGGCAACGTGGCTGTCGAGAGCGCCGTGGGCCAGGGCAGCACGTTCACCTTCACCCTGCCTGTCGCTGCGATTGACCCCGCGCCTTCAGATAGCGGCGCGCCGCGCCTGCCATCAGTCCGCGCGGGCTGACCAGTTCGCGGGCGAGACCACGTCTCTCGTTTCCGAATATGCGCTTACCATGGATCTATGACTGATTTGACAAGCGGTTGATCATGCATATGCTGATAGATGCCTAATACATATAGATGCCGACGCGAGAGTGGTACGCCCGCCGGGCCCCCCAGTGCCACTGATTCCGAGCAGAACAGGCCATAAGGAGGAGGGACACAGCCCAACATGAAATCCATATCGCGCATCCTGCGCGCAATGCGGCCCTATCGCGGGCTGGTGATCTGGAACTGGGTCTTTATGGCCTGCCTGGTGGCGGCCGATCTCGCGATTCCGCGCATGCTGCAGCGAGTCATTGACGGCGGCATCCGTGCCAGCAACGGCGCGGTGATCCTGGAGTCATCGCTGATCATGGTGGGCCTCATCCTCGTCTCTGCTGCGGCCACCGTCGGGATCACCTACTGCGCCGTGCGCGTTTCCCAGTACGTGGGCGCTGACCTGCGGCGGGCGCTCTTCGCCCGGGTGCTGTCGCTCTCCGCCCGCAACCTCGATCGCTGGCAGACCGGCCAGCTGATCACGCGCTCCTCCAGCGACGTGCAGCAGGTCACCCAGTTTGTGTTCTTTACCGGGCGCATGTTCCTGCGCGTACCCCTGGTGGCCATCGGCGCGCTGGTGATGATGGTGCTGACCGACTGGCGCCTGGCGCTGATCATGCTGTTCATCCTTCCCGCTGCCGCCGCCATCTTCCTCTGGTACGCGGGGCATGCGCAGCCGCTCTTCATGGATGTACAGCGCAAGCTCGACGGGATGAACGCTATCTTCCAAGAGAACGTGTCTGGCGTGCGGGTCGTCAAGGCCTTTGTGCGCGCCGCCCACGAGGTGGAGCGCTGCGAGCGCGCCAATACGGATCTCACCGGCCGCAGCATCCGCGTCGGGCGCTTTCTCGCTATCCTGATGCCGACGCTCCACTATCTCGTCAACCTGGGCATCGTCTTTGTGGTCGCCCTCGGCGGCCTGCTGGCGGTGCGCGCCCAGCTCTCGGTGGGCCAGATCATTGCCTTCAACTCCTACCTCCTCTGGATGCTGATGGTGCTCGGCCATCTGGGGAACATGGTCGGCTTCATCTCGGCATCGGCCGCCTCGGCCGAGCGCATCTACGAAGTGCTGGATGAGAAGCCTGCCGTCACCGATGCCCCCGATGCCAGACCGCTGAGCGCCCCGGAGGGTCGGATCGCGCTGCGCGACGTGCGCTTTGCCTATGACGGGCACGAAGCCGAGGAGGTGCTGCAGGATGTGGACCTGGAGATCGCGCCCGGCCAGACGCTGGCGCTGCTGGGCAGCACCGGGGCCGGCAAGTCCTCGCTGATCAACCTGGTGCCCCGCTACTACGACGTCACCGGTGGCGTCGTGGCGGTGGACGGGCACGACGTGCGCGACTTGACCCTGCACTCGCTGCGCGGCGCCATCGGCCTCGTGCCGCAGGAGGCGATCCTGTTCACCGGCACGATCCGCGATAACATCCGCTTCGGCCGCCCCGACGCCAGCGACGAGGAGGTGATCGCCGCCGCCCGCATTGCCCAAGCACACGACTTCATCATGGCGTTCCCCCAAGGGTACGACACGCTGCTGGGCCAACGCGGGGTGAACCTGTCGGGGGGACAGCGCCAGCGATTGGCCATCGCCCGAGCGCTGCTGCTGGACCCGCGCATCCTGATCCTGGACGACAGCACCAGCGCCGTTGATGTCGAGACCGAGGTCGCGCTGCAGGAAGCGCTGGCTGGCACGGGCGGCGCGCGCAGCAGCCTGCTGGTGGCGCAGCGGATCAGCAGCGTGCTGGGCGCCGACCGGATTGCCGTGCTGGAGCGTGGCCGGGTGGTCGCCCAGGGCACGCATCGCGAGCTGATGGCGCAAAGCCCGGTCTATCGGGAGATCTACGACTCGCAGTTGGGCAACGGTGCGAGCGCGGAGGCTAAGGCATGAGCGAGATGAGGGGCCAGGGCGCAGGCGCCGGTCGCGATCAGGGACAGGGCATGGCCGCCAGACAGGGCCAACGCGCGGCAGGCGCCAGCGGCGCGGGACAGGGCCAGCAGGGGCTGAACCCGCTGGCCCGCAACATGCCCACGCAGGGGATGCAGTCGGGCCCGGGCGCGGACAGGCCGCGCGACCGGCAACGCACCTTTGGCCGGCTGACCGCGTACTTGAGGCCGCACCGCGCGCTGATAGCCGTCACGGCGGCCCTGGTGGTCGCCAGCACCGGCCTGGCCTTGCTGGGGCCTTACCTGGTGGGCCTGGCCATTGACCGCTACATCGTGCGCGGCGATCTGCCCGGCCTCTGGCGCATCAGCCTCATCCTGCTGGGTACGTACACACTCGCCTGGCTGGCCGAGTACGGCCAGAGCTACACCATCGTGGCCGTCACCCAGCACGTGCTGCGCGCCCTGCGCCAGGACCTCTTCGGGCGCCTGCAGGCGCTGTCGCTGCGCTATTTCGACCGGCACACCACGGGCGAACTGATGAGCCGCCTGACCAACGACATTGATGCCGTCAATCGCGTGCTCTCGCAGAGCGTGGTGCAATTGGTGGCCAGCGGCCTCACCCTGGCGGGGATGGTCGTGGTGGTGCTGCTCCTCAACGTCTGGCTGGCGCTGGGGACGATCGCGGTCATGCCCATCATGCTCTACTTCACGCTGCACATGGGACGCGGCACGCGGCGGGGCTTTCGCGAGGTGCAGGCCAACCTGGGACGGCTGAACGCCCTCACAGAGGAGACCATCATTGGCGTCAAGGTGGTGCAGGCCTTCCGGCGCGAGCCCACGCTGACGGCCGAGTTCGAGCGCACCAACCATGCCGTGCGCGATACCACGATCCGCGCTCAGCTCAGGATGACGCTCCTGCGGCCGATGCTGATGGTGTTCAGCAACCTGGACATCGTGGTGATCGCAGGGCTGGGCGGCTGGCTGGCCCTGCGCGGCATGGTCAGCGTGGGCGTGATCGCCACGTTTGTCCTCTACGCCCGGCGCTTTTTCCAGCCGCTGCTCACCCTCGCCGACCTCTACAACTCGATCCAATCCGCGCTGGCAGGCGCCGAGCGCGTCTTTGACCTGCTCGACGAGCGCCCACAGGTGACAGACCGGCCGGGGGCCGTGGCGCTCGACTCGATTCGGGGCCACGTCATCTTCGATCGCGTGGACTTTGCCTACGTGCCCGGCGTGCCGGTGCTTAAGGACGTGAGCCTGGAGGCGCTCCCCGGCCAGGTGGTGGCGCTGGTGGGGCCTACAGGCGCCGGCAAGACCACGGTGGTCAATCTGCTCTCCCGCTTCTACGATGTGGACGGCGGCGCGATCCGCATTGACGGCCATGACATTCGCGACGTGACCCAGGATAGCCTGCGGCGCCAACTGGGCATCGTGCTACAGGAGACGTTCCTGTTCGCCGATACCGTGATGGAGAACATCCGCTACGGGCGTCTGGACGCTACGGACGAGGAGTGCATCGCCGCGGCGCGCCTGGCCAACGCAGACCAGTTCATCCAGCGCCTGCCCGAGGGCTACCAGACGCATCTGGCCGAGCGCGCCAGCACGCTGAGCCAGGGCCAGCGCCAGCTTCTGGCCATCGCCCGCGCCATCCTGGCCGACCCGCGCATCCTGATCCTGGATGAGGCCACCTCCAGTGTGGACACCCGCACCGAGGTCCACATCCAGGCGGCCCTGTTGAACTTGATGCGGGGACGCACCAGCTTCGTCATTGCTCATCGGCTCAGCACCATCCGCCAGGCCGATCAGCTGCTCGTCATCAGCGATGGACGCATCGTCGAGCGCGGCACGCACCAGTCACTGCTGGCCGAAGGAGGCTTCTACTCCCGTCTCTACAAGAGCCAGTTCGCGCGGGCCGAGGTGTTGACCCAAGTCGCGGCGCCAGCAATGGCGCATCGCGGAAGCGCGTCCGCTAGAGCATTCAGTCCGAGTAAGCAAGATGTGTGAGCGAGGTCAATCTGATACGAGCTGCCGCTGTCATACGGGCCGGATGCGCGGCCTTGTCCAGCCGCGGCTGCTGCTGCAACTGGCGCGCAAGCCTGCCCACGGTTACGAGCTGATGGAGGCGCTGGGCGAAGGCGAGGATGGACAGGCGCCCGATCCGGGCACTCTCTACCGCACGCTGCGCGCGTTGGAGGAGGATGGCCTGGTGCGCTCAACCTGGGACACCGAGGGCGCCGGGCCGGCGCGCCGCGTGTATGAGCTCACCGATCAAGGCGTCGAGTTCTTGCACGCCTGGGCCGTCAGCATTCGCGGCACGCGAGCGCAACTGGACCGGTTCCTGGTCAGCTATGAAGAACGCTTCCCCATCCAGACAGGAGGTTAGAGCCAATGTGCGGACACTGCCGATGTGATTGTGAACAGGGTTGTGGCTGCCGCTGCCATCAACAGCGCGGCGGCCACGGCAAGGCGGCAGGCTGCGCCTGCGGTTGCGGCAGCGCGTGTGACTGCGAGCAGGCGACCGCCGGTTGCCGGTGCGGCGGCCATCACGAGCATCACGGCCACCACGAGCACCACGGGTGACATTGCCGGTCGGCGGAACATAGGCGCGGCTTCCGGCGCCGGTTCATCAGCCGGGCCGAGCGCATCGCGGAACTGGAGGCCTATCTGAGCGAGCTGCGGGCCGAGGCGGAGGCCGGCGAAGCCTACCTCAACGATATCCGGGCGGAGGCCCGCGCGGTCGAGGAGCGCCTCGCCGCCCTCAAAGCCGCCTGATGCGTTTCGGTTGCGTAAGCGACAACCGGAGCCGAACGAGACTCAGTAGACCACGGTTTTGGCTCACACAGAGACACCAGGAGCACAAAGGATGCTGTTTGCCTTGGCGTCTCTGTGGCTTTGTGTGAGAATCGTGATCTGCTGAGGCGTTGCGCATCGTTCGGAGTGCGCCCTGGAGCCAAGATCGCAAATGCTGATGCCCATCACGAACCCCAGAAAGTTGCCGGGCTGGCTGGCGGTCGCCGGGCTCTTCTTCAAGCTGGGCGCCATCTCCTTCGGTGGGCCGGCGGCCCACATCGCGCTGATGGAGCAGGAGGCAGTGCGCAAGCGAGGCTGGCTGAGCCGCGAGCACTTCCTGGACCTGCTGGCCGCCACCAACCTGGTGCCCGGCCCCAACGCCACCGAGATGGCGATCCACATCGGCTTCCTGCGGGCAGGTTGGCCGGGCTTGATCGCGGGCGGCGTGGCCTTCATCGTGCCGGCGTTCGTGATCAGCCTGGGGTTGGCCGTGCTCTATGCCCGCGCCGGCAGCCTGCCCCAGGCCGCGGGCCTGTTCTACGGCATCAACCCGGCCGTGCTGGCCATCATCCTGGCCGCCACCTACCGCCTGGGCCGCACGGCTTTGCGGGACAAGCGCACCATCGGCATCGGCGTGGTCGCCCTGGCCGCCGCGCTGATGGGCGTCAACGAGGTCATCATCTTGCTCGCCGCCGGGCTGGCCGGCACCCTGCTCTACACGCAGCCCTGGCAGTCTCGCTCTCTTCCCGCGCTGTTGCTCCTAGGGAGTCCGCTGGCGCTGCCCGCCTTGCCGGCCGCGGCCTGGCTGGACGATCGCCTGCTGCGGCTGGGGCTGTTCTTCCTCAAGGTCGGCGAGGGATAGGAAGAAGAAAGGGCCTGATGGAGCGACGGAGCAAGGGGCCTGGAGCT
>CAZZDO010000215.1:6844-8392 GCA_964653205.1 uncultured Armatimonadia bacterium | reverse complement strand
ACATGATGTTGCCGCAGCCAATAATGCCGATCTTGGCGGTCTCGAGGGCCATGGGTTGCTCCAGGGGGAGAGGATAACGGTGAGGCTGCGTTATTATAGGAGCGGCGAGCGGCGACGGCAAGGGCAGGATGGGGTCCCTGTAGGGCGGGGGCTTGTACCCCGCCCATCCGTTGGGGTTGTGACTAACGGGGCGGGGTACAAGCCCCCTGAGACCGCAAGCGGTCTCTACGCCCTACAGGACGGCACGAAGGCCTCTCCGCCCCTCAAGCCGAATACTCCCCACCATCACCTCCGGAGAATGCGCCATGACACTGCAGCAGGTCCTGACCGAACTCAACCTCGACACCGACCCCGCGCTCCTCGCCCCGCACTGGGACGAGGACCTCGCCTCCCTGCCCGACGTGCCCGACTTGCTCAGGCCCGAGGTCTTCCTGGCACTGCGCGAGTACTGCCGCATTGACCCGGCCGCCGACGAGCCCCTCACGGCAGCCGCCGCCGCGATCCGCGAGCGCCCGGCCCTCCGCGCGCTCTTCTGGCACTGCAGCAACCTGCTGCTGCACCATCTGGACTACGACGGCGGGCAGGCCCGGCAGTGGCCCGTGCTCGACAGCGCCCTCGGCGACCTGCATGGCGTCTTCTATCTGCTCGTGGCCCTTGGCGTCATCCCGGTGATGAAGGCCAAGCACCAGGCCCTCGGCGTGCCCGATGAGATCACGCGCGGCGTGTGCGGCAACTACGAGGAACTGATCACGATGTTCCGGGCGCTGTACCCGGGGCTGTGGGGCGCGGACCTGCGCGTGCTGTACTGGCTGCGCAACGACTCCGAGGCGCGGCTGTACCGCCTGGGGCGCATGGAATACATGCACAAGCCCTTCCACGGGCGGCTGCTCGCCTTCCGCCACCGCCGCACCGGCGAGGTCGTGGCCCTGTCCGAAGCCGATGTCATCTACACCGACGAGGGCTATATCGGCGAGACCGGCTGGACGGCGACGCTTCGGATGGACGACGAGATGGCGCGCGGCCACCTGATGCACCCGGCGGGCCACGCCCTCCGCGAGGTCGTGGAACTGCCGCTGAGCGAATGGGACATCGCGCTGCAGCGCGGCGATCACATTCTCGAGATGCACATCCCCGGCGGCGGCGGGTTCCGGCCCGACCTCGTCCGCGACTCGATGCGGCAGGCCACCGAGTTCTTCCCGCGGTACTTCCCGGACCAGCCCTTCGTGGGGCTGGCGTGCGCGTCGTGGATGCTCAACCCGCGCTGGCATGAGGTCTACCGCCCCGAGAACAACATCACCGCCTGGCAGCGGGAGATGTACCTGTACCCGCTCCGGTCCAGCGGCCGCGACGGGATGTTCTTCCTGTTCGGGCGGGACGACATAGACCCGGCGACGGGGCCGCGCGACACGAGCATGCGCCGGGCGATGCTCGACTGGCTCGCCGCCGGCAAGCCCCTCATGTGCGGCGGATCGTTCATGTTGACGGAGCATTTGGAGGGCTACGGGAGTCAGTTCTATCGGAGCCAGAGACGGTTCGCGTAGCGGCGCC
>CAZZDO010000215.1:0-6744 GCA_964653205.1 uncultured Armatimonadia bacterium | reverse complement strand
GGCGCGATGAATCGCGCCGCTACAGGATGGTGCCCATGCGCAGACTCACCGGAGTTGCCCTGCTGCTGATGCTGGTCGTGACGGCGGCCTTCGCCGCGGATACGGCCGACCTCGCGGCCGCCCTTTCGCGGGTGGACCCGGGGACCTACCACCGCGCCGACTGGATCTGGCACACGAACTACGCGCTGGCGGGGCTCGCGCTCAAGAAGGCGAGGCTGCTGGACGGCGGCAACTTCTGGGGCAATGTCGAGGGCGCCAAGCAGCAGGCGATCGCGGACGGGCTGGCAGCGCTGGAGCGGCTGCAGAAGCGCCAGCAGCCCCCCGTCAAGGCCGGCACGCTTAACGAGCTGGCCTACATCACCGACAACGACCTGACCGCCCAGCCGTACCACCTATACATCCCGCCCGGCTACGACCCCAAGCAGAAGTGGCCGCTGATCATCTTCCTGCACGGCTACGTCCCCTCGACGAGCGTGCTGGAGCCGTGGATTCCCATGCCGGAGCACTGCGACGTGGCCGGCAAGCACGGCTGCCTGCTGCTGGTGCCGTACGGGCGGCGCAACACCGACTTCCAGGGCGTTGGCGAGGTGGACGTGCTCGCGTCCACCCGGCAGGTGCAGCAGGCGCTCAACATTGACCCGGACCGGCTGTACTTGAGCGGCGTCTCGATGGGCGGGATGGGCGCGTGGAACATCGCGCTGCGGCACCCGGGGAGGTTCGCCGCCGTGACGCCGATGTGCGGGCAGACGGACATGTTCCGCTGGTGGGGCTGGCCGCGCGACGAGGCCCCGCCGTGGAAGCGCTGGCTCGTCGAATGGGACAACGCCCTCGACCAGCTCCCCAATGTTCGCAACCAGAACTTCTTCGTCCAGCATGGCGAGATGGACAGCCTCATCCCCGTCGAGCAGACGCGGCTGATGGCCGAGGGCGCCCAGCAGCAGGGCACGCCGATCAAGGTCCTGGAACACGCCGGTCAGTCCCACTTCATCTACTTCAACATCGAGAGCTACGAGAACGCCTGGAGTTGGGAGAAGCAGTTCACGCTCGACCGCGGCCCGCGGCGGGTGGACCTGAAGCTCTACAGCCTCGAATACAACCGCGCGTTCTGGCTGACGGTGGACGAGTTGGGCCAGTGGGGGACGCCCGGCCTCGTGACCGCCGAAGTCAAGCCGGAAGAAAAGACGCTCACGCTAGCCACAGAGAACATAGCAGCGGTCACGATTGACGCGGGCGAGGCGAAGCTGCCCGAGGGCTGCCAGTTTGTGTGGAACGGCCAGCCGGTCCCGGCGGAGGTGGGGAAGGACGGGCTGGTGCGGCTCCGCTCGGCGGCGGCGACGCTCCCGGCGCTGCACAAGCGTCGCGGCATGTGCGGCCCGTGCGAAGAGGTCTTCGATACGCGCTTCCTGCTCGTGCAAGGCACGGCGGGCGACGAGGCGACTGATGCAGCGCTCGCCAAGCAGGTCGGGACCTGGCAGAAGGAATGGGACGAGTTCGCCGACGGCCCGCCGCCGGCCAAGCTCGACTCCGAGTTGACCGACGAGGACCTCAAGCAGTGCAACCTGGTGCTCTTCGGCACGCCCCAGACGAACAGCGTGTTGGGCAAGATCGCCGGCGAGTTGCCGATCAACATTGGGGATCACAGCTACACTGTCGCCGGCAAGACATACGCGGGCCCGGACCTGGGGCTCGTGATGTGCTACCCGAACCCGCTGAACTCGGAGCGGTACGTGCTGATCTACTCCGGGGAGCGTCACGGGGAGAAGCTGTCCATCAACCACAAGCACGACTTGCTGCCCGATTTCGTCGTCTTCACGACCAGGACGTTCGGTCGCGATGACACCAACGATGCGGTGTGCGCGGGTTTCTTCGGCATGGACTGGCAGCTCCAGCCGTCTTTGACATGGGAACCGAAGGCGCCGTAGGGAAACATTTCTAGTAGGGGGGCGTCATACTATTGATCCGTCAGGGATGATACGCCGGGTGCCGTTGTAGGGCGGGGGCTCGTACCCCGCCCCGAATGGCACTAGCCGAACGGCAGGGGCGGGGTACGAGCCCCCGCCCTACAACGGCCCACACCCAACGGTTGACAGCAGATATGGTACCAGGTAGGAGAGCGGAAGCGCGGGCCGGCTGGACTTCGCCGCCCGGCTTCCGGATGTGACATGATGCGTCGCTGGCCCCTCATCATTTCGCTGGTGTTCATGCTGCCACTGCTGGCCTACGCCAAGCAGTGGCCGTCTGAGTATGAGGCGAAGGTGGGCAAGGAGACGGCGACGGAGGTCGAGAAGCGCTGGAAGGTCGTCAAAGACGCCCCTCAGCAGAAGGAACTCGACGAGATCGCCGACGTCATCGCCAAGCTCACCGACCGCCCGGACGTCAAGTACACCGTCAAGATCATTGAGGAGAAGGAAGTCAACGCCTTCAGCCTGCCCGGGGGGTATGTGTACATGACCACCGGGCTGCTCAAGGACGCGCAGTCGGTGCACGAGCTGGCGGGGGTGCTGGCGCATGAGATCACCCACAACACGTACTACGACGCGCTGGACCGGGCCGACCAGAGCAAGAAGCTGTTCATGGGGAGCCTGGCCACGGCCCTCGGCGCGCTGCTGCTGGGGGCCAAGGGCGACCAGCTTTCGGCGGTGCTGGCGGCCGGGGAGTATATCCGCCTGGGCGTGTTGAGCCACTACTCGATGAAGGTGGAGACGCGCGCGGACGAGGGCGGGGTGAAGTATCTCCTCGCCTCCAAACGCTACAACCCGGTCGGCATACTGACCTTCATGGAGCGCCTGGCGGCCCAGGAGCGGCACCGGCCGAGGGTCGAGATGGGCGTGTATGCCGACCACCCCGACACCGATGTGCGGGTGCGCCACATCATTGACCTGCTCGAAGCGGCCGGCGTGGACATCAACCGCCGCGCCGTGACGAAGTGGGACCCGCCGAAGGTCGAGGAGCAGGACGTGGACGGGCGCAAGCTGGCCGTGCTCAGCCTCTGGGGTGTGGAGATCATGCGCACCGACAGCGCCCCCGAGGGCCAGACGGCCAAGCAGCGGCTGGACGCCGTGGCCGAGAAGCTGCGCCTCGCGCTCGCCGATGGCATTGAGGACTACCAGATTGTGGCCGATAAGAACAGCGCGCCCCTGCGCATCATGGCCGGCCGGGACGAGTTGCTCGTCGTGACGACACAGGACGCCGCGCTGGCCGGCCTGTCCGAAGCCGAACTGGTCGCGCAGATTGTGAACAACGTCAGCGCCGCGATGCACAAAGAGAGTCTGGACCGCTGGTGGTAGCCGCCGGCGACATCCTCGCTGTCCGGGAACGACCATGAGCGAGCAGGATCCCCCGCAGGACGAACTGACCGGCAAGCCGCGCCGCGTGGCCTTCACCTTCGCCCTGTTGCTGGCGCTCATTGCGGTGGCGATCGCCGCCATCGTCATCGTCCGCCTCCAGGCCGCCCGGTCCGACGAGCATGCGGGTCCCCGCGCCACCGGGCAGCCCGCAGCTCCGGCCAAGTCGGCTGACTCCGCCAAGCCGTCGAAGCCGACGCTCCCCAAACCCGAGAGCAAGGGCGGCAAGCCGCTGCCGGACCTCGTGCCCGGCAATCCCCTGGACGACGACCGCTTCGCGCAGCTCTCCGCCCAGGTCGTCATCGCCGCGGTGGGCCTGAAGCGCGACGCGAACTGGGAAACGAATGTGCTGCTCTACATGCAGAAGACGCTGCAGAAGTCGGGGGTCAGCATCGAGCAGTACAACGAGTACGCGCGGGCTTTGCAGGGCCAGCCGGACCGTGCCCGGGCGGTGGCCGAGAACATCATGATGCGGGTGGAGAAGAAGCTGGGGTATCGCGTCACGATGGACAAGCTGCCGATGTTCAAGTTCGACGAGAAGACGATCAAGCAGTTGGAGAGGAAGATGACGGACTAGACCGTTGCCCCTGACAGCGCCATCACGCCCGCCCACGTCGCCAGCGCCGCCCGCGCCTCATCCCACACCGCCGGCTCGGGCTGCTCGGACACGACGCAATCCAGCAGATGCTCCATGCAATGCACCGCCGCGTATTCGTACACGTCCGGCGGTGCTTTCACTTTGGCCGGGGCATAGTCATCGCCGTGCGCGAGAATCAGCGGCAGCTCGTCCTCGGGGTTGTCGCGCACGAGGATCAGGCCCTCGGTGGTGAAGAGGCGCCGCTCCCCCCACGGCCGCTCACCCACCGGGCTGCGCAGCACGCTGATCTGCGCGGGGACGCCGTCGCCCAGCTCCAGGAGCGCCGACACGCTCGCCTCGCCAACGAGCGCGCTCTGCACGCCGACGGCAGGCCCCGTGATGTGCTGCAGCGCCACGATGGCCTCGTAGGCCGCGACCGGCAGGTCGTCCGCGGGCGCGTCGGGGGCCAGCACCGTCAGCGCCGTGGCCAGTACCGGCGGGGGCAGCGGCTCGCGGCGGAGCAACTCGTGCAGCTTGCGGTGCGCCGGCATGTGCAACGGGCTGAGCGCGCACAGCAGTAGCCGCCCCTGCGCCTCGGCCAGCGCCGCCAGTTCGTCCAGCTCCGCCACGGTCCGGGCCGGGGGGGCATCGAGGATCACATGCTTCCCGGCCGCCAGCGCCCGGCGGGCCGCCTCCGCGCGACCGGCGACGGGGCCGCACACATCCACGACCGTCACTGCGTCATCCGCCAGCAGCGGCTCGAGTTCGGCATGGTCGGCCTTGATGAGGCCATAGCGCTGCCGCAGGCGGGCCCGCGCGTCGGCATCGGGCTCGACCAGCACGGCCCGCCGCACGAGGCCGCTGTGGACGCAGCCGGCCAGATGGTGCCGCGCGTTGCCCCCGGCCCCGACGAATCCGACTGTCAGCGTGGGCTTACTCATGGGCGATGGCTTCCAGCTTGAGGGTGGCCACGACGTCGCCGACGTGGGTGCCGTGGCAGTTGTGGATCGGCGGGCGGCGGAAGCGTTCCAGGCGGCCGGCCGCCGTCGGGGACAGCCCGCCCACGGCCTCCAGCGCCGCCAGCGTGATGGCCGACAGGGGCCGCCCCGATCCGTCCGCGATCTTCATCGCGATCCCGAGCCGGCGCGGGTCGCGCAGCCCCACCAGGAACGCGCCCTCGGCCCCGCCCTTGGCGACCAGCCGCCCCTCGCCGGCGGCCAGCAACTCGCTGTTGAACGCCCCGGGCGCGGACACCATGTCCGGCGCGAAGGCCATCGCGGCCACGACGCGCGTGGCCGCCGCGCGCAAGTCGTCGGGGAGGTCGCTCGGGTTCGCCAGCCGCGCATAGGCCGTCGCCATGGCCGTGAGCGGCACGGCGATGACCGGGGCGCCGCAGCCGTCGGCTCCCCACGCGAAGCGCGCCTCGGGCAGCCCCGTCATGGTCGCCACGTTGCGCGCAATGAGGCGCTGGAGGGGATGATCGCGGTCCAGATAGGACTCGACGGGCGCGTCGAGCGCCCGGGTGCTCGCCAGCATCCCCGCGTGCTTGCCCGAGCAGTTGTTGTGCAGCGGCGACGGTCGTTTCCCCGCGCCGGTCAGGCGCAGCCGTTCCTCGCTGTCGCCCGGGTCGTGCACGCCGCACTGCAGCGCCGCCTCGTCGAGCCCGAGCTTCGCCAGGATGCCCTGCACGGTCTCGACGTGCATGCGCGAGCCGCTGTGCGACGCGCAGCAGATGGACAGCTCCGTCTCGGTGAGCCCGAAGCGGTCGGCGGCCCCGGTCTGCACGACGGCGAGCGCCTGCAGGGGCTTTTGCGAGGAGCGGAAGTACGCCACGCGCTCCGGGTTGCCGGTGGCGAGCAACAGCTTGCCGTCCGCGTCCGCGATGACGAGGTCGCCGAGGTGGTGGCTTTCATTCACGTCGCCACGGGTGACGACGGCGAGTAGTGCGAAGTCGGTCATGGTTCAGTTCCTGCGCTCAGTATCGGGGTGGAGCTCCGTATTGGGGTAGAGCTCCCCATTGGGGTAGAACTCCCCATTGGGGTAGAGCGGGCGTCCCGCCCGCCGGAGGGGGGAGGGAAAGGGGGGCCTTGGATCCACGAGCTTACGCTCGTGGCAATGCACGTCGGCCCCTTCGGGGCGAACGGCTCCCGCGTTCCCGCCTCACCGTTCCCGCGTTCCCGTGTTCCCGCCTCACCGTTCCCGTGTTCCCGTGTTCCCGCCTCACCGTTCCCGCCGTTCGCCTTTCACTGCTTCGCCTCGCCGCTGGTGGGCACCGAGGGGTTCCACCACGTCGTCGCGAACACGTGGCTCCAGATCGTGTCGCGGTCGGGCTGCAGGCCGCGCTTGAGGTAGTAGTCGAGATGCTCGCGAGTCGTGTTGCCCCGGAAGGCCAGCAGCGAGATCCGCTTGCCGTCCACATCCACGTCCATCAGCAGCCGGATCGTGACGGACTGAATGCCCTTGTCGGCCTGGATGGTGGCCACGGCCAGCTTGTAGGCCATGTCAATGACCGTGCCCGGCAGGTCGGCGGTCCGTAAGCCCGGGGGCAGCGCCACCGTCACCATCGCATAGCCGGTGTAGTCATCCACGACGGCCTGCACGCGCCAACTGAGGGCCTCGCCGGTGGGCCACGTGATGCCTTCGAGGCCCCGGCTCAGCAGCCGGTCGCGGTTGGACATCGGCGCGTCCACGCTCTGGGTGATGTTGAGGGGGCGGCCGGACAGGTCCGGGCCGCGAGTGCCGGCGGGCGCGGCGGGTGTCGGGAGCAGGCTGGTCGTCGGCCGGCCGCCGGCGCCGGTCGGGGGCGGCGCGGTCGTCTGGGGG
>CAZZDO010000214.1:0-8397 GCA_964653205.1 uncultured Armatimonadia bacterium | reverse complement strand
ACGGCGCAACTGCTCGTGTGCTGGGACAAGTGGAAGCCGCGCACCCACCGCGGGGCCTTCGCCATGCTCAGCGATGACGACGGGCACACGTGGAGCGACCCGATCCGCCTGCAGCCCATCGAGGACGTGCACACGCGCTCGCCGGCGCTCATGCTCAAGGACGGGAACTGGCTCATTCCGCTGGCCGAGGGGGAGGGCGGCGGGCAGGCGGCGTATGGCGTGATTCTCAACCCGCGCACCGGGGAGTCGGAGATGATCCCCATCACGCCGCCGGGCGATGAGGAACTGGCGGACGAGGTGTGCGTGACGCGGACCCTCACCCCCCGACCCCCTCTCCCAGGGGGAGAGGGGGAGAACGGCGCCGCTGGTGGGGCGCTGGTGGCGCTGGGGCGGCACTGGCGTGAGCGCTATCTGTGGCAGACGCGCTCGACCGATGAGGGTCGCACGTGGGAGACGCCGTGGCTGTCATCCATCCCCTCACAGTACACACCGGCCGACCTCATCACGCTCCACAACGGCTGGCTGCTGTGCAGCTTCTCGTTCCGCGAGCGGCGCAACGAGCGGCTGGTGCTCAGCAAGGACCACGGGGCGACGTGGGAGGTCGAGAACTCGATTGACGTGTTCGACGGCACGATGGCCGTCGGGGGCGACCGGTCGTACCCGGCGTCGGTGCAGATTGACGAGGACACCATCGGCACGGTGCTGTACGAAACGCAGGCCCATCCCGCGGGCGGGGCGATCTACTTCGTGACCAGCCAACTGAGCGAATTCGACCGCCCGCCGGTGACGGCGCTGTATGCCTCCTGTCAGGCGGCGGGGCCGTTGGAGGGGCCGTTGGAGGGGCCGCGCTTCAGCCGGCCCCTATCCCATGGCGTCCACGAGCTCCGCCTCCGCTACCGTTTCACCGGCCTCTTCGGCGACGCGCCGAACCGCCTCGAAGTCGCCCTCGACGACCTGACGTTCGCCTACCAGATGGGCGCGACGGAGGACCGCCAGGGCGCGATCAACTACGTCGAAGCCAACGGCGAGGGGCACGAAGCCGTGGGCGACTGGTTCGACGACGGCAACGAGCACGAGTTGACGCTGCGACGGGCGGGGGCGGAGTGGACGATGAGCCTGGACGGGCACAAACAGATCACGGCCGCCGGGGCAGAGGCGCCGATGGCCGTGACGATTGCGGCGGTGCGCGCGGGCCTCGCGGTGTACGAGTTGGAGATCACGTGACGGGGACGGCCCGTCACTTCTCCCCCACCTCGTCCGCCAGCGCCCGGACCACGCGCTTGACGTTCGCGAAGTGCTCCGGCGTGATGCGGATGCTGTCCCAGCCGGCCTTGTCGCCGCCGTAGCTGTACCACCAGATCGCCTTCACATCAGCCGCCAGGGCGTCGCGCCAGTACGACATCATCTCCTGTTCAGTCGGCAGGTTCTGGCCCTGCTGGTAGGCGCGGGCCACATACCACATCGGCTTGTCCGGAAGGGCGGCGGCGGAGCGGGCCAGGACCTCGGGCACCGTGGCGGCGGCGCCGCCGCCGGGGTAGTAGTCGAACAGGTTGATGTCCGCGGCGTTGCGGAAAGCCCGGCCGCCGGCGGACATGAACACCGGCATCGCCGGGTGGTAGGGGTCCTCGCGGTTGACCAGGTCGTAGATCGCCTGCACGCGCGGGACGTTGGCGAGGTTGCCGTCCGGCTCGTCCCACAGCGTCCAGCACAGCAGCGCCGGGTGGCCTCGCAGCCGCCGCACGCGTTGCTCGATGGCCTCGCGGTTGAGCTGATCTCCCTGGCACCAATCTCGCCGCAACCCCATCATCACCTTGAAGCCCAACTCCTGCGCCATGTCGAGATAGGCCACGGCGTTGTCATCGGTGTCGGGGGCGTCATTGTGCTCGAAGGCGTAGGTGTGGAGCGTGTTGAAGCCCATGCGGCGCAGTTCCAGCAGTTGCTCGGCCTTGCGCTGCGGGCCGGGCTGCCAGCCGACGGGGTCGGCGAGCACCCAGTACAGCCCGATGGGAAAGAAGGACTGGCCGTCCACGAGCGTCCGGCCATCGGGGCCGACGACGACCTCATGCGGCTGGCGCGCCAGGACGCGCAACGGGCGCTCGGCCTCGTACACGTGGCGACCGGCGGCGTCACGCACGGCCAGCTTCAGCCGATAGTCGCCGGCCGCGAGACCGGAACCGTCCAGCGACAGCGTCAAGGCCCGGTCGGCGGCCGGGGCGGTGAAGCTGCGCACCGTCCGCCCCTTGGTCGTCCGGATGGTCGCGCCGGCCGCCAGACCCCGCATGGGTGTGCCGCCACCGGCAACCAGCGACACCCGCATGGGCCAACGATGCTGGAGGCTCGCATACAGGCTGTCCTTGCAGGGGTAGGCGATCAGCCAGGGGTTGCCGAGTAGCTCGTGGGTGGCCGAGACGCCGAGGGGCATGCCGGTGGCCGGGTCGGTGACCTCCACGACGAAGCGGCCCCCCACGTTGACCGGCACGGTCACGGCCGCCGTGGCGGGGCGCCCGGCCGGCAGGGCGAGGCGCTGCTTGTCGCCGTAGCTTTCGCGGGGCAAGACTTCGGAGACAGGCTGCAGGGACACCTCCGGCACGGCCGCTGCGCCGGGCATGGCTTCGAGGGTGACCGGATAGCGCCAGCGCCCGCTGAAGTCGTAGGGCTGCGCCTCGCCCACCCGCACCTGCACGGCAGCGGGATGGATCTCCACGTCGTCAATCAGGAACTCGGCCTGCGGCGCCGCGACCAGGTACAGGTGCACCCCGGCGTCTTTGGCGGTGAAGCCCACCGTGAGCTTCGTCCAGCCCTCGCTCTGGGAGTCGAGCCCGCGCATGATGGCCGGGCCCCAGGCCCGCGGGTAGCACTCCAGGTTCAGTGTGCCCGACAGGCGCTTGACCCACGCTGAGATGAGATAGCTCCGGTCGGGGGTCAGTGGGACGATGGACTGATAGACCCCGGCGTCGCTGCCGAAGGTTTTGAGGCGAAGGCACTGCCCGGCGCCGGGGCGGTCCGAGCCCTCGACGGAGAGGCGGTCGCCACGGCCGGTGTTCACGTTGACGGGCGTCCAGCCCGGCGGCGCGAGCAGGAAGCCCTGGCCGTTGGAGTGGTCCGTGGCCTGCCCCTCCATGCCGCCGTTGACGATTGTGGCGTCCGCGTGGACG
This sequence comes from uncultured Armatimonadia bacterium, assembly GCA_964653205.1. Taxonomy (GTDB): domain Bacteria; phylum Armatimonadota; class Zipacnadia; order Zipacnadales; family UBA11051; genus JAJFUB01. Next base: position 5,242 of record CAZZDO010000214.1, on the reverse strand, counting down.
CCGGGCGCGCCCAGCAGCAGGGGCAGCAGACAGATGAGATGGCGCGGCGTCATGGCGGGATCACCTCGACGGCGGGGGGATGGACGGGCAGGACGCGGGCGCAGGTACACGGCAGTCCCTCGCTCCGGGAGCGAGGTAGGAAGGGGCAGTTCCCGCCGGCGGAACTGCCCCGGCAGTCTCAGAGGACGCGGCGCCGGCGCGCCGTCGGCCGGCCGCTACGGGGTGGGTCGGCTGATCGCCTCAATCTCAAAGCTGTAGGCGCCGATACTGTTGGTCCGGCTGGTGAAGGCGACCGTGAAGGTGTCGCCACCGGTCGCCCGCAGACCGACCGTGGCGATAGCCTGGCCGGAGTTCTCGGCGATGACGCCCCGACCGCGGTCATAGGCGCTCAGGAAGGCGTTCTGCTCGGCGGGCACCCGGCCGCGCATCACCCAGATGACGGGGTTGCGCAGGGCGTCGGCGCCCGCGCCTCCGGCCAGGGTGATCCGGTAGCGGCCTTCGCGCGGCGCGGTGAAGTACAGCAGGTCCACCGGCGCCCGGCCCCGGCCGAAGGGGTCGAAGTCGTACTGGGTCAGCACGCCGCTCCCCTCGCCCAGGCCTGAACCACTGGACCCCACCTTGCAGCCAGCCAGCAGCGCCACGGCCAGCAGCAGAACCACCATGATTGTCAACCACTTGCCCATTGTGAACCGCTCCTTCACTCAAGTGTGTCCGGTCACCGGTCTTTCGCCATCGGCGGCAGGAATCCTCCCCGCCCTCGCCCCGCGCGCGAGTCACTGTGCCGGCGTCACGACCGTCGTGACTTCCCAGGCGGCCACCGGCACCACCGTGCGCACGACGAGGCAGGTGTGCAGGGTGTCCCAACCGTTCTCCTTCTTCCCCAGGCCCACCGTGCTGTCCGGGAGCTTCTCCTGCGTGACCTGCAGCGGCACGGAGCTGGTCAGCGTCACCTCGCCCTCGGGCCAGGCGACCTCCCAGGCGGCGTCCGTGCCAGTGATCGCCGCCGGCTGGTCCGTGCCCAGGTGCCAGCGGAAGGTCATCACCGCCGGCTTGTCGGCGGGGCCCTGCACCGTGTCGGCGACGCGCAGTCCGGCCGCGCTCCACGTCACGTGGCGCCGCCAGCTTGCCAGGCCGGGATAGCAGGCCGTGGGCTCCACGACGAGATCCCCGCCGTCGGCGTCCAGGCGGCTCACCGTGATCGGGGCGACGGCCCGCTTCGGCTTGAGGTCGGCCACGTCGAGGACGTTATGGCCCACGACCGTGGAGTAGAGCGTGTGGATCGTCGGGTTGTCGTAGCCGGGCGTCCCGGCCTCGATGAGTAGCGGCTTGCCGCGGGCGATGAAGTTGACGTGGCCGCGGTCGTAGTGGTCGTGGCTGTCGAGCGGGTGGCCGCCGCGCACCCACACGCCGGTGGCGTCGTCGGCCCAACTGTCGCGCCAGTTCACGCGGCGGGCCGGGCCGTCGTAGAAAGCGAAGGGCGGGATGGCCTCGGGCGCGACCGTGGCGGTGCGGGCGACCAGGCCGATCAGATCGTCGGTCGGGCCGTCATAGAGCGTGTCGAGGGCCCAGCGCGCCACGGGACTGGCGGCGAAGACCGTGAGCGTGCTCAGCAGGCCGCGCGCCCCGCCGTCGTTGCGGCCCGAGCGGGCGCCGCCGGCGTCGAAGCAGTTGACGCGGAAGCGGCCGGGCTGGAGGTGATGGACGGACCAGGCCGCAAAGCCGCGCAGGAAGGGATGCTCGAGGGCGCGCGTGTCTCCGTGCGCCGCCATGGCGTGCGCTGCCGCCAGCATCGAGCCGACGGTGAAGTTGGCGTAGCCGATGCCCTCGTTGAACTCGCCCTGCTTCCCCTGCACCTCCAGCGCCCGGATGAGGTTCTTCACGCCCAACTCGTACTCGGTCGGGAACTGCTCCTTGCCCAGAGCCAGGCAGGCGCGGATGAGGCCCTCGGTGGGCAGGACCCACTGGTTGGTCTGCGGGTAGCCGCCGCCGGAACGGAACCAGCCGCGCTTGAGGTTCCAGTCGTCCGCAATCGTCTTGATCTCACCGCGCAGCAGGTCGCGCAGCTTGCCGAGCAGTTCCGGGGAGAGGCTGCCCTCGGGCATCAGTTCGAGCGTGTCGGCGAGGGCGCGGACGCCCTGGCCGGTGGCGAGCCAACTGCCGTCCCAGTAGTCGGCCGGCACGGGGTCGGGCGCGGGGGTGCACAGCGACCAGCCCGGCCGCTGCAGCGGCGACCAGGTGGCCGTCTCCTCCAGTTGGGCGATGATCCGGGTGCGGAAGGTCTCGTCGCCGGTGCAGCGGTAGGCGAAGGCGAGCAGCGGGAGTTCACCGAGGATCGTGCCGCTGGTGCCGAAGTCCGACATGGCCAGACCGAAGATCTCCTGGCGGGGCTGGCCGTCCATGAACTTGGCGCGGCCGTCGAGCCACGTGCGGTCCTGGCCGAGGTCCGCGTAGTGATACACGCGCTTGACGATGGGCTTGGCCGCGATCGGGCGCGCGCGGTCGGCCGTCTTCTGGAGGGCCGGGGCCAGCTCGGGGCGCTGCTTGACGTCGTCGGCCATCGCGCCCCAGCCCCGAGCGGGCTGCCCCCCGGCCGGCAGGGCCGACAGGGCGAGCAGAATGAGAACGGCCACCGAGGCCAGGCCGCAGGCATTGACCATCTCGATCCTCCGCGGGTACGGCAGCTTGTGTGGCAGGCCAGGGATGCTTCCGCCCCCGGCCCCGGCGCACCTGCGGCGGAGGGACGCAGGCGAAGCGGAACCCGGCGGCGAATTGCGTGCCCGCTGTCGCCCCCAGCGCCATGCCATGGGAGCGCCGTTGTAGGGCGGGGCCTTGTACCCCGCCGCCGTTCGGTTGGCAACACGCTGGGCGGGGTACAAGCCCCCGCCCTACAACGGCGCCCAGACCAAAGAGGGAGCCTCACCATGCCCCAGACACCCATCGCCGAGACCGAGCACTTCTGGTACCGCCTCCAACCCGAGGGCCGCTACATCGATTCGCAGCGCGACAACAGGGCCTTCGCCCGTACGGAGGACGAGGTCATGCTGTCCGAGGACAACGGGGCGACGTGGCCCTACCGCCTCGCCTTCCCCGACGCCCGCCACGTCACGTTCAGTTGCCTGCTGGGCAACGGGAACGTCATCTTCGCCACGCGCGAGCGACTGTACCGGAGCGCCGACAACCTGCGCACGTGTGACGAGATCACGGTCCAGGGCCTCGACGGCGCGCCCTATCTCCCCCACACGCCGAAGAACCCGGACCACCCGGGCTGGTACTTCCACACGCTCGCCGGGGTCAACACCTTCGACGTGCAGGGCAAGGAGATGCTCGTGTGGGGGAACTACTGCAACGTCGTGGGCGGGGCGACGCCGGTGAACATCTACTACTCGGCCGACGGCGGCGAGACCGTGAAGCTGGCCTATGGGTTCGGCCAGAGCCCCTACACCCATGACGACGGCTCCCCGTGCGGTGGGACGGAGGGCCCGGCGCTGGGGAACCCCGACAACCCGGTCTGCTGCCGACACATGCACACGGTGGCCTACAACCCCGCCGAGGACGCCTTCTACGCCTGCACCGGCGACCACGACAAGCCCGAGGGGTACGAAGTCCACTGGCTGCGGGGCACGTATGACGCGGCGGCAGATCGCTGGGACTGGCGGGTGATCGTGTCGGATGCCACGAACTCGCGCTACAAGGCGGGCGGGATCAACTTCGTGGACGGGCAGCTCTACTGGATCAGCGACTCGAATGTCCGCCAGCCGTTCGACCGCGGCGTCTTCACCTGCCGGCCCGAGGACCTCACCGACAAGTCGAAGCACACGCTGCTGTTCAACCCGGAGGTCGAGTCGGGCAACATGATTATCGAGGACGGTGTGTTCCTGGCCACGCACTGCGCGCCGGCCTCGCCGCTGGCCTGCGGCCTCATCGTCTCGCTCGACGGGGGCCAGACCTGGGCGCAGCACGACCTCAAGGAGTTGGGCCCGCGCTCAGGCACGCGCCTGCACGCCATGAACAGCGACGGGTGGTTCCGCATGGACCTGCGCGTCGGGTGGATTGACTACGGCGAGGTGCTGTTCCTCAAGCCGAAGCGGTGAGACCCGGCTACAGCCCCGCCGTCAGCGTCACCCGCTCGTCCACGACCCGCGGGGTGGCGATGTTCTCCACGACATTCCCAGTCGAGGCGACGATGAGCTTGCGGTCGCCCGCCGCCGTGTAGACCAGCCCCGTGCCCCGGGGCGTCCCCGCGCCGCGCAGGGCGTTGCCCGTGACGCTCACCACGCCTGTCCCGTAGTTGACCGACACCGACAGGTAGCGGTAGGTCGAGTCGGCCTGCTTCTCGCCGCCGAAGTTGAAGATGCGGTTGTTCGCGATGGTCGAGGCCGCGCCGCCCTGCACCTGCGCGAGAATGCCGCACCACGTCCCCTTCGCCTCCGTCTCCCCGAAGCCCTCAAGGTAGTTGTCGCAGATTGAGGTCGCGAACAGCCGGTTCGCGTAGATCGCGTGCTGCGGGACGCCGTAGATGTGGTTGCGCTCGACGACCCACCCGGCGGCGTTGTCCATGTGGAGGCCGTCCACGCCGGAGTTGGCGATCCAGTTGTCGCGCAGTATCCAATCGGTGACGGCGTTGCCGGGGTCCTCGACGTGCACGCCGTGGCGGCCGGAGCGCTCGACGAAGCAGTCGGAGATGCGGCCGTTGACCTGTGAGGTCTTCAGGCCGGCGCCACCGGAGCCCAGGCTCGTCAGCCGCAGCCCGTCCCCGCCCATGTTGGTGATGTAGACATCCTCGACGACGCTGAGCCACGCGCGCAGGACGAGGCCGTCGGTCGGCGTGTCGGGGTTGTGCTGGCGGTTGCCGTCCAGCGTGATATGGCGCAGGGACATCGGCGTGCCGGTCCAGGTGGTGTTGTCGAGATACACCGCGGAGGCCATGAGCGCGGGGAGGTTCGCGCCGTCGGCCTGCCTGAGGCACGTGCCGACGCGGCTCTCTCCCCGATAGGAGCGATGGCTGATCAGCCGGATCGTCTCGTTGATGAGGAACGAGCCGCGGAAGACGATCTCGCTGCCCTCGGGGCTGGCGGCGATGGCCGCGTTGATGGCGGCGGCATCGGCCGGGGTGTTGGTGCCGACGATGATGATGGGCGCCGCCGGGTCGGCGGCCGCCAGCGAGGCGAGAGCCGCCAGGAGTAAGGCTAAGACGCAACGAGTTGCCATCGCGCCACTCTCCCTCTACAGATACTTCCGGAAG
>CAZZDO010000213.1:5424-8466 GCA_964653205.1 uncultured Armatimonadia bacterium | reverse complement strand
TCATGCTGCCGCCCGGCCTGGCCTTCGCCTGCCTGAGCGAGCACGGCTGGGCCGCCGCCGAACAGGCCCGCATGCCGCGCTACTACACCGACCTGCCGAAGGCGCTGGCCTCGCTGCAGAAGGGCCAGACGCCATACACGCCCAATGTGAACATGATCCTGGCGCTACAGGCTTCGTTGCGGCTGATCGAAGCCGAGGGCCTGCTGCAATTCCAGGACCGCCACCGGCGCATGGCCCGGGCCTGCCGGGCCGCCGCGCGCGCGGCCGGCCTGACGCTGCTCGCCGACGACGCCTGCGCCAGCGATGTGGTGACGGCCATCGTCTCGCCGGAAGGGATGGACTCGGGCAAGCTCGTCAAGGCGCTGCGCGAGAAGCACAACATCATCATCTCCGGCGGACAGGACGCGCTGAAGGGCAAGATCTTCCGCATCGGCCACCTCGGCGCGGCGCAGGCGAGCGATCTCCTGCGCACATGGGAGGCCGTCGGGAGAGAACTGGGCGAACTGGGCCATGCCTGCGATGTGGACGCGGTGCTGACGGAGCTGGAAGACGTGTATCACGGGTTGTAGTCGGGGGTTGAGACCCCCGCCTACCAAGACCGTTCCCCCGGGACGGTAACGGGAACGACATGCCACGTATCCTCGTCTGTGACAATCTGGCGCTGGAAGGGCTCGAGGTCCTGCGCGAGGTCGGCGAGATCGTCATCCGCAGCGGGCTGGCCGAGGCGGAGTTGGTCGCGCTCGTGCCTGGCTTCGACGCCATCATCGTCCGCAGCGCCACGAAGATCACGGCCCCGATCATCGAGGCCGCGAGCAGTTGTCGCGTCATCGCCCGCGCGGGGGTCGGCGTGGACAACATTGATGTCCCGGCCGCGACGCGCCGCGGCCTCCTCGTCGTCAACTCCCCGGCCGGGAACGTCCTCGCCGCCGCCGAACATGCCCTGGCCCTGATGCTCGCCGCGGCCCGCTGCCTGCCCCAGGCCAGTGCCGCGCTGAAGGCCGGCGTATGGGACCGCAAGTCGTTCGCCGGGCGGCAGATCGAGGGCAAGACGCTCGGGCTGGTCGGCCTGGGCAATGTGGGCGCGGAAGTCGCCAAGCGCGCGCGGGGCCTGGGGATGGCCGTCCTGGCACACGACCCGTATGTGACGGAGGAGCGGGCGGCGGCCGTCGGCGCGAAGCTGGCCAATCTGCCGACCGTCCTGCGAGACAGCGACTTCGTCAGCCTCCACGCCGCGGCCAGCGCCGAGACCGAGCACCTCATCGGCGCGGAGCAGTTGGCCCTGCTCAAGCCCGAGGCCATTCTCATCAACACCGCGCGGGGTTCGCTGATTGACGAAGGGGCGCTCGTGGACGCGCTGCAGGGCGGCAAGCTGGCTGCCGCGGCGTTGGATGTGTTCGCCGACGAGCCCACGAGCAACCGCGCGCTGGTCGAGCTGCCCAACGTCATCGCCACTCCGCACATGGGCGCAATGACGCAGGAGGCGCAGGTGAACGTCGCGGTGGACGCCGCGCGGCAGGTGGCCGATGTGCTGGCGGGGCGCCCGCCGCGCTGGCCCGTGAATGCCCCTCCCCTCCCGCCCGAGGCCCTGCAAGTGGTGGCGCCGTTCCTGCCGCTGGCGCGGGCCCTGGGGCAACTGGCGCGGGCTTTGCAGCAGGGCGCGCTGCGCCGTCTGGAAGTCCTCAGTTCCGCCGACCTCGCGCCCGAGTATCTGGCCCATGTCGCGGCGACGGCCCTCGCCGAATTGCTCCGGGGCGTGACGGATGAGCCGGCCAACGCCATCAACGCGGCGCTGCTGGCCCGCGAACGCCATGTCGAAGTGGCGCAGACGCAGCTTGATGATGACCGCGGCTATACCGACGTGCTGGAACTGCGGGTGACGGCCGAGGCCCCTGTGACGGTGGCGGGAGCCTTGCTTGACCGGGGCCATCCGCGTATCATTGAGTTGGACGGCTACGACCTGGACTTGCCCCCCGACGGCGTGGCCCTGCTGGTGTGGCGGCAAGCGCCCTCCCGTCCGGGCTTCATCGGCAAAGTGGGGACGCTCCTGGGCGAGAGCGGCGTCAACATCTCGGCCATCCAGGTCAGCCGCGAGGCGCCCGGCGAGATCGGGCTGATGGCCCTGACCGTACAGGGCGAAGTGCCCGAAGCCGCCTTGCGCGAGATCGCGGAACTCGACGGCGTGGTGCGGACACGTACCATTGCCTTCACACCGGCCGGGGGAAGCACATGAGGATACTGGTCACCAACGACGACGGGGTCTTCGCCGAGGGGCTGCAGAAACTCGTGGGCGAGCTGTCGCAGGTCGCCGAGGTGTTGGTGATCGCCCCGGAGCGCCAGCAGAGCGCCACCGGCCACGCCATCACGCTCCACAAACCCCTGCGCCTCGAGCCGGTGCACATGGAGCACACCATCGCCGCCTACGCCAGTAACGGCACCCCTGCCGACTGCGTGATCCTCGCGAGCTTGAGCGACCTGCCCCAGCCGGACATGGTCATCTCCGGCATCAACGCCGGGGCCAACCTGGGGGAAGAGGTCCTCTACTCCGGCACCGTCTCGGCGGCGATGGAGGGGGCGCTGCAGGAGATCCCCAGCATGGCCGTCTCGGTGTGCGCGTACACCGAGGTGCTCTACGAGGGCGCGGCCCAGTTCACGCGCAAGCTCGTGACGGCGGTGCAGGACGCGTGGCCGCTGCCCCCGGACACGTTCTTCAACATCAACCTCCCCAACGTCCCCCCGGCTGAACTGAAGGCCCCCGTACTGACACGGCTGGGCCGACGCAAGTATAGCAACATCCTCAGCAAGCACGTGGACCCGCGCGGCCGGCCGTACTACTGGTTCAGCGGCTCGCCGCTGGAGTCCGACTGCGGCGAGGGCACCGACATCCAGGCCACCCAGGACGGTTACATCTCCATCACGCCGGTGCATTTCGATCTGACCGGCGACCTGGAGCACGGGGACCTGCCGGGGTTCATGGCGCGGCTGGCGGAAGGCGCGTAGGCGGGTTCGTCCTCGAACCCGCAAACCAGGAGCGCGTAGGCGGGT
>CAZZDO010000213.1:0-5324 GCA_964653205.1 uncultured Armatimonadia bacterium | reverse complement strand
AACCCGCAAACCAGGAGCGCGTAGGCGGGTTCGTCCTCGAACCCGCAAACCAGGCTATGGGCAACGACCAGCACCACATCAGTGGCTTCAAGGTATCCCGGCGCCGCCTTCCACACCACGAAGACCTCGGCGCTACGTACTTCCTCTGCCTCTGTCTGAAACGCCCTCCAGTCGTTGATCTGGTTCTCCCCGAAGTCGCGCACACCATTGTCGCGGCCTTGCGGTACTTTGATGGCCAACGGTACCTGCTGTTTGACTACTGCGTGATGCCAGACCATGTGCACATGTTGGTCAAGCCCATCGTCGCGAACGGCAAGGCCGAGAGCATCAAGCACATCATGCGCTGCCTGAAGGGATGGACGGCCAGGCGAATCAACGAGGCGCTCGGACGTGAGGGCGAGGTGTGGCAAGATGACACCTACGACCATCTCGTGAGGAATGAAGACGACTTCCACGAGAAGGCGGCGTACATCTTCGATAACCCCCACCGGGCCGGTTTGGTGGATGACCCGGCCAAGTGGCCTTGGTGGGGCCAGGGCTCCGGGCTCAGTTCATGACCAAGAGCGGGTTCGGGGACGAACCCGCCCACGCGACGGCATGCCACGTGCAACTATCCCCCTCCTACCTCAACCTCACCCCCGACCAATGGGCTGACCGTCTCGCCGCTGCCAACCGTCTTCTCTCCCCCTGCGCCCTCTGCCCCCGCGAATGCCGCGTGGATCGCCTCGCCGGCGAGACTGGCTTCTGCCACGGCGGGGCGCTTGCCCGCGTCGCCAGCCATGGCCCCCACTTCGGCGAAGAAGCGCCCCTGGTCGGCCACGGCGGCTCCGGCACGATCTTCCTCTCCGGCTGCAACCTCGGCTGCATCTTCTGCCAGAACTACGACATCAGCCACCCGGTGGCGGGCGAGACGCCCGCTCTACCGGCGAAGGGGGCCGCTCTACGGGGCGAGGAAGTGACGGCCCAGCGGCTGGCCGGCCTCATGGTCAGCCTGCAGCAGCGGGGCTGCCACAACCTCAACCTCGTCACGCCCACGCACTTCCTGCCCCAGATCCTGGCGGCCATCCACAACGCAATCCCTTTAGGGTTGCGCCTGCCAATCGTGTATAATTGCGGGGGCTATGAGTCCGTGGCGGCCCTGCGCCTGCTGGACGGCGTGGTGGACATCTACATGCCGGACGCGAAGTTCCTGGACGCCGCGGTGGCCCGGCGCCTCTGTCAGGCCCCGGACTATCCCGAGCGGATGCAGGCAGCCATCCGCGAGATGCACCGCCAGGTGGGGCCACTGCAGGTAGGGCCGGACGGGATCGCCCGGCGGGGGCTGCTGGTGCGGCACCTGGTGATGCCCGAAGGGCAGTCCACGACGCCTGAGGTGATGCGGTTCCTGGCGTCGCTGGACCCGGACACATATGTGAACGTGATGGACCAGTACCACCCGTGCTATCGCGCCGCTGAGGTCCCGGAGATTGCCCGGCGCCTCACCCGCGAGGAGTACACCGCCGCGCTGGACGCGGCGCGGAGGGCGGGCCTGAGACGGTTGGATCGCGGCTGAAGAGCCGGAAACTGAGGAGGTATGTCTCGTGGGTGACATGATGAACCGCATGCGTGACTTGGGCCGGCTGTTCCTGCGCAGCGCCAAGGAGACCGGCGAGTCGGCGGCCGAGATGATCGAACAGCGGACCCAGATCCAGCGCCTGGCCGGTCAGGTCCGGCGCCTGGACAAGGAGCGCAACGGCTTGATCCGTCAGATCGGCGCCAAGGTCTACGCCTTGCACGGCCAGAGCAAGGTGCGCAACCAGGACGTGCTGGTGGACTGCAAGCGCATTGACGCGATCATCGGGGACATCGCCAAGCTCAAGCACGAGATCGAGCAGATCCGGCTGGCGAGCCTGGAGAAGGGCGTGGAGATCCCGGTGCTCGAAGACGAGGCGCCACTGGACGAGGAGGAGGCGGAAGTGGTGCAGCCGGCCGGCGCCGTGGGCGAGCAGGACCTGCCCGCGGAAGAGCTGCCCACGTCGTCGGAGGGGCGGCCGGAGGATGAGGCGGAAAGCCCTGAGCCAGCCGCGAGCACTGACGATGGTGCCGCTGAGCCGACGGATGAGCCCAAGTAGGTGCATGATGGCGGACCAGACTGACGGCACGGCCGTGAAGAGACGCCCGCCGACGCTGGCGCAGGTCCGCGACCAGCGCGACGAGATACTGCGCATCGCCGAGGAGCACGGCGCCCACAATGTGCGCGTGTTCGGCTCGGTGGCGCGCGGTGAAGCCACCGAGGACAGCGACGTGGACTTCCTGATTGACCTGGAGCCCGGGCGGACGCTGCTGGACCTGGGCGGCCTGCTGATGGCGCTGCAGGAGTTGCTGGACTGCTCGGTGGATGTGGGACAGGCGGAGTCGGTGCGTCCGGAACTGCGGGAACGCATCTTTGGCGAGGCTGTGGCTCTGTGAGAGACGACCCACTGCGGCTCAAAGACATCCTGACCGCGATTGAAGCGGTCCAACGGTACGTGACCCAGGGCCGCAGCCACTTCCTGCAGGATGAGTTGGTGCAGGTCTGGGTGATCCACCACCTGCAGTTGATCGGGGAGGCCGGACGCAACCTGTCCGACGAGTGCCGCGCCGGCATGCCGGCTGTGCCGTGGCCGCGCATTGTGGGGATGAGGAACGCCCTGGTACACCAGTACTTCCGCGTGGTGTGGGAGACAGTATGGGACACGGCGGTCACTGACTTGCCCTACCTGAAGGAGCAGATCACGCAATACATCGAGCGTGAGGGCATCGTCCTGCCGCAAGCGCCGGAGACGCCAGCGCCATAGCCCCCGTCAGGCGGTGAGACGGACGCCTGTGTCACAATCCGCCGCAAATCGTTCCCCAAACTGTCACCGTCTTGGGGGTGGCATTCCTTCGCCATTCGGTGTATAGTGTAGCCCAACGCAGTGAACCCGCAGCCGTCGGTGGCTGCCCCCCCGTTTTTTTTTTCTCAACCCGCCATGCAACACCCGTCGCACCGCCGTGACAACGGCGGCCAGTTCGCGTTGATCTCCATTGGGCAGGTGCAAGATGGCCAAGTATGTGTTCGTGACCGGTGGCGTGGTCTCCGCAATCGGCAAGGGTATCACCACGGCTTCCCTCGGCCGGCTCCTGAAAGACCGCGGCTACTGCGTGGGCCTCATCAAGGTGGATCCGTACATCAACTATGATGCCGGCCTGATGAACCCCTTCCAGCATGGCGAGGTGTACGTCACCGACGACGGCGCCGAAACCGACCTGGACCTCGGCCACTACGAACGCTTCGTGGATGAGCCCCTGTGCGACCTGTCCAACATCACCACCGGCAAGATCTACGGCTCCGTCATTGACAAGGAGCGCCAGGGCGACTACTACCTGGGCAAGACCGTGCAGGTCATCCCGCACATCACCGATGAGATCAAGGACCGCATCCGCCAGTACGCCAACGGCAAGGACATCTGCCTGGTCGAGGTCGGCGGCACGGTCGGCGACATCGAGGGCCTGCCCTTCCTCGAGTCCATCCGCCAGATGCGCCGCGATGTCGGCGACGAAAACGTCTGCTACATCCACGTGACGCTCATCCCCTATCTCAACACCGTGGGCGAACTCAAGACCAAGCCGACGCAGCACTCCGTCCAGGAGTTGCGCCGCGTCGGCATCTCGCCCGATATCCTCGTCGCGCGCACCTCCCACCCGATGGATGACTCGATGAAGGCCAAGCTTGCGCTCTTTTGCGACCTGGACCTGGACGCCATCATCGAGGCGCTCGACGTGGACGGCTCGCTGTATGAGATCCCCATGGCCATGGAGCGACAGGGCATCGCCGACCTCGTCACCGACAACCTGCGCCTGCCACGCAAGCCCCTGAACATGAGCGACTGGCAGGAGATGCTGCAGCGCCTCAACCACCCCACCGGCACCATCCGCATCGCCATGGTGGGCAAGTACATGGACCTGCACGATGCCTACCTGTCGGTCACCGAGGCCGTGTACCACGGCGGCATCCACAACCAGGTGAAGGTGGACATCAAGTACGTCGACTCCGAGAAGGTCACCGAGGAGACGGTGGACGATCTCCTCGGCGACGTCTGTGGGGTGCTGGTGCCCGGCGGTTTCGGCGACCGCGGCATCGAGGGCAAGATCCGCGCCGCGCAGTACGCCCGCGAGAACCGCATCCCGTACCTGGGCCTGTGCCTGGGGCTGCAGATCGCGGTCATCGAGTTCGCGCGGAATGCCTGCGGGCTGCAGGGCGCCCACAGCCGCGAGTTCAACGAGGGCTCGCCCCACCCGGTGGTCATCTACCTCAAGGAGCAGGAGTACATCACGCGGCTGGGCGGGACAATGCGGCTGGGGGCCTATCCCTGCAAGCTCAAGGACGGGTCGCTGGCGGCGAAGCTGTACGAGACCTCCGAGATCTCCGAGCGCCATCGCCACCGGCTGGAGGTCAGCAACGCCTACCGCGAGCAGCTCGCGGCCAAGGGCATGGTCTTCTGTGGCACGTCACCGGAGGGCGACCTGGTGGAGATGATCGAGCTGCCGGACCACCCGTTCTTTTTGGCCAGCCAGTTCCACCCGGAGTTCAAGTCGCGCCCCAACCGCGCGCACCCGATGTTCCGCGGGTTCATCGCGGCGGGCATCGAGTACTGCCAGGAGCACGGCATCGCGCTGGAGGACGGGGGCGACTAGAGCAAGACGGGGCACTGTGGCTTGACAGCAGCAGGGCTGATGTGCAATAATAATGCAGGTACTTTTCAACAAGTACCTGCATTATTGTTAGGCTGACAGTACCATGGCACGATCGGCTGAGGTTCGAGCGGAGGCGGTCTTCCGGGAGCACGGCGGGGTCCTGCGGACATCGGAGGCGCTGGCGGCCGGCATCAACCCCGTCACACTCTACCGGATGATAGACGATGGGCGTCTGGACAAGCTGACGCGGGGCGTATACCAACTGGCGGACGGGCCAGGACTGCAGTACCCGGACCTGGTGGCAGTGCAGCGCCGCGTGCCCCGGGGAGTTGTGTGTCTGATATCGGCCCTTGCGTTCCATGAGCTGACCGATCAGATCCCGCACGCGGTGCACATGGCGCTCCCCAGCCACGCGCGGAAGCCCCAGATCAGTTACCCGCCCACGAGCTTCTACTGGTTCAGCGACGTCTGCTTCGCCGCGGGGATCGAGACTCATCAGGCGGACGGGACCGAGCTTCGCGTCTACGGCCGCGCCAAGACCGTTGCGGACGCCTTCAAGTTCCGCGGCAAGATCGGTCGTGATGTGGCGCTGGAGGCACTGCACTTCTACATGGACCGACCCGACTACA
>CAZZDO010000212.1:5642-8502 GCA_964653205.1 uncultured Armatimonadia bacterium | reverse complement strand
TCGCCATCCTGGCGGCGATCCTGTTCCCGGTCTTCGCCAAGGCCCGCGAGAAGGCCCGACAGTCGAGCTGTCTATCCAACGTCAAGCAGATGGGTCTGGCGTTCCTGCAGTACGCCCAGGACTATGACGAAATGCTGCCGTGGTACGTGGACACCAACTACAACTTCGCGACGATGGCCTGGTACCAGATCATGCAGCCGTACGTGAAGAACACGCAGCTCTGGAGCTGCCCCTCCCAGCGCGGAGGGATTGACTACGGGCCGGTGTACCCGCACGTCAGCGGCGTGGGCAACTCCAAGCCTCTGGCCCAGATTCAGTACCCGTCGGAGACCGGCATGATCACCGAGACCGAGCAACAGAATACGTCAGCAGGCCGCAGCGGCCTGCTGTACCTGTGCTACTGCCCCTACTGCTACGCCGAGGGCGCCATCAGTTGGGCCTACTACCGTGGCCTGGCGTGGCCCGGCCGCCACAACGACGGCAACAACTGGTGCTTCGTGGACGGCCACGGCAAGTGGGTGACATACCGGAACGCCATCTCGACCCAGCGGATGTGGAACCACTGACCTCTCAGTCGGACGAACGGCAAGCGCGCGCCGTCCCACCGGGCGGCGCGCCTTTCTTTTCCCCGCCTCGCCGACCCAGGAAGGTCTCCTCGTCCGCAGGCGGAAACACCGACCTCGAATACCGGCCACAGGGCCGGACTGCTGGAGGCATGAAATGGCGAATCTTGGCTATGACGACACCCCCTTCCTACCCGGCGGCAAGTGGCGCGTCCACGACGGCACGCGGCCCCAACCCCCGGTCGTCACTCCCGGCTGCTGCTGCGGCTCCGCCCCGTCCGACGCGGTCGTGCTGTTCGACGGGACCAACCTCGACGGTTGGATCCAGAAGGCCAGCGGCGACCCGTGCGCCTGGAAGCTCGAAGACGGCTACATGGAGGTCGTCCCCGGCACCGGCCAGATCCAGAGCAAGGCGAAGTTCGGCTCGTGCCAGCTTCACCTGGAGTTCGCCAGCCCCTCCGTCGTCAAGGGCGAGAGCCAGGGCCGCGGCAACAGCGGCGTCTTCCTGATGGGCCTGTACGAAATCCAGGTGCTGGACAACTACGACAACCCGACCTATCCCGACGGCACCGTCGGCGGCATCTACGGCCAGTACCCGCCTATGGCCAACGCCATGCGCAAGCCCGGCGAGTGGAACGTCTACGACATGGTCTGGGAAGCCCCCGTCTTCAACGGCCCGCAGCTCATCAAGCCGGCCTTCGTGACGGTGTTCCTCAACGGCATCGTCCTGCAGAACCGCAAGCAACTCCTGGGCGTCACGAACCATCGCGTGCTGACCACGTACACGCCGCACGACGAGGAGCTGCCGCTGGAGTTGCAGGACCACGGCGACCTGGTCCGCTTCCGCAACATCTGGTACCGGCCGCTCTGCTTCTGCTGCTGCAAGGGTTAGTGGATGACTGGAGGGGCCGAATGCCGGCAGGTGTATCGCCGGCATCCGGCCCCAGTCGTAGATAGCACCGGGCCGGATACGCGGCGGTGCGGCTGCCGCGTATTCGGCCCCTCCAGGAGGCCCACCATGTCCGAACGCCTCGTCTACATCAGCGGCGAGTACTACCCCGAGGCCGAAGCGAAGCTCTCGATCTTCGACTCGGCGGTGCAACTCGGCGACTGTGTCACCGAGTCCACCCGCACCTTCGCCCAGAAGCCCTTCAAGCTGCGCGCCCACATCGAGCGGCTCTACAAGTCCCTGAAGATCTGCCGCTTCGACTGCGGGCTCACCGTGGACGAGATGGAGGCGCTGAGCCTCGAAGTCATGGAGCGAAACCTCCCGGCATACGCCGCCGACCAGGACCTGTGGCTGGTGCACAACGTCTCGCGCGGCGCGTACCCCCCCAGCGGCGACCAGTCCACCAGGCGCACCGCCACGATCATCATCCACACCGCGCCGATGGACCTGCGCTACTGGGCGCGCTTCTACGTGCAGGGCTGCCACGCCGTCACGCCCCCCAGCCGCGCCATGCCCGCGGTCGCCCTCGACGCGAAGATCAAGAACCGCAGCCGCATGGCGTACACGCTGGCCGAGCTGGAGTGCAAGCTCGTGGACCCCAACGCCCAGGGCATCCTGCTCGATGTGAACGGCTATCTCGCCGAGAACAAGGGCGGGAACTTCTTCGTGGTCAGCGACGGGGTGCTCAAGACCCCGCGCACGCTGCAGGCCCTCGCCGGCCTCACCCGCGAGACGTGCCTGGAGATCGCGCAGCGCCAGGGGATCCCGACCGTCGAGACCGACCTGCAGCCGTACGACGTGTACACCGCCGACGAGGCGTTCTTCACCAGCACGCCGTACTGCCTCATGCCGGCAACGAAGTTCAACGGCCTCCCGGTCGGGGACGGCAAGGTCGGCCCGGTCACGAAGCAGTTGCTGCACGGCTGGGCGGAGCTAACCGGGGTGGATGTGGTACAGCAGGCGCTGGGGCAGTTGACGGAAGAGGAGCGGGGGGAGTTGGGGGCTTGACCTGCGCGCTACGCCGCACGAGAGAGGAAGTGCTGAACATGAAACGGGCGATACTGGCGACTGTGGCCCTGGTGGTGGTAGGTACGGCCTTTGCCCAGCCCGGCCGACTCCCCGCGACCAAGAAGCTCATCGAGTACGGCTGGGACGTGCCCACACCCGCCTTCGTGCGCGACAACATCGCCAAGATGGAAGAGCGGCCCTTCGACGGGCTGATCATGCGCGTCGCGGGCAAGGGCCGGGGGAACATCTTCTCCGGCGGCAAGTGGGATGTGGCGGACTACCAGGCCGATTTCGCGGCCCTGCGCGACATCCAGTGGGGCCAGTTCAAGCACAACTTCCT
>CAZZDO010000212.1:0-5542 GCA_964653205.1 uncultured Armatimonadia bacterium | reverse complement strand
CTGTACTACCCCTTCCTGCTGGGGATGCTCGACGGCCTCGGCCCGCGCATGACGATCACCGATGGCAACGAGCCCTCGTACTACTACGACAACTCCGAGAAGTACTTCGCGGCCCACCACATGATGCGCCAGCGGGCGCTCGGGCTCATTCCGCCCGAACTCGTCGGCAAGTTCCAGACCAACACCCAGGCCTCGCAGGCGCTCTACATGGACTACGTGTTCGCGAAGGTGAACTGGCCGAACATCCCCGCCCGGTCCATGACCCCCGAAGAGCAGGCCCAGTGGTTCCAGCACAACGTCTACTGGGCGCTCAAGACCACCGACGAGTTCGTGTGGTGCTACAGCGAGAAGATGAACTGGTGGACGGATAAGGACGTGCCCGCAGGCATGGAAGACGCCATCGTCAAGGCCCGCGACGCCATCGCCGACAACCGGGGGCTCGGCTTCGACCTGCGCGACCGGATGAAGGCGATCCAGGAGCGCCGCAAGGCGGAGATCGAGGCGAAGCTGCTGCGGCGCACGGCGGACATCAAGATCCTCACCGGCGCGGCCGTCCCCGCCCTTGACGGCAAGCTCGACGACCCGGCCTGGCAGCAGGCCACCGCGCTGGAGCCCTTCGTGCCCTACTTCGGGGTCAAGGCCGAGGATCTCAAGGCCAAGACGCAGGCGAAAGTCACCTACGACGCCCACGCCCTCTATCTCAGCGTCCAGGCCGACGAGCCGCAGGTCGCCAAGATGAACCTCGTGGGCAGCAGGCACGATGACGCGGTGTGGAACGGCGATAGCCTGGACATCTTCCTGACGAAGGAAGCCTCCGGCACGCCCTACGTTCACTTCATCCTCAGTCCCAAGAACGTGCAATGGGACGCGGCCTTCGGCGCCGACAATGACATGGGCTTTGACCCCAAGTGGCAAAGCGCCACGCAGATCGGCGACAAGCAGTGGACCGCGGAGATCGCGATCCCGTGGGCCGAGCTGAAGATCGCGCCGCAGCCGGGCATGAAGCTCCGCGCCAACATCTGCCGCCAGCGTATCCCCGACCGGGAGCAGACCTGCTGGAGCCAGACGGTCAGCGGCTTCATGGAGAGCGACCATTTCGGCACGTGGGTGCTGCGGTGAGGCGAAGTATGAAGGATGAAGTATGAAGGATGAAGGACGGCGGAGGAGCGTGGCATGTCCGTACTGAGCCAAGTTGGCATCGAGCAGATCAACGCCACCAGCGACCGCATTCTCGACGAGATCGGCCTGCGCCTGGAGGACGAGAGCATCCAGGCGCTCCTTCTCTCGAAGGGTGCGAAGCCCGGCCGCGAAGCGAACATGATCCGCTTCCCCAAGCCGCTCGTGGACGAGGCCCTCGCCGCCGCGCCCAAGACCGTGCGCCTCGCCGCCATGGATGGCTCGCACGTGGACCTCACCGCCCACGGCCCCAGCGTCTTCTGGACGGGCAACGCGATGTTCGGCGTCGAGGGCAAAGAGGCGCGGCCGATTGACGAGACCTTCTTCGTCAAGATGTGCCGCGTCGGCCAGGCCTGCGAGCGCATCCACGCCGTCGTCGGGCCGATGATCACGGAATACCCCTCGTACAGCCGCGACTTCGTCGGCCTGCGCCTGCTCGCCGAAAACACGACCAAGCACCTGCGCCCGTGCATCTACACGCCCGACGGCACCGTTGCGATGCGGGAGATGGGGGAGGTGCTCGCCGGCGGGGCGACGCTCAAGGAGCGCCCCGTCTACAGCCTCGGCTATACGTCTGTCAGCCCGCTCACGTGGTCGCCGGTCGCTCTGGAGGTCTTCCGCAAGAGCTCCGGCCACGGCGTGCCGATCATGATCAACGCCGAGCCCGTCTCGGGCGCGACCGGCCCCGTCACCCTCGCCGGCTCCATCGCCCTCGCCAACGCCGAGGCCCTCGCCGGCCTCACGATCCTGCAGTTGCTCGAACCCGGCCGCCCGTGCGTCTTCAACCTCGGCTTCAACCACGGCTTCGACATGCGCACGGCCGTCACGCGCACCGGCTCACCCGAATGCGCCCTCCTCCAGGCCGGCGGGGCTGAGATGGCCCGCAGCCACGACCTCCCCTCCGCCTCGTGGGCGAGCACTGAGAGCATGTGCGCCGACGGCCAGGCCGCCTACGAGAAGGTCATCATGGGGCTGATGCACGCGCTCTCGACCGCGAACATCATCTGGGGGATGGGCCAACTCGAGTCGCAGCGCGCCATCTCCCTGCCGCAGATGGTCATTGACGACGAGTTGGCCGCCTTCTGGCTCCGTCTGCAGCGCGGCATCGAAGTGAGCGAGGAGACGCTGGCCTACGACGTCATCTCGGAGTTGGGGTGGCACGCCGACTACCTGGGGCACGACCACACGCTGGCCCACTTCCGCACCGAGGCCATCTACCCGAAGCTGGCGTGGACGAACCGCCGCGAGCCGTGGAACGAGGCAGGGAGCAAGACGCTGACCGAGCGCGCCGAGGACCGCGTCGCCGAACTCCTCCAGGGCGAGCCGCCACAGTACCTACCCGACGACACGCAGCGCGAGCTGATGAAGCTACAGGAGAAGTGGATGGGGAGGCTGGGAGCGTAGGGTGTAGGGAAAGGGCGCCGTAGCGAAGTCGTACGAGCGGCTTCCAGCCGCGAGGCCTTCTGGAGCACCGCTCCGCGGAGCGGCAGGCCTCTCGCGGCTGGAAGCCGCTCGTACGAACTCCTGATGCTACCCTTCCCTCAGCACCTCCAGCATCAAGTCCAGGTGGTCCGTCAGGATGTAGTCAATCCCCGCGCCGATGAGCCGCCGCATCTCCTCTGCATCCGACGTCCCGAAGTAGTTGACCGTCACCCCGTGGTCGTGGAGCCGGTCCACCACCCGCGGCATGCAGTCGGCCCACCCCCAGAGCTGGATGAACTGCGCCCCCGCGGCGATGGTGCGGTCCGGGTAGTCGCTGTCCGGACCGCGCTGGCCGTCCAGGCTGCACCAGCGAATCGTCGGCTCCACCGCCCGCGCCGCCTCGATGTGCGCCCGGTTGCACGCCAGGAAGCACTGGTCCACTTTGCCCTGGCGCTTCATCTCGGCCATCACGAGCGGCACGTAGCGCGGCTCCAGGTACAGTTGCACATTCAGCACCGGCCCGGGCGGCACGATCTCCAGCAGTTCGGCGAAGGTCGGGAGGCGCGTGCCCGCGAACTCCGCGCCCTTCCAGCTCCCCGCGTCCAGCGTCTTGATCTCCTCCAGCGTCAAGTCCGTCGTCTTGCCCGTGCCGTCGGTCGTGCGGTCCACCGTCTCGTCGTGGATGACGATGACCTGCTCGTCCTTGGTCACGCGCAGGTCGAATTCAAGCTGGTGGGCGCCCTTCGCGATGGCCAGCGCGAAGGCCGGCAGCGTGTTCTCGGGCGCGCAGTGGTTGTCGCCACGGTGGGCGCAGGCGTAGGTCCGGCTGCTCATGGGTGTCTCCCTGTCGTTACGGTGCTGGCGGCGCCGGCTGAGCCTGCGCCCCGCGGGCCGGGGCCTGGCTGGCGTACTCCCGCAGGTCCACCATCGGCATGGACTTCCCGGGCAGGATGACCACCTCGAGGTCATCGGGGAGCTTCTGCACCATCTCCCACTGGACGACCTTGGGCTGGATGCGCAGCGCCCCGGCCTTCAGGCGGATTGATTCGGCGTCGCCCTCGGCGCGGACGATGTTCGCCTGCGCCCGCACCCGCTGGATCTCCGCCTCGTACTGCTGGGTCACGACGTTCTGCTGCGCCACCTGCTTCTGAACGATGGAGGCCTCGAACTCCGGGTTCGTGTAGTCCACGTTCCGCAGCAGGAACCGCTCCAGCGTCACGCCCTTGTCCTTGAGCGCGGGGGCGAGCCGGGCGAAGACCTGGTTGGCGACCTCCTGCCGCTTGCCGGGGAAGAAGTCAATCCCCGCCGTGCCCTCGGCGCTGGCCGGCGCGTTGGAGTACACGCTCATCACCGGGTACTGGGAGACGAGGTTGCGCACCGCCTCGCGAACGTTGGGCCGCACGACCACCGCTACATAGTTGGGGCCCACGTTCCGCCACAGCTTGTTCGCGTCGCCCGCCTGGATATGGAAGAGCACCGTCGCGTCAATGTTCAGCGCCAGCCCCTCCTTGGTCTGCGACAGGATCGCATCCTCGACCTGGCTGCTGGTCTCGCGCTCCAGCGAACTCATCGTGTACGCCTGGGTGCGGACGGAGAAGAGCTTGACCTGCGTCCATGGCGCGATGAGGTGCCAACCCTCGCCGATGTCGAAGCTCTGGATGCCGCCGGCCAGGGGGTTGTAGATGGCGGCCACGGTCGCGGGGGGGACGGTGATCCAGCACCGTACCAGCACGAAGGCGGCCAGGATGAGCGCGATGCCCGCGCCACGCAGCCCGCCGGTCGGCTGCCCCTTGGGGCGGGCGCCGGCTACGGCCAGCAGCGCCACGCCGATGCCGAGCATCTCCAGCAAAATCAGGCCTTTCATCACTGACCACCTCCGGTCGGGAAGGGCAGGGCCGATTCGGACATGAAGGCCTTCTTCACCCGCGGCGCCATCTTCTGCACCATGTCATAGTTCACGACCTGCGGGTTGTTGGCCAGCGTGTTGGCCCGCAGCGCGATGGACCGCGCCTCGCCCTGCGCCGCGTTCACCGTCGCCGTCTTCTCGTATTCCGCCCGCTCCAGGTTCCGCTTCTCGGTGATGACCTGCTGCTGCCGCGCCTGCTTCTGGGCGATGGCGTCGGCGAACTCCTTGTGGCCGTAGGCCACGTTGCGCAGCAGCATCTGCTCGAGCACCAGCCCCTCCTCGCTGAAGGGCTGCTGCAACTCCTGGGCGATTTCGGCGGCGATCTGCTGCCGCCGCCCCGAGTAGACATCCTGGACCGAGTACTTCGAGACGACCATGCGGATCCGCTCGCGCACCATCGGCCGCACGAAGATGCTCAGGTAGTCCGCCCCCAGCCGCCGCCACAGCATCGGCGCGTGCTGGGGGTCAATGTGGAACAGCACCGTCATGTCCAGCAGCACCTTCAGCCCCTCGTTCGTCTCGCACTTGATGGAGTCGTCGCCCATCACCGCGCCCTCCTTGGCGGCGATGGACATCGTGTACTCCTGGGTCTGGACCGAGAACACCTGGGTCCGCACCCACGGCGGGATGACGTTGAGACCCTCGGGGAGGGTGTAGTCCTGGATCCCGCCGCGCACCGGGTCATACACGCACGCCACGTGCGCCCCGGGGATCACGATCACCGACCACTTGGCCACCGGGTAGACGGCCAGGGCGATCAGGATGGCCGCCGCCAGCCGCCCGGGCTTGCGCACGCGCACGCCGTGCTGCCACGACCCGCCCTCCGGACCCACGGCGGAGGCCATCCCCCCGATGAGAATGATCAACGCCAACACGAAACCAACCGCGGCACCCATATGCAATCACCTGCCTGTGGCTTGGGATGTTTGCTCAGGCCGGACGCCAACCATTTCGCCCCCCGCCGCCGCCAACCTGCTAGCGCGAGATTCCTCGTCCCTACCGGGAAGGAACAGGCAGGCACCCTGTCGAATACACAAG
>CAZZDO010000211.1:0-8556 GCA_964653205.1 uncultured Armatimonadia bacterium | reverse complement strand
CGACTACGTGCCGGAGTTGCACCCGTCGGACGAGGATCAGGCCACGGCGGCGCGGCTGTTCGCCGAATACGGGCTGGACGACGGGCGGCCCGTGGTCGCGCTGATCGCCTTTGTTTCCGAGCCGAACCGGATGTGGCCGGCCGAGCGCTTCGCGGAGGTGGGAGACCGGCTGGCCGAAGAGCACGGCGCGGTGTGCATCATTCCCGGCGCCAGGGGCGAGCGGGAGGCCGCCGAGGCGCTGGCCGCGCGCATGCGCCACAAGCCGGTCGTGCTGGCGGGCGAGACGAGCCTCGGCGCGGCGGCCGCCGTGCTCCAGCGTTGCCGCCTGGCCATCGGCGGCGACACCGGACTCACGCACTATGCCTTTGCGGTCGGCGCGCCCCTGGTATGCCTGGTGGGGCCCAGCCCGACCATGAACGGCCCCAAGTCGGATACGGCGGTCACGCTGGCCTCCCCGTGCGAGTTCCGGCCCTGCAAGCCGCGCCATCGCTGCCGTCGCGGCGAGGGACGGCCGTGCCTGGTGGAGATCAGCGTGGAGGACGTGCTGGAGGCGGCGCGGGGGCTGCTGTGCGGGGCAGCCCGGCGCTAGGGCTTGTCAGTTGTGAAGCCTGGCGTCGGCAGTCGCAGGCCTCCCCAGTTGCGGGGCCCCCGTCGCGCCGATACGACCGGCGCGCCACCCCGCAACTAGTGCTGTGTCAGACCTGATGTCTGGGGTGCCGTTCTGTAGGGCGGGGCTTGTACCCCGCCCAATCCGTTCGGTTACTGCCACTCGGGGCGGGGTACAAGCCCCCGGCTGCGCTACGCCCTACAGAGGGCGCGCCACCCGCAACTAGCTTGACAGGGGCGCGGCCGCGGGAAGGACCGACGCCGCGGGGTGCGGAAGTGTCCACGCCCGGGAGTCTCTGACTCCCGGAACTCCAGTCCGGCCATCGCCAGGGAGGTCTCGCCATGAAGGAAGTGCGCGCCGCAATCGTCGGCATGGGCATCGGTCGCCCCAACGCTCTGGGCCTCGCCCACAACAAGCGCGGCCGGGTGGTGGCGCTGTGCGATCTCGTTGAAGACCGCATGCGGGACTTCGCGAAGAGCCTCCCGGAGCCGGTGCGGCTGTTCACGGACTACCAGGCCCTCTGCCGCGACCCCGAGATTGATGCCATCTTCGTCGGGACGCCGAACCAGTGGCATGTGCCGATCGCGCGGGAGGCGGTCAAGCATGACAAGCACGTCCTGATCACCAAGCCGCTGGCGGACAGCGAGACGGCCGCGAAGCGCCTGGTGCGGGCCGCGGAGGCCTCGGGCGTGGTCAACATGATGTCGCTGAGCACGCGGTTCGGCGGCGACTGC
Organism: uncultured Armatimonadia bacterium; assembly: GCA_964653205.1. GTDB lineage: Bacteria > Armatimonadota > Zipacnadia > Zipacnadales > UBA11051 > JAJFUB01. Next base: position 7,215 of record CAZZDO010000211.1, on the reverse strand, counting down.
CGCTACCTGGGGCAGCTCGCGCGGGAGGGGTTCTTCGGGGAGTTGTACTACGCCCGGGCCCGCAGCATCCGCCGCAGCGGCATCCCGGCGTGGAACCTCGGGTTCATCCAGGCCGGCGGGGGCGCCTTCCGCGACATGGGCGTTCATGTGCTCGACGCCGTCTGGTGGCTGCTGGGGCTGCCCGCGCCCACCTCGGTACTCGCGGTGGCCGGCGCAAAGTTCGGCCCCCGCGGACAGGGCTACTGGGACTACCGCCCCGCCGCGAAGAAGGTCTACAAGCAGTACGCCGCCGATGACTACGCCGGGGCCGTGGTGCGCTTCGAGGATGGGATCGGCGTGCAGGTGGAGTCCTTCTGGGCCTCCCACCAGCGCGATGACTTCCAGATCGAGCTGTTCGGCACCGAGGCCGGCGCCAACCTCAAGCCGATCACACTCTTCCGCACGGTCAACGGGGCGCCGCAGGACACCGCCGTCACCCTGCCCAAGGGCCCGGAGGTCTGGGACGTGATCGCCGGACACTTCATTGACTGCATTCTCGACGGCACGCCGTGTGAGGCGCCGCTGCGCCACGGGCTCGTGGTGCAGCAGATGATGGAGGCAGTGCTCAAGAGCGCCGCGACCGGCAAGGAGGTCCGCCTGGGCTGACGGCCGGCCGGCGGGACAGCACCGATGAAAAAGGGCGTGCCACGAGTGGCACGCCCTCTTGGTGTCTGGTGCGTGGGGGAGGCTCAGAACTGCGAGCGGTAGGTCAGACCGGCGCCCAGGTCGCCGTCCAGCACGCCGACCTCGACCGAGACCGCCGGGGTCACGTTGTAGCGGATGTCGGCGTTGAAGGCGTCGCCGTCGAACTCCGCCTGAACCAGAGCGTCCTTGAGGGCTCTGAACTCCACTCCGCCGAAGAAGCCGTCGAGGGGGCCGCCGTCTTGCTCGGCAACGCCCCAGCCGGCATGGAGGTTGATGCGGGCGCCATCGGGCTTGGAGCTGTCCACTCGGAAGGACTTGCTGAAGACCAGGTAGATCGAGCGGTTGATCTCGTCGGCGACGTCAAACACGCCCACGGCCATGTCGGGTAGATTGGCCTCGCCCAGGAGCTTGGCCGCATCCACGTGGTACTTGGCATTGACGACGACTTCGGCATCGGCGTTCGGCTGCTCGATCCAGGCGCCGCCGATCTCCAGGTCCCTGGTCAGGCCGAAGTTGACGTTGGCCACCCAGGTGGCATCCGGGGCGCGGTCCACCCAATGGCCGCCGATCGTCGCGGCCGAGGCGGGGGGCGTGTAGGCCGAGGGGGTCACGATGAGCCCAACGTTGCCATACCAGGACGACGTGGACTGTTGGGACTGGTCTTCGGCGCCCCAGACGCTGACATAGGACCCCTGGGCGCAGCAGGCGGCGGCAATGAGGCAGGTCAGGGCGACGGCGAGGGCGACAGAACGCATCCGGCTCACCTCCGTGGGAATCGGGCCGGGAAGGCCATGACGGGGGCAGTATACCCTCGGGGCGGTCCGGAGTCAACGGCGATGCCGCGTCGGGGGGGGGGAACTCGGGTGTACGCGGGCGTGTTGACTGGAGAGGAACAGCGGAACGTCGAGCGATAAAGCCGCAGAAGTGCTTGACGGGTGGGAAGGGGTGTGGCATAATAAACATTCCTGACCACTACACAGGCCGTAACCAGGGATTTCCGGTTGAGGGCAACAAGGTTGCGCCCACTCCACGATTCTCGATAGCGACCCGGCTGCGAGGAGTGGGGGCTTTTTGTTGCCCGTGCAGACCGGACTTTGTGCTTTCCGCCGGGGCTTCAGCCGTTTTCCGCTGGCATAACGCAGAGGAGGCATCACGCAGTCTATGGCCACCACACAAGGGATGCCTGGCGTCGTCGTCGAGTCGCGCCGCAAGACCGCCGAGATCATCGAGCTGCCGTACCTGATCGAGATCCAGACCTCTTCCTACGACTGGTTCATCGAGCACGGCTTGCGCGAGCTGTTCGATAACTTCTCCCCCATTGAGGACTACACAGGCAACATCAGCCTGGAGTTCCTGGACTACCGCATCGGCGAGCCGAAGCGCTCGATGGCCGAGTGCCGCGAGCGCGACGCCACGTTCGAGGCGCCGCTGTACGCCAAGGTGCGGCTGGTCAACAAGGAGAGCGGGGAGATCAAGGAGTTCGAGGTCTACATGGGGGAGATCCCCCAGATGACCGAGCGCGGCACGTTCCTGGTCAACGGGGCCGAGCGCGTGGTCATCAGCCAACTGTCGCGGTCGCCGTCGGTGTACTTCCGCGACGCGATTGACAGCTCCGGGCGCGTGCTGTATTCGGCGCAGGTCATCCCCAACGACGGGGCGTGGGTGGAGATTGACACGGCGGCCAGCGGCGTGATCTCGGTGAAGATCGGGCAGGCGCGCAAGTTCCCGGTGACGACGCTGTTGCGGGCGCTGGATTACCTGGAGCACGGCACCGAGGACGGGTCCACGCCGCCGACGGGCACCGATGAGGAGATCCTCAAGTGCTTCGGGCAGCGGCGGCGGATGCCGGTCAAGGAACTGCTGACGATGGTCACCCGGCGCGAGGACGAGGGGGCGCCGGGCCTGGAGACGCACGACGAGTGCTTCTCGCTCAGCCGCGTGGTCAATGAGGACGGCGAGGTCGTCGTGGACCACCTGGGGGTCATTGACGAGCGCGAGGCCAAGGAGATCCTGCGGCTGGGGCGCAAGGAATTCGACGTCATCATCGTCTCGCACCAGATCCGCATGACGCTGGCGGACGACAACACGCACAGCGCCGAGGAGGGTCTGCTGGACGTCTACCGCAAGATCCGCCCGGGCGATCCCCCCATTCTCGAGAGCGCCGAGTCGCTGCTGCGGGCCTACTTCTACGACATCAAGAAGTACGACCTGTCGCGCGTGGGGCGCTACATGGTCAACAAGAAGCTGGGCATCGAGGCCGACCCCGACCTGCACATCCTGGTGCGGCGGGACATCGTGGCCATCGTCCGCTACCTGCTCAACCTGTCGAAGGGCGAGGGGCAGGTGGACGACATTGATCACCTGCAGAACAAGCGGGTCAAGGCCGTCGGCGAGCTCTTGCAGACGCAACTGCGCACGGGCTTCCTGCGGATGGAGCGGGTGGCCAAGGAGCGCATGACGAGCCTGGACCCCGACGAGATGCAGCCGCAGAGCATCATCAGCATCAAGCCGATCACCGCGGCCATCAACAGCTTCTTCGGCAGCGGGCAGCTTTCCCAGTTCATGGACCAGATCAATCCGCTGGCCGAGTTGGCCCACAAGCGGCGCCTGTCGGCGCTGGGGCCCGGCGGGTTGTCCAAGCAGAGCGCCAAGCTGGAAGTGCGCGACGTCCACCATTCGTACTATGGCCGCATCTGCCCGATCGAGACCCCCGAAGGGCCGAACGTCGGTCTGATCGGCTACCTGGCGCTGCACGCGCGGCTGGATGAGTACGGGTTCATCGAGACGCCGTACCGGAAGGTCAAGGGCGGGAAGCTGACCGACGAGATCGAGTACCTGACGGCTGACGACGAGGAGAAGTACAACGTCGCGACGATTTCCGAGCCGGTGGACGAGCGGGGCCGGTTCACGCGGGACCGCATCGTGGTGCGCAAGGGCGGACTCTTCCCCCAGGTCACGCCGAATGAGGTGGATTACTGCGACGTGTCGGCCAAGCAGGTGTTCTCGGTGGCGACGGCGCTGATCCCGTTCCTGGAGAACGACGACGCGGTGCGGGCGCTGGCGGGCTCGAACATGCAGCGGCAGGCCGTGCCGTTGCTGATCACCGAGCAGCCGCTGGTGAAGACGGGCGTGGAGCAGCGGGCGGCGGAGGACTCCGGCGCGGTGCTGCTGGCCGAGGACGACGGCGAGGTGCTGGAGTCCGAGGCGGACTTCGTCAAGGTGCGGTATGCCAGCGGGGTGGAGGTGGAGTACCCGCTGTCGAACTTCCTGCGCACCAACATGGGCACGTGCATCAGCCAGAAGCGTCTGGTGCGGGCCGGGCAGAAGGTCGTCAAGGGCCAGCCGCTGTCGGACGGGGCGTCCACCAAGGACGGGCAGCTCGCCCTGGGGCGCAACTGCCTGGTGTGCTTCCTGCCGTGGGAGGGCTACAACTTCGAGGACGCGGTGCTCATCAGCGAGCGGCTGGTGCGCGACGACGTGCTGTCCTCGGTCCATATCGAGAAGTGGGAGTGCGAGGCGCGCGACACGAAGCTGGGGCCCGAGGAGATCACGCGGGACATCCCCAACGTCGGCGACGAGGCGCTCAAGGACCTCGACCAGAACGGCGTAGTGCGGATCGGCGCGGAGGTGCGGGCCGAGGACATCCTGGTGGGCAAGGTGGCCCCCAAGGGCCAGTCCGAGCTGACGGCGGAGGAGAAGCTGGTCATCGCGATCTTCGGCAAGAAGGCCGAGGAGATGCGCGACGTGTCGCTGCGGGTGCCGCACGGGGAGAAGGGCATCGTCATCGCGACCAAGATCTTCTCGCGCTACAAGTATCGCTGCGACCGGTGCGAGTCGGTGTATGACTACGGCAAGCCAATCGAGGGGTCGCTGGAGTGCGACCGGTGCGGCGGGCGGCTCAAGAAGCTGCCGGGCGACGAGCTGAAGCCGGGCGTGAACCAGCTCGTGCGCTGCTACGTGGCCCAGAAGCGCAAGATCATGGTGGGCGACAAGCTCACGGGCCGCCACGGCAACAAGGGCGTCATCTCCAAGATCTTGCCGATGGAGGACATGCCCTACATGGCCGACGGGCGGCCGGTGGACATCTGTCTGAACCCGCTGGGTGTGCCCTCGCGCATGAACATCGGCCAGCTCCTGGAGACCCACCTGGGGTGGGTCGCGAGCAAGCTGGGCCGGATCTACATCAGCCCGGTGTTCCAGGGCGTGTCCATCGGCGAGATCAAGGAGGGGCTGAGCGATCTGGCCGAGGGGCTCAATCGCGAGGTGCTCCACGACTACGCGCAGGTGGAGCTGAACCGCTTTGCCGACATCGTGGACGTGACGGACTTCGACGGCAGCTTCGAGGAACTGCAGGGCGAGATCAAGCGGCAGTTGCAGGCAGTCGGCAAGGACGGGCTGGCGGAACTGGCCGAGTGGCTGGGCGTGCCGGAGGGTGACTGGGCGAAGGCGACCGGGGCCCACGGGGCGGACCTGATCCTGCACCAGGCCACGGCGAACGCGCAGCACCGCCGGCAGTTCGACGCACGCACCGGCAAGGCCATGCTGTACGACGGCCGGACCGGCGAGGCCTTCAACCAGCCGGTCAATGTCGGGGTCATGTACATCCTCAAGCTGCTGCACCTGGTCGAGGACAAGATCCACGCGCGGTCCACCGGCCCGTACTCGCTGATCACGCAGCAGCCACTGGGCGGGAAGGCGCAGATGGGCGGCCAGCGCTTCGGGGAGATGGAAGTGTGGGCGCTGGAAGCCTACGGCGCGGCCTACTCGCTCCAGGAGATGCTGACGGTCAAGTCCGACGACGTGCAGGGGCGCGTGGCGACGTACGAGGCCATCGTCAAGGATGAGAACATCAAGGAGCCCGGGACGCCGGAGTCGTTCAAGATTCTGGTGCGCGAGATGCAGAGCCTGGGCCTGGACGTGAAGGTGGAGAACCGCGAGGGGAAGACCGTGGACTTGCGGACGGACGGGGACGAGGACCGGCGGTAGACGGCAACAGCCACGGCTTGCGGGCGAGACGCCCGCGGTCCCAGTAACGGCCACGGCCGACGCGGCAGCAGTGAGCACGCATTCCGAGGAGGAGAACCTTGAGTTCCACAACCGATTTCGAAGCGATTACCATCGGTCTGGCTTCTCCCCGTGAGATCCGTAGCTGGTCGTTCGGTGAGGTCAAGAAGCCCGAAACGATCAACTACCGGACATACAAGCCGGAACGGGACGGCCTGTTCTGCGAGCGCATCTTCGGCCCCACGCGGGACTGGGAATGCCACTGCGGGAAGTACAAGAAGGTCAAGTTCAAGGGCATCAAGTGCGACCGCTGCGGGGTGGAAGTGACGCGGAGCAAGGTGCGGCGGGAGCGGATGGGCCATATCGAGCTGGCCGCCCCGGTGTGCCATAGCTGGTACCTCAAGGGCGTCCCCAGCCCCATCAGCCTGCTGCTGGACATGTCGCGCCGGACGCTGGAGGAGGTCGTGTACTTCGCCTCCTACATCGTCACGAGCGTGAACGTCGAGAAGATGCAGCGGCGGCGGGGGGACATCCTCGCGGCGATCAACGAGGAGAAGCAGGCGATCCTGGACTCGCGCGACCAGGAAGTCGTGCGGCTGCGCGAGGAGTACGAGGAGGGGCTGCGGCAGACGCAGGAGCGGGAGACCGAGGAGGCCGAGCGGGTGGCGGCGGCGGACGCGGCCGCCGAGGCCGGCGAGGAGGACGTGGCCGAGGAGGAGGGCGAGGAGGAAGAGGGCGAGGAGTTGGCGGCCGGGGACGAGGAGGACGAGGAGTTCGACGAGTTGGCGGACGACGACGAGGAGATGCTCGACGACGACGGCTACCCGGCGATGTCCGAGGCGGACAGCGGCTGGGGCGCGCCGATGAGCGAGGAAGAGCTGAGTCGGCGCATCATGAAGGCGCAGGAGGTCACTCATCGGATGGATGAGCTGACCGCCGCGGCGGAGCTGCTCTTCAAGCTGACCCCCAAGATGCTCATCTCCGAGCTGGAGTACCGGCGGCTGATGGAGCTGCTGGAAGTGTGCGAGGAGCGGTTGGACGGGAGCTTCGCGGACCTGTTCAAGGCGGGGCTGGGCGCCGAGGCTGTGCGCGACCTGCTCGGCGAGATTGACCTGGACGAGCTGGCGCACGACCTGCGCATGGAGATTGACGAGCGCACGGGCGCCCGGCGGCTGCGCGCCGTCAAGCGGCTGCGCGTCGTCGAGGCGTTCCGCAACAGCAAGAACCGGCCGGAGTGGATGATCCTGGAGGTCATCCCGGTGCTGCCGCCCGAGTTGCGCCCGATGGTGCAACTGGACGGCGGGCGCTTCGCGACCTCCGACCTGAACGATCTGTACCGGCGCGTGATCAACCGCAACAACCGGCTGCGGCGGATCATCGAGATCAACGCGCCCGAGAGCATCATCAACCACGAGCGGCGGCTGCTGCAGGAGGCCGTGGACGCGCTCATTGACAACAGCCGGCGCAGCCGGCCGGTGACGGGTAGCAACCGGCGGCCGCTGAAGTCGCTGTCGGACATGCTCAAGG
>CAZZDO010000210.1:0-8562 GCA_964653205.1 uncultured Armatimonadia bacterium | reverse complement strand
GGGGACGGCGGGCCGGATGGTATCCGGCCCCTCCACGGCAACGGCCTCCACGACAACGGCCTTGACGGCCACGGCAGCCACGGCGGCGACTCGCGCTTTGTGGGCGGGACGAGCCAGGCCCTCAAGCTGTTGCGGCGGTTCATCCGCGAGCAGCTTCCGACCTATCACGAGCGCAGCAACCAGCCTGACCTCGACGCCACGTCCCACCTGAGCCCCTACCTGCACTTCGGGCAAGTCTCGCCGGTGCAGGTGGCGCTGCTGGCACAGGCGGAGGGGGGCGACGGGCCGGCGCGGTTCCTCGAACAGCTCATCGTCCGGCGCGAACTGGCGATGAACTTCGTGCACCACAACCCGCACTACGACAGCTATGACTGCATCGTCGGCTGGCAGGCGCAGACGCTGGGCGAGCACGCCCACGACCCGCGGCCGTACCTCTACTCGCCGGAGCAGCTCGAGGCCGCGGAGACGCATGACGAGTACTGGAACGCAGCCATGCGGGAGATGGTGCAGACCGGGTTCATGCACGGGTACATGCGGATGTACTGGGGGAAAAAGATCATCGAATGGAGCCCGGACCCGCGCGAGGCGTTTGAGATCACGCTTCACCTGAACAACAAGCACTTCGTAGACGGGCGCGACCCGGTGTCCTTCGCCAACGTGGCCTGGTGCTTCGGCAAGCACGACCGGCCGTTCATGGAGCGCGCGATCTTCGGCAAGGTGCGGTACATGAACGCGGCCGGGCTGAAGCGGAAGTTCGACATGGCGGGGTACGTGCGGCGGGTCGGGGGCTGAGCCTGGGGAGGGGTGGCAGGAAGGGACGCCCGGCAGGTCGGCGAATGTACCCCGACATGGCTGCCCTTCCTGGCCGCGCGATCCTCCAGGCCCTGCTGGACCTCATCTACCCCCCACGCTGCGAAGTGTGTGAGACGCTGGGGCCGGAGGTCTTCTGCACGCGCTGCCTGGCCGACGTGCTGCCGCACGAGCCGCCCGAGTGTCGCCTGTGCGGGGCGCTGCTGCCGCGCGGGCCGGCCGTGCGCGAGGTCTGCCCCGAGTGTGCGACCACGCGCCGCCACTACGACGGGGCGCGGTCGGCGGGGGTGCACTGCGCGACCTTGCGCCAGGCCGTGATCCAGTTCAAGTTCAATAACCGCCGCCGCCTGCAAGTGCCGTTGGCGCGGCTGCTGGCCGACCGCCTCGACGCCGAGCCGCCGGGCGGCCTGCCGCTCTCGCAGGTGGACTGTCTCGTGCCCATTCCGCTGCACCCCCGCCGCCGGCAGTGGCGCGGGTTCGACCAGGCGCTGCTCATCACGACGGAGTTGGCGCGGATGACCGGCCTGCCGCTGGTCATCGGCCTGGCGCGGACGCGGCCGACCACGCCGCAGCTTCAGCTCAAGCCCCAGGAGCGCGAGCCGAACGTGCGCGGGGCGTTCGCGCCGCTGGGCCGGGCGGTGGAGGGCAAGCGCATCCTGCTGATTGACGATGTCTACACCACCGGCGCGACGGCCAACCAGGCGGCGAAGGCGGCGAAGGAGGGCGGGGCCGTGGCGGCGTATGTGCTGACGATCAGCCGCCCGGCGCCGCCGTGGCACCCGGCGGCGATGGCCCTGGAGCCGGGGGATGTCTAGTCGTTACTGGGACCGCGGGCTTCCAGCCCGCAGGTTGTGCCGGCTGGAAGCCGGCGCTCCCAGGAACGACACCTGCGAGGACCAACCATGACCTTCCGCGAACGCCTGCTGGCCGTCTTTGCCGGGGAGCGCCCGGACCATCTGCCGTGGTTCGCCGACCTGCTCTACTACCGTGGCGCCCACATGGCCATGGGCGACCTGCCCGAGCAATACTGCACCGACGAGGGCTTCGTGCAGATGCATCGCGACTATCACGCGGGCTTCTACCTCGGCTTCAACGGCGCGGTCAAGCAGGTCGCGTCGGCGGAGAACGTCAAGGTGACGACGGAGCGTGAGGGCGACGTCATCACCACCCACTGGGAGACGCCGGTGGGGGAGATGTGGGGCGAGCACGTACATCTCCCCCATGCGGAGACGACGGCGTGGACGCGCTATCCCGTCTCGACCCCCGACGAGCTGCGCATTGTGCGCTACATCTACGAAGGCCACCAGTTCGCGCCGAACTACGAGGCGTGGGAGCGCGGCGACGAGCTGACCGGCGACCAGGGCCTTCACGTCATGGCCATCGGCCGCGGGGGCATCTCGTCGCTGCTGGCCGAATGGTGCGGCGTGGTGAACGTGTGCTATCTCATGGCCGACGCGCGCGCGGAGGTGGACCAGACCGTGGAGGTGATGCTCGCCAGCAACGCCCGGGTCATTGACTGCCTGCTCGACGGCCCCGGGCCGCTGGTGGAGTTCTGCGATAACCTCACCGGCGAGGTCGTCACGCACCTGTTCAAGCGCTACCAGTTCGACTTCTATCAAGAGCAAATCCGCCGCCTGCACGAGCACGGCAAGAAGACGCTGTCGCACGTGGACGGGACGCTCAAGGGCATCGTGCCGCTGATGGCCGCGACGGGGCTGGACGCGGCGGAGTCGGTGACACCGATGCCATGCGGGGATGTGGCCGTCGAGAACCTGCGGGAGCTGGCCGGGCCGGACCTGATCCTGTTCGGCGGCATGCCCGGCGCGATCTTCGCCCCGCCGTTCAAGGAAGACGACGTGCGGCGGCAAGTCGAGAGCATCGTTGAGCACCACTGGGAGTACGGCAAGTTCGTCCTCGGCGCCGCCGACCAGATCCCGCCGGACTCGGACCTGGACCTCGTGCGGCTGACGGGGGAGCTGTGTGAGGAGTTGACGTGAACGGCAGAGGCGTGATGCGTGGTTCGTGATTCGTGGTTCGGCCCAGACCACAGGCGAGGGCCTGCCCGCGCCACGAAGCACGAAGCACGAAGCACGCACGAGCTACCCGCATTGGGAGGCGCCACCATGAAGAAGGGCACCGTCTACACCGGCCGCAACCTCAGCCAGATCTCCTTCCCGCTCGGCGGCCTTGGCAGCGGCTGCGTCGGGCTGGCCGGCAATGGCCGCCTCGTGGACTGGGAGATCTTCGGCCGCCCCGCCAAGGGCAGCACCAACGGCCACACGCACTTCGCCATCAAGGCCGAACGCGGCGGGGAAGTGCTCGATGCGCGCGTGCTGCATGGCGACGAACCGCCGCCCTACATCGGCGCGAGCCGCAACATGTACTTCGGCTCGGGCTTCGGCGTGTCGCGCGACGCGATGGCCGGCCTGCCGCACTTCCGCGAGGTGAAGTTCCGTGGCGAGTTCCCCGCCGCCGAGTTGAGCTTCCGGGAGCCGAAGTTCCCCGGCAAGGTGCGGCTGCGCGCGCTCAACCCCTTCATCCCGCTCAATGACGCCGACTCCAGCCTCCCCGCCGCGTGCTTCGAGATCAGCGTGACGAACACGAGCCAGGAGGCGCTCGACTACACCATCGCCTTCTCGACGCGCAACCCCGCGCCGAAGCTCTCGACCAACGCCGCGGCCCGGCGCGGGGGGCTGGGGCTCATCACGCTCAAGGAAGACGCCCTGCCCGCAGACGACCCCGCGAAGGCTGAGCTGACCATCGCCACCGATGCCGCGCAGACCAGCCACCAGGAGTACTGGTTCCGCGGCGCGTGGTTCGACAACCTCGGCGTGTACTGGCAGGACTTCACCAAGCCCGGGTTGCTGACGAACCGCAAGTACAAGCCCGTCGAAGGCCGCGGGCACGACCACGCGACGCTGGCGGCGCACGTGTCCGTTCCCGCCGGCGAGACGGCCACGGTGCGCTTCGTCCTCGCGTGGCACGCGCCCAACATGACGAACTACTGGAACCCCGAGAAGTGCGAGAGCGGGGAGTGCCGGCCGACCGTCTGGAAGCACTACTACGCCACGCGGTTCGACGGTTCGGCCGCGACGGCGAAGTACGCGCTGACGCACTGGGAGCGGTTGTGGGCCGACACGCTGCGCTTCAAGGCGGCGCTGTTCTCCTCCACGTTGCCGCCGGAAGTGCTGGACGCCATCTCCGCCAACATCTCGATCCTCAAGAGCCCCACCGTCATGCGGCTGACCGACGGCTCCTTCTATGGCTTCGAGGGCTGTGGGTGCGAGGCCGGGTGCTGTGAGGGCAGTTGCCAGCACGTCTGGAACTACGCCTACGCCCTGCCCTTCCTGTTCCCCAGGCTCGAACGTTCGATGCGCGAGTTGGACTATCGCTACAACATGCGCGAGGACGGGGGCATGACGTTCCGGCTGCAACTGCCCATCGGGCGGGCGCGGTCGGGCTTCCGCCCGTGCGCCGACGGGCAGCTTGGCGGGGTCGTCAAGACCTACCGCGAGTGGAAGATCAGCGGCGACACGGACTGGCTCAAGTCGCTATGGCCGAGTGTGAAGCAATCGCTCGAGTTCGCCTGGGCCCCGACCAACGCCGACCGCTGGGACCCGGATCAGACCGGCGTGCTGTGGGGCCGACAGCACCACACGCTCGACATGGAGTTGTTCGGGCCGAACTCGTGGCTCACGGGCTTCTATCTCGCCGCGCTCAAGGCCGCCGCGGAGATGGCCGAAGCCTGCGGCGAGCCGCAAGCGGCGGCACACTACCTCGGCCTGCTGTCGCGCGGGCAGGAGTGGGTCGAGGCCAACCTCTTCAACGGCGAGTATTACCAGCAGCAGGTAGACCTCGACGACCGCGACGTGCTGGAGCCGTACAAAGCGAGCGACGCGGGCGTGCTCAACACGTACTGGGACCCCGAGCACAAGGAGTTGAAGTACCAGGTCGGGGAGGGCTGCGGCATTGACCAGGTGCTGGCGCAATGGCACGCGAGCCTGTGCGGGCTGGGGGACATCTTCGACCCGAAGCGCACGCGCCAGGCGCTCCGCGCGATCTACCGGCACAACTTCAAGCCCAGTCTGCGCGAGCACTTCAACCCCTGCCGCGTGTATGGCCTCAACGACGAGGCGGGGACGGTCATGGTCGAGTGGCCCGCGGGCAAGCGCAAGCCCGTCGTGCCGGTGCCCTATTCCGAGGAGACGATGCACGGCTTCGAATACCAGGCGGCGTGCCACCTCATCATGGAGGGCGGGGTCAAGGAGGGGCTGGCGATGGTGCGCGGCGTGCGCGACCGCTACGACGGCGAGCGCCGCAACCCGTGGAACGAGATCGAGTGCGGCCACAACTACGCGCGCTCGATGGCGAGTTACGCGCTACTGAACGCCTTCAGCGGGTTCGAGTTCGACCTGGTCGCCGGGCGGCTGGCGTTCAACCCGCTGGAGCTGAAGGGCGGCTTCCGCTGCTTCTGGTGCGTCGAGGGCGCGTGGGGCGTCTTCCACGCCAGGAAGGGCGAGGTGAGGCTCGAGGTGCTGGCCGGGGAGTTGCACCTGCAGAAGCTGGGGCTGCCGTTCCTGAAGGGCAAGGCGGTGAAGGCGAAGGTGGGTAAGGGGAAGGTGGCGTGTGAGGTGTGCGGAGGCGAGGTGCGGTTCGCCGAAGCGGTGGTGATTGGGGCGGGGGAGAGGCTGATGGTGAAGTAGAAGTAACGGCGAACGGCACAGATCTGCCTCACCCCTGCCCCTCTCCTTCGTTCCGCTTCGCTCCACTCAGGAGAGGGGTGTCCTTGGGCGTCGGTCTGTGGCTTCGAAGCCACTGAGCGCTGTCCAGCGTCGCTGAACCCCTCTCCTGAGCGCTCGGCCTTTGAGAGCGCGAAGGAGAGGGGCAGGGGTGAGGCAGATCAGTGCCGTTGCCGTTGGCCGCTACCCCCTCCGCCGCCACACCATCGCCACCACGAAGAAGGGCAGGGCCACCAGCGCCAGGGCCATCGCGAAGGGCAGGGCCGCCGCGCACTTGTCCTGCAGGTTGTGCCAGAAGTGCCCGCCCTCGACGATCGCGATGTCCAGGTACGCGTACGACGTCTCGGCCGCCAGCTTCAGCAGCGCCTGCTTCTCCTTCTCGCGTGACCGGCGCAGCTCGTCCAGCGCCGCCCGCAGCACGCGCTTCTGCTCGGCGCTGGCGTTGTCGTAGCGCCGGACCATCTGCTGCTCGGCGTCGCTGAGGGCGCGGATGTCGGCGGCGCGCGACTGGTACTCCTGCGTGCGGTCCTCGCTGCTGCCGGTCAGCTTCACGAGCTTGCCCAGGCCGCGCAGTTGCTGCACCACCGCGTCGAACGAGGCGGCGGGAACGCGCGCGGCGATGGTCGCCCGGTCCGGCTCCTCGTCCTGCATGACCAGGTCCTCGTGGGCGATGTACCCGCCGACCTTCTCGATGGCGCTGACCGCCTGCTGGTAGACTGCCTCCACGTTGGGCGTCTCAATGGTCATGTCGCGCGTGCTGATCTTCTTGCGGTCGCCGGAGCGGTCGTTCCAGGGCTCGGCGGGGGCGGGCACGACGGCGTCGGTCGCGGGTGGTGCTTCCGGCATGCCCGGCGCGGGGACGGTCTGGGCCAGGCGGAGTTCCCCGCCCGCCTGCACGACCGGCGGAGGCGGCGCCGTGGCGTCACGGACTTTGCGCTCCGCGACTTGCCCGACCTCTCCCACTTCCCGGCGCGGGGCCCGCTGCGCCCCGGCGCTGTCTTGCCCGAAGCTCGTGCCGTAGCCCTCGTTGACCGTGCTCGTGACGACGCGGCCCGCGGCCGGACCGCCGGGCGGCGGGGCGGGCGTCTCCTCCGCCTCGGTCTTCGCGCGGTCCTTGTCCAGCACGCTCTGATAGGAGGCGTGCCGGCGACCGAACGTCACTTCGGGCGGCTCCTGGGCGGGCGCGGCGGGAGCCGGCGCGGACGCCGTCCGGGAGTTGCGCGTCGTCGCCGTGGGCCCGGACGGCCCCGACGCGTCGTATGACTGGTAGAGGTCAAACGTCCGCCCCGGCGCCTTCTCGCGTACTTGAGTCAGCAACGGCATCGCCACCAGCGCAATCAGCAGGCTGGCGGCCGCGGCGATGGCGAAGTGATTCCACGGCACCGGGCGCTTGCGCCGGATGGCATCCGGCCCCTCCAACGGCGCGGGGCCCGCCGCCTGTGCCGCGTCCAGCGCCGCCAGGCAGCGGTCCTCCAGATCGGCCGGGGCCTCTTCCTGCGGCAGGTTCGTCAACGTCTCCTCCAACGGCGTCAGTGTGTCATTGGGCCGCCGTGTCATGGGTCTGCTCCTTTCCCAACTCCGGCGCGAGCGCCGCCCACAGCAGCTTCAGGCCGCGATGCAGCCGCCACCGCACCGTCTCCGCCGGGACCCGCTCCGCCGCCGCGATCTCCACCGCCGGCACGTCTGCGAAGTACCGCAACGCCACGACCTCGCGGTATGTTTGCGGCAGCGCCGCCACCGCCTCATGGACGCGATGGCTTTGCTCGTGCAGCAACGCGAGTTGCTCCGGCGTGGGCTCGGGGTCCGGCAAGGTGTCGTCCACCGGCTCGGGGGTGCTGACGCGCCCCTGGCGGCGGAACCAGTTGCGGCTGATGTTGAGCGCCACGCCGTACAGCCACGTCTCGGGCTTGCAGCGGCCGGCGAAGTTGTGCGCCGTCTCGTAGGCCGCCTTGAAGGTCTCCTGCGTCAGGTCGGCGGCCGTCTCGCGGTCGCCGCACAGGCGCAGGTGCAGGTTGAACAGCCGCTGATGCTCGGCGGCCACGAGCCCATTCCACGCGTCGCGATCGCGCGAACGGATTCTGTCGGGGCCGAGCTTGGAGCGAGCCAGCAAATGGATGGTCATGGTCGTCCTGCCGGTGGGGTTGCGTGACGCGTCAGAGGGTTAGTGGCAGAGAACGAGGCAAACGTTTGAGGGAATATGGGGGCGCACACGCGGTGCGCCCCCTCCGGACGACGGGCGGACCACGGGTCCGCCCCTACTCCCACCCCACCACCTTGAAGTCATGCTTCTTCAGCGTGAACGTCGCCGCCCCCGGCGCGGGACTTGCCAACGCCTCCCCGGTCTCCAGGTCCTTCGCCTTCAGCGTCGCCGGGAGCTTCAGCGCCGCCAGGTCCAGCTTCGCCGTGGCTTCCCCGCCCTCGCCGTAGTCGGTCACGACCGCCAACGCCTTCTGTCCCTTCACGAGCAGGATCGCCTTCGCGTTCACCCCCGCGACTTGCAGCGGGAAGCCGTCGTCCCAGTAGTTGTACACGCGGCAGTCCTTCTCGCCATACCCGAAGTCGAACATGAGCTTGTACAGGTCCCACATCGCCTTGGGCTGCCAGTCCCACACGCGGATCTCATGCACGAGACACACGCCCGTGCGGGTGCGGTCAATGGCTGTCCGCTGCTCGGCGGTGGCCGAGTAGTACCCGCCCGACAGGATCAGCGGGATGTTGCCACACTGCCGCCCGATGGTCTCGGCCACGGTCAACTCCGGCGTGAAGCGGTCCTGGAAATCGCGGTGCCCGTACTGCCATTCCCAGTCCAGGTTGATGTTCGCGAACGCCATCATCGGCACGACGCAGGCGTTGGTCATGTGGATGACATTGGAGAAGACCGGGCGGCCCTGTTCGTTGAACAGGATGGCCGTGCGCTTGACGAGGTCGCGCATCGCCCACAGGCCCATGCTCGGGTGGACCTTCCCGTTCTCGTCGGTCCATGCCCCGCCGGCGATGGTGTTGAAGTTGCTGG
>CAZZDO010000209.1:1233-8580 GCA_964653205.1 uncultured Armatimonadia bacterium | reverse complement strand
GTAGGGTAGGGGTGGGGTCAGTCCGCTTTGCGGCGTAGCCCACGGATGACGGCGAACAGGATGCGGCCTACTTCCTCGGCTGAGGACAGGCACGCGCTGACTTGGTCCTGCGGCCCGACACTGAGCCTCTGTGAGAGCAGCAAGTACGTCTCCAACTCCTTCAACGACCCGTTAGCGTAGTGGAGGAACTGCACGTACTCCTTGCGGAAGCCCCGTCCGTACCCCTCGGCGATGTTCGCGGGGATTGATGCAGCAGCCTCACACATCTGTCGCACCAATCCCCAACATCGTGGATCTGACGGGTACTCCCGTGTCAGCAGATGCACCGCCTCCGCCAAGTCCATACCCTTCTGCCAGGCAATCACGTCGCGATAGCTCTCTGCCACGTCTTCCCCTCCAACCTGGCATCCACCACCCCTCCCTACACCCTACACCCTACCGTTCAGATCGCCGGCAAACTCGCCGCGGCCACCGACTGCCCCACCCGGCGGTTCGCCTCATCGGGCAGGTGCAGCGTCACCTGGTCACACAACTCGGGGAACTCGGCGCTGAGGACTTCCTCGGCCTTCTCCTTGATGATCTGCCCGCCGTCGCCCGTCGTGGCGCGGCCGAGGATCAGGCACTGCTCGACATCGTAGAAATCGCAGTAGTGGGCCAGCGCGTAGCCGAACCACACGCCCACGGTCTCGTACACGGGCACGACGCGCTCGTCGCCGGACTTCATCAGGTCCTGCACGACCACCAGCTTCTCGGGCAGCCCCAACCCCTCCGCGAACTCGATCCCCGCCGCCTCGGCCATGCGCACCACGCCGGTCTGGTTAAAGTACTGCACGCCGCAGCCGGCGTCGCCGGACCACTCGTCCACCGGCGCGCTCGGGGCGTAATCAATCGGCGCGAAGGCCAGCTCGTTCAGCCAGCCGGTGATGTTGCCGTCGGGCGTCACATAACCCGCCGCCTCGCTGGTGCCCATGGCGATCCCGAGCACCGCGTTGGCGTTCAGCTCCATTGAGCCGGCCAGGGCCGTCACTTCGCCGTCGTTGACGATGGTCAGCGGCACGCCCCACTCCCTGCCGATGTTCACGAACAGGTCCTTGACCTGCGCGTTGAAGATATCCTTGGGGATGCCGCGGAACAGCGACGCGACCAGCACGCGGTCGTTGATCCACACGCCGGCGGCGCTCCCGCCAATGGCGTCCACCGACGGCAGCTTCGCCGCAGCCTCCTTCAGGCCCGCGTTGATCCGCTCGCGGTGATAGCCGGGGTCGGTCTGCGTCTTGGGGTCCCACGGGAACTCCTCGGCCCACACGCACTCGCCGTTGACGACGGCGGCGAGCTTGTAGTCGCTGCCGCCCAGGTCAATGCCGATGCGGTTGCCGTCCAGGTGGCGCCCGAGGGCCACGGTGGTCTCCTGCGTGGCGGGCACGGCCGCCGCGTCCATGATCTCGACCGTGAACTCGTGCTCGTACACGCCGCCCATGAAGTCATAGTCGAACGCCCGGGCGCCCGTGGGGGCGTAGACGGCCCTGATGTGCTCGCCGATGGCCGCTGGGCCGCCGACCATGACCTTCCACCCGCCGCGCTGCCACAGCAGGAACTTCACCAGCCGCTCGACATACGTCAGGTTGGCCGCGAAGTGGTCGCTATGCGGCCCGAAGCACCTCGTGTCGAAGGTCGAGATCGAGCCATCGCCGCGCTCCAGGCCGAGGCGCAGCGGCACCCCCATCCCGGACTCCTCGACCTGCGTCAGGAAGGCCTTGTTGGCCAACACGGCGGGGCGGAAGTCGCCATCCAGCGGCGGGGTGACATAGGGCTCAACCAACTCAAGAGCATCACTCATCGTCCGGTCTTCCTCTCGCGCGGCACGCAGGCCGCATGGGGTTCATGGTTGTGGGGACGAGCATTTCCCTGTTCGTCGGCCCATTCCTGCCCGCCCCAGCAGCGTCGGTAGAGCGGGCGTCTCGCCCGCCCCGGCGGCGTCGGTAGAGCGGGCGTCTCGCCCGCCCCGGCGACCTTCGGCGGGCGAGACGCCCGCTCTACCGGCCCCCCTCTACAACAACCCTTTCGCCCGCGCCACGACGTTCTCCACCGTGAACCCGAACTCCGCGAACACGGTCTTGGCCGGGGCCGACGCGCCGAAGTGGTCCAGCCCGATCACCGCCCCGCGGCTGCCGACGTACTTGCACCAGCCCAGCGTGCTCCCGGCCTCGATCGCCAGCGTCGGCGCCTCCGGCGGCAGAACCTCCTGCCGGTACGCCTCCGGCTGCGCGTCGAACAGCTCGACCGCCGGCATCGAGACCACGCGCGCCGCAATGCCTTCGGCCGCCAGCGCCTCCTGGGCCTTGAGCGCCAACTCCACCTCCGAGCCCGTCGCCAGCAGCACCACCCGCGGGTTCGGCGCGTCCACCAGCACATAGCCCCCGCGCGCCACGCCCTCCCGCACCGGGGTCGTCGCCGGGTCGAGGATCAACAGATTCTGCCGCGTCAGCGCCAGCAGGCACGGCTCGCGCCGCGCGATGGCCAGCCGCCAGCACTCCGCCGTCTCGTTCGCATCCGCCGGGCGGTAGACCGTCAACCCGGGGATCGCCCGCAGGCTCAACAGATGCTCCACCGGCTGGTGCGTCGGCCCGTCCTCACCGACGCCGATGCTGTCATGGGTGAAGATGAAGATGCTGTGGCACTGCATCAGGGCCGCCAACCGCAGCGCCGGCCGGGCGTAATCCGCGAACACGAGGAACGTCGCCCCGTACGGGATCACGCCGCCGTGCAGGGCCATGCCGTTGACGATCGCGCCCATGCCCAACTCGCGCACGCCGAAGTGCACGTTCGACCCGCAGCACGCGCAGTCCGTGCCGTACTCGCCGCAGCCCTTGATCTCGCTCTTGTTCGACGGCGCCAGGTCGGCCGACCCGCCCAGCATGTTCCCCAGCCGGTTGCCCAGAGCCGTCAGGACATCGCCGGAAGCCGCGCGCGTCGCCAGGCCCTTCTCATTGGGCGCGAAGGTCGGGATGGCATCCTCCCAACCCGCGGGCAACTCCTCGGCCATCACCTGCGCGAAGCGCTGCGCCGTCTCCGGCTGCGCCCCGGCCAGCAGTTCCTGCCATTGCGCCTGCAACGCCGCCCCGCGCGCCCCGGCCTCCCGCATGTGCGCGGCCGCCTCGGCCGGGAGGTGGAACGTCTCCTCGGGCCAGCCGAGCCTCGCCCGCGTCGCCGCCATGGCCTCAGCCCCCAGCGGCTCCCCGTGCGCCGACGCGCTGTCCTGTTTCGGGCTGCCAAAGCCGATGTGGGTGGCGACGACGATCAGCGACGGCCGCTCCGCCTCAGCCTGCGCCGCCGTGATGGCCGCGCTGATCGCGTCTATGTCGTTGCCGTCGGCCACGTGCTGCACGTGCCAGCCATACGCCACAAAGCGTGCCGCGACGTCCTCGGTGAACGCCAGGTCGGTCCGCCCCTCGATGGAGATCTCGTTGTCATCGTACAGGTAGATCAGCTTCCCGAGCTTCAGCGTCCCGGCCAGCGACGCCGCCTCGGACGCCACGCCCTCCATCAGGTCCCCGTCTGACACGATGGCGTAGGTATAGTGGTCCACGAGGTCCGCGCCGGCCGGCCCGTTGAACTGCGCGGCCAGGAAGCGCTCGGCCATCGCCATGCCCACCCCCATCGCGAAGCCCTGCCCCAGCGGCCCGGTCGTGGCTTCGACACCCGGGGTGTGCCCGTATTCCGGGTGCCCGGGGGTCTTGCTGCCCCACTGGCGGAAGTTGCGCACCTCCTCCAGGGGGAGGTCGTAGCCATACGCATGGAGCAATGCATACAGCAGCGCCGAACCGTGCCCGGCCGACAGGATGAACCGGTCGCGGTTGGCCCACTGCGGGTCCTGCGGGTTGAACCGCAGGTGCCGGTCGAAGATCGCGTAGGCCATCGGCGCGGCGCCCAGCGGCAAGCCGGGGTGGCCGGACTTCGCCTGCTCGACGGCGTCTACCGCCAGGAAACGCAAGGTGTTGATGCAAAGCTGGTCCAGCTCGGTCATGGAGCCGCCTCTTTCGTCGGGGGGAGTGTGCCGCGCGCCCGGCTCGGGACGCGCCCGCCGGGCGCGGCCGGGCCATTGTAGCACATGGCAGGGGCCTAGCTGAAGTCCGCTGTGGCAAGGAGGCGGGAGATGAGTCGCACCCCGTTTGGCGCGCAGGTCCGGGTGTGCCCGACGCCCGACGACGTCGCCCGCGCGGCCGCCGCGGCGCTGGCCGACCTCGCCCGCGAAGTGGCCTCCCACGCGGGGCGCTTCACGCTGGCCCTGTCCGGCGGCGAGACCCCCCGCCGCCTCTACCGCGTCCTGGCCGAAGACTACGCGGACGCGCTCCCGTGGGCCAAGATGCACCTGTTCTGGGGCGACGACCGCTTCGTGCCGCCGGATGATCCCGCCAGCAACGTCCGCATGGCCCGCGAAGCGCTCTTGGCCCACGTCCCCCTCCCGGAGACGAACGTCCACCCCATGCCGGTCTTCTTCCGCGACCCCGCGGCGGCCGCCGCCGACTACGAGGCCACGCTCAAGAGCTACTGGCGCGCCCCGTGGCCGCGCTTCGACCTGATGCTCCAGGGCCTCGGCGCCGACGGCCACACCGCCTCGCTCTTCCCGCACTCCCCGGTGCTGGCCGAACAGCGGCGCTGGGTCGTCTCCGTCGTCGCAGAGAATGCCACACCCCCGCAACGCCTCACCGTCACGCTCCCGGTCATCAACAACGCCCGGCGCGTCGTCTTCATCGTCACGGGTGCGGCGAAGGCCCGCGTCGTGCGGGACGTGCTCTCGGGCGCGGCGGACGTGCAGTCGCACCCGGCTGCAGGCGTAGCCCCGGTCAACGGGGAAGTCGTGTGGTGGCTCGACGAAGCCGCCGCCGCCAGCCTGCCAACGGGCTGACCGTGCCGTTCCCCCTCCCTACAGGGAGGGGGTAGGGGGTGGGACGCCGTGAGACGCGCGCCGTCCGGACAACGCCTTGCCTACAAGGAATCCTGACATGACCCGCATCGCCTTGCTGACATTGACCCTCACCCTTGTCGCAGGAGCGCCCGCCATGGCCCTCACGCTCGCCAAAGACGGCCAGTCCGACTATGCCATCGTCACCGCGCAGGACGCCCTCGCGCCCGACCGGACCGCGGCGACGGAACTGCAGGCCCACCTCAAGCTCGTGACCGGCGCCGAGCTGCCCCTCGCCACCGAGGGCGCCCATCCCGCCGGCAAGAAACTCATCCTCGTCGGCCAGACCGCCGCCTTCAAGGCCGCCTTCCCGAACGAGGACCTCACCTCCCTCAAGCATGACGGCATCATCCTGCGCACCGCCGGGGACACGCTCTATCTCCTCGGCGGCCAGCCGCGCGGCACGCTCTACGCCGTCTACAGCTTCCTCGAGGACGTCGTCGGCGTGCGCTGGTGGGGCTCGCGGCCCGACGAGATGTTCACACCGAAGAAGCCGACGCTCGAAGTCCCCGACCTGAGCGTTCGCTATGTCCCCGCGCTGCAGTACCGCGAGGCCTTCTACCGCAATGCCTTCGAGGGCATCTACGCCGCGCGCTCCAAGTGCAACGGCCACTTCGAGCGCGTGCCCGACGCCTACGGCGGGCACTACCGCATCCTCGGCTGGTGCCACACCTTCGACCAGCTCCTCCCGCCCAAGAAGTACTTCGCGGACCACCCTGAATGGTACAGTGAGATCAACGGCAAGCGCGTGGCCGAGCGCGCCCAGCTCTGCCTGACCAATGACGAGATGCGCGCGGAGTTGACGAAGCAGGCCCTCGAATGGCTGCGCAAGGACCCCACCGCCGGCATGATCTCCATCGCCCAGAACGACTGCCACGGCGCCTGCCAGTGCGAGAAGTGCAAGGCCGTGCTTGCCGAAGAGGGGACGGAGGCGGGTAATCTCATCCGCTTTGTCAACGCGGTCGCCGCCGACCTCGAAAAGGAGTTCCCCGGCACGCTCGTCGAGACGCTGGCCTACACCTACACCCGCCAGCCACCCAAGCTCGTCAAGCCGCGCAGCAACGTCATGGTGCGTCTCTGCTCCATCGAGGCCTCCTCGGCCCAGCCGCTCGCCGAGGGCCCACAGAACGAGAAGTTCCGCGCCGACATCGAGGGCTGGTGCGCCATCGCCCCGCAGCTCTACATCTGGAACTACGTCACCGACTTCGCCAACTACATCATCCCCCACCCCAACTGGCGCGTGCTCGGCCCGGACATCCGCTTCTTTGTCGCGCACAAGTGCATCGGCCTGTTCGAGCAGGGCGACTCGGGCTGCTCGTGTAGCGATTTCCCGGAACTGCGCGCGTGGCTGATCGCCCACATGATGTGGGATCCGTCGCGCGACGATCAGGCGCTCATCACCGAGTTCCTCAAGGGCTACTACGGCGCGGCCGCCGAGCCTCTCCGCCAGTACATGACCCTCCTCGAGAACCGCCTCACCGAGTCCGGCGCCTATCTCCCGTGCTACATGAAGGACACCTCGCCGTGGATGGACCTGGCGACGACGAACAAGGCCACGGAGCTGTTCGCCGAGGCGGCCAAGCGCGTGGCGGGTGATGCGCTGCTGACGGCCCGCGTCCGCCGCGCGCGCATGCCGCTCGATCACACGTGGCTCCAGCGCTACAAGGGCTTCAAGCGCCTGGCCACGATGACCGGCGCACCGTTCCTTGGCCCGGCCGACCCCAGCGCTGCGGTTGAGGACTACATCAAGGCCGCCCACGAGTTCAGCGTCGGCAGCTTCCGCGAGGGCGTAGCCTTCGGCACCTACGAGCCCCTCTTGCGCGGCATGTTCCCGCCGCCGGGCAAAGAGCCCAAGCCGCCGTCCGAAGTCGCCGGCCGGGGGCCCGACGAATGGATGGACATCCAGCAGGCCGAGTTCACGCTGCACGGACTGGGCAACTGGGTCACGATCGTGGAGGACCCGAAGGCCTCCGATGGGCTGGCCACGCGCATGCCCGCCACCCACCCGCAGTGGGCGACGCAGTACCCCGTCCCCGGCGACCTGACTGAGCTGGGCAAGTGGCACTGCTACGTGGTCGCGCGCTGCGACGCGAAAGCCCAGGCCGGCCCGGCGTTCGACATTGGCCTGTATGACTCGACAACGAAGACGGGCGTGGCCGGCGTCACCCCCCTCCTCGAGCAGGTCGGCGACGGCGAGTACCACACCTTCGACCTCGGCGTCCACGACCTCAAGGGCGGCATGTACTTCTGGCTCGCGCCCAAGAGCAACCCCGAGCAGGTCGAGGCGGTCTACACCGACCGCATCTTCCTCGTGCGGGAGAAGTAGCGGCGCGATTCATCGCGCCCCAGGCCCGGGCAAAGTAGCGGCGCGATTCATCGCGCCC
>CAZZDO010000209.1:0-1133 GCA_964653205.1 uncultured Armatimonadia bacterium | reverse complement strand
CGCGATTCATCGCGCCCCAGGCCCGGGCAAAGTAGCGGCGCGATTCATCGCGCCCATGGCCGGCGAACAGTAGTGGCGCGATTCATCGCGCCAAAGGATGGCGGTGTCTCTGGCGAGGCTGAGCCTGTCGAAGCCCGGAGTCGCCGCCGTTGCCTTTCCCCTCTCCGGAGCGCAGCGAGGGAGAGGGGCAGGGGTGAGGAAACATCAGATGCCGTCAAACACCCCTCACTGGCTCCGCACCCTACGCGGCTTCACCGGCCTCGGCGGCCTCTCCTGGCTTGCCTCGATGCTGACCAGCCGCACACCGCCGCAGCCCGAAGATCTCACCCTCGCCGACGTGCTCCCCGCCGACGCCCGACACGTGGACATCCTCGGGCAGCCGGTCGCGCTGCGCGAGGTGGGGGAGGGCGACCCGGCGGTCATCTTCATCCACGGCTTCGCCGAACACCTCGGCATCTGGCGGCCCGTGCAGGATTGCCTCGCGCAGACACACCGCACCGTCGCGCTCGACCTGTGGGGCTTCGCGGCCTCGGCTCGCCCGCCGCGCGCCAGGCCGTCCGACTGGGTGAATGAAGTCGTGGGTGTGATGGACACGCTGGGGATTGCGCGCGCCGTCCTCGTCGGCCACTCCCTTGGCGGGCGCGTGTCGCTGATGACGGCTCGGGCGCACCCCGAGCGCGTCGCCGGCCTGGTGCTGGTGGATGCCGACTGGGGCCAGGCCCCGCATGGCTACGTCCTCGTGTGGCTGATCGCCCACACGCCGCTGCTGGCGTGGGCGCTGGGCAAGGTCCGCGCCGACCCCGGCCACATCGAGCGCACGATGCAACGCCTCGCCACGCCCGACCATGTCATCACGCCCGAGATCATCCAGGGCCTCTACCGGCCCCGGTGCGTGCAGGGCTCGGCGGCGTGCTGGCAGTCGCTGGCCCAGGCCCCGCCGTTGCGCGACGTACGCGGGCTGGCCGACAGCATCCACTGCCCGGCGCACGTCCTCTGGGGCGCCGCCGACCCCATCGTCCCTCTCTGGGCCGGGCGCAAGCTCGCCCGCAAGCTCGGCTGCGACCTCACGGTCCTCGATGCCTGCGGCCACTTCCCGCAGGAGGAATACCCGGAGCGCACGGCGGAGGTGGTCG
>CAZZDO010000208.1:4354-8590 GCA_964653205.1 uncultured Armatimonadia bacterium | reverse complement strand
CCAAGGCACGCGGCACGACACACGAGTCAGCAGTTCAGTCTGAGATCAGTCAGGAGGTCCACAGTCAGCGCGGCGCCGTCGTCTTCCCCCCGCCCTGCCACTGCTCCCAGGCCTGTAGCAGTTCGGGGAGCGTCACGAAGCGAAAGCCGGCGGCCGACAGCTCGCGCAGGATCTGCGGCAGCGCCGCCGCCGTGGCCGGGTGGGTTTCGGCGTCGTGCATCAGCACGATGTCGCCGGGGTTCGGCGTGTGGATGACATTGTGCGCGATGACCGAGGCCCCGATGGGCCGCGAGTCGGCCGAGCTGATCGTCCACAGCACGCCCGTGTAGCCCTGCGTGAGTGCCGTGTCGCACAGGTTGCCCTTCGTGATGCCGTACGGGGGGCGGAAGAGCTGCGGCTTGCGGCCGGTCGCCGCCTCGATGAAGCCCGCGGTGCGCTCCAGTTGCGAGCACGCCTCGGCCGGAGAGGTCTTCGCCGGGTGGGTGTAGCTATGGCTGCCGATGGCGTGGCCCTCCTGCGCGGCCTGCCGCACCAACTCCGGCCACTGCTTGGCGCACTTGCCCAGCACAAAGAACGTCGCCCGGGCGTCATGTTCGCGCAGCGCCTTGAGCACGCGCGGGGTGACGGTCGGGCTGGGGCCATCGTCGAAGGTCAGGGCCAGGAGCTTCTCGGGGAAGTAGCGCACGCGCTTGCGGATGATCTGGCCGCGGTAGGTGGCCGGCACCGCCGGGACGGCCGCCGTGCTGGCAGCGGGCTTGTCCTCGACCGCAGGCTTGGCGACAGCGGCCTTGCGGGGCGCGGGCTGGCGCGTTTCGGCGGCTGCCGGGGCCTTGGGGGGGCGGCCGCTGAGGGCCTGCCACGCCCCGGCCGCTGCCGCCAGTGCCACCAGCAACGCAATCGCCGGGTAGAGCTGGCGCATCAAAGCGACCTCGTCGGTTCGGTCAGGGGTTCGTCCACCAGCCACCTCTTCAGGAACGCCAGGCTCTCGACTGCCCGGTTGATGTGCCCGCCGTCGTGCAGGCAAAGCTGCAGCCGGTCGCCGACGCCCAGCCGCTCGTAGACCTCGTGCGCCCGGGCGAATTCCTCCTGCACCATCGGCCAGTACGCCGCCTTGTCCTCCCGCCCGGCCTCGACCATGAACGCCCGCGGGCAGGTCAGGCTCAGGATCTCCCAGTCGGAGAACTCGTTCATCTGCCCCCAGTAGAACCGATCCTCCTCGGCCGTGTCAATGTACGCGGTGTAGTTGTCGCCGCCGCTCTCTAGGTACTTCGGCAGCCGATGGTTGAAGAACGCCGCGCACACCGTGGCCTTGATCCGCGTGTCGGCCGCCGGCAGCCACAGCGCGCTCGTGCCGCCCTGCGACAGCCCGTAGAAGCCGATCCGCTCCGCGTCCACGTGCGGCAGTGTCGTCAGGTAGTCCACCGCCCGCGAGACGTGGTACAGGTCCATCCCCATCAGGTTGATCCCCTGGATGACCGCATGGCGGTGCAGGAAGTTGCGGGCTCCATAGAAGGGCAACTCCGCCTTGCCGCCGACGTAATGAGCCCCGCCCTGCAACGCCCCGAAGCCCCCGACCTCATGGGGCGCGATGACCACAAAGCCCATCTCGGCCAGGCGCACGCCGCAGTAGTTGTAGGGGTTGGTATCGCCGGCCGGGTCCAGCCCGCAGGCCTCCTCCGGCGTGCCGTTCATGCCGTGCTGGCAGACGACGGCGGGGAGCGCGTCGGGGACCGACGCGCCTACGCGACCTGTGTGCGGCGTCAGCAGCAGCGCATCCATCTCCAGCCCCGGCCGAACCTGCAGCCACACCCGCTCCAGCCGGAACCGTTCGGTCTCCGCGACGTGCTCGATGCGCGGCTGCAGGTCGCAGCGCGGCTCGTCCCAGGTCGTCAGGAAGTCCCGCCAGCGCTCACGGTTGGGCTCAATGGAGCGCTCGTAGGCCGCCAGCGAGGCGAAGTCGCGCTGCCAGCGTTCCTCGCGTCCCCCGGCCTCCAGTTGTTCCAGGCGCCGGCGCAGCCAGAGTTCGTACTGCTCGAAGAGCGCGCGGCGCCGCTCGTCAATGTCTTCCCAGGGGATGGCGTCGTAGCGGCCTTCAGGGGGCGGGAAAGGGTGCATGGAGGTCTCCGGGACGAGCCGAGATCATCGGCCTGTTCGCCGCCTCGGCCACGTCTCCTGCCCCGGCTCCAAGGAGGCTTCCGCCACCCGACGCCGAACCATCAACTCTCATGCCACCCACCGACCTCCAACAGGTCATCATCGGTACCGCCGGGCACATTGACCACGGCAAGACCGCCCTCGTCAAGGCCCTCACCGGCGTGGACGCCGACACGCTGGAGGAGGAGAAGCGGCGGGGGATCACGATCGAGTTGGGCTTTGTGTTCATGCCGAAGACCAGCCAGCAGGATGCTGGCGCTCCTACGGCGTCTCAGATCGTCTTCATTGACGTGCCCGGCCACGAGCGTCTCGTGCGCACGATGGTCGCGGGTGCGGCCAACCTCGATGCCGCGCTGCTGGTCATCGCCGCTGATGCGGGCGTGTCCGCCCAGACGCGCGAGCACTTCGACATCCTCCGCCTGCTGGGCGTGCGACACGGGCTGGTGGCGCTGACCAAGTCCGACCTCGTGGACGCGGCGCGGCTGCAGGTCGTGACGGAGCAAGTCCGGGCCTTCCTGGCCGACAGCTTCCTCGCCGACGCCCCCCTCCTCCCCGTCTCGGCCGTCACGGGAGACGGCGTCGAGGCCCTGCGGCAGGCCCTCACGGACCTCGCGGCGCAGGTGCAGCCGCGCCTGGACAGCGGCGTGTTCCGCATGCCGATTGACCGGGTCTTCACGATGCACGGCTTCGGCACGGTCATCGCGGGGACGGTGCTGTCGGGCGAGGTGAAGGTCGGCGACCAGCTCGAGGTCTTCCCCGAGGGCCTCGCGACGCGGGTGCGCGGCGTGCAGGTTCACGGCCACAAGGAGCCCCGGTCGTCCACCGGCCGCCGCACGGCGCTGAACATCCCCGACGTGAAGAAGGACGACCTGCGGCGCGGGCAGACCATCGCCGCCCCCGGGTCGCTGCAGCCCACCACGCGGCTGGACGCCCAGCTCTTCCTGCTGCCCTCGGCCGACGAACTCAAGCACCGCGCGCGCGTGCGCCTGCACGTGGGCACCGACGAGATCATCGCCCGGGTGACGCTGCTGGATCGCGAGCGCCTCGCGCCCGGCGACACGATCACGGTGCAGTTCGCCCTCGAGCGCCCGGCGGTCGCCATGGCCCGCGACCCCTTCGTCGTCCGCACGTTCTCCCCGCTGATGACCATCGGCGGTGGGACGATCCTGGACGCCAACCCGCCCCGCCACAAGCGCTTTGACGAGGACCTCATGGCGGGGCTGGCCGAGCTGGAAGGCGATGCGGCGCAGGTCATCGCGCACACGTTGCAGCAAGCCCGCGAGCCCCAGAGCGTCCAGGCGCTGGTGCTGGACACCGGGCAGCCGCAGTCGGCGGTCGAGGAGGCGCTGGCGGGGATGCTGGCCGCAGGTGAGGCCGTGCGTGTGGCGGACGGGCAAGTGCTGCATCGCGAGCGCGTCGCGGAGCTGCGGGGGCGCCTGCTGGCCACGATGCAGGCCTTCTACGCCAGGCAACCGACGCGCCTGTGGATGCCGCTGTCGGAGCTGCAGTCCCAGTTCCTCAAGCTCGCGCCGCGGCCGGTGTTCGACCACCTGCTGCGGCAGATGCAGGACGACGGCACGCTGGTGCGGCGCGAGGTGCGGCTGCGCCCGGCCGACCGCCGCGTCGAACTGCCGCCCGACCAGCAGCAGCTCGCCGCGCGCATCGCGGCGCGCTATCACGAGGCCGGGCTGAGCAGCCCCGCCGAAGACGACCTGCGGGAGGAACTGCGCGTGCCGGCGGGAACGTTCTCCTCGGTGATGACCGCGCTGGTCGAGCAGGAGGTGCTCGTCCGCCTTGGTGAGCGCGTCACGGTCCATGCCGAGCACGTGGAGGCGCTCAAGGGACACGTGCGGCGGATGATCGAGGCGCGCGGGAGTCTGACGGTGGCGCAACTGCGCGACGAGTTGGGCATTTCGCGCAAGTACGCGCTGGCGGCGCTGGAGTATCTCGACCAGGTGGGGTTCACGAAGCGCGAGGGGGATGCGCGGGCATTGGGCGCGTAGGCGGGTTCGTTCCATAGCGCGTAGGCGGGTTCGTTCCATAGCGCGTAGGCGGGTTCGTCCTCGAACCCGCAAGTGTGGG
>CAZZDO010000208.1:0-4254 GCA_964653205.1 uncultured Armatimonadia bacterium | reverse complement strand
GCGGGGACGCGCGGGGCTTGGGCGCGTAGGCGGGTTCGTCCTCGAACCCGCAAGTGTGGGTGCGGGGACGCACCCACCTACGCGACGGTCGGGGGAGTCAGGGTTCCGGTGGGCCTCCCGGGCTTCAAACCCGGTGTGGGGTCAGAGATGGTCCCGGGTGGGTTCGACTCCCACACTCCCCCGCCAGCATTCACTGTGACCGCCCTTGGCAACACCACCGCCAAAGGTGTATCATCTGTCATTGGAACCTCTGCCGGACCGAAAGCAACACACCCGATGAGCAGCTTGCGTCAACCCACGGGGAACGCCACCGAAAGCGAAGCGATGGCTGAACACGCCGCCAATACGGCTGCGCGCACGTTGCGCCTGGACGGGGACGCGCTCGTCGCCGCCCCCGAGTGGGTGCAGCAGCGGGCTGCGACCCGCTACGTCAGCGCGGCCGACGCCGCGCTCGTGAGCGCCTGTGTCGCCGGCGACCACAGCGCCTGGGAAGCCTTCATCCAACGCTACCAGAACCGCGTCTTCAACGTCACCTTCCACATGACGCACGACAGCGAGCGCGCCGCGGATCTGGCGCAGGAGGCGCTGCTGCAAGTGCTGCGGTCGCTGCCGCGCTTCCGGGGCGAGGCCAGCCTGACCACGTGGATCCACGGGCTGACGATGCGGGTGTGCCTGCATCACCTGCGCCGCGAGCGCCGCCGGCAGGCGGACTCGTGGGAGGAGATCTCTTCCCACCGCGCCGAGCCGATCAGCGCCGAGGGCCGGCCGCTGGAGTCGGTGAGCCGCCGGCAGGTGCAGCAACTCGTGCACCGGGCCGTCGCCGCGCTGCCGCTCCCCTTCCGTTCCGTCATTGTGCTGCACGGGCTGGCGGGCATGACCTACGAGGACACTGCCGCCGCCCTGCGCCTGCCGGTCAACACGGTCAAGACGCGCGTGCATCGTGCCAAGGCCAAGCTGCGCGTCTGGCTGGAGAAGGTGATGGGTGACGAGGTAGATGCGCTGTAGGTTCGTCCGTCATCTGCGGGCTTACGTGGAGGAGGAGTTGCCGCCCGAGCAGCGGGAGCAACTCCGTCAGCACCTCGCCGACTGCCCGGAGTGCGCCGACGAACTGGACGGACTGCAGCGCGTGGAACGCCTGCTGGCCGAGTTGTCGCCAGCCGCCGCTCCGGCGCACCTGGCCCCGGCCACTCTCCGGCGGCTGCGCGCCCAACCCTCGACTCCCGTCCTGCTCGTGCGCCGGGCCCCGGCGCTGGCCGGTGTCGCCGCGGCGGCGGCCTGCCTGCTCATGGCCGCGCACGTGCTCTTGCCCAATGACTCTTCCCCGCGCCCTTCCTCCCTGCCGGTCGTCGCGCCGGTGGAGATCGTCTCCCCGGCGGCCATGGTCATCCTGGCGCCGGCCCGCCCGGCCGCCCGGCCCGTGGCCCTGACCCCGCCGGCGCCCGTGTCCGTGGCGCGCCCGGCCACGCGCCGGGTAGCGCATCGCCCCGCGTCCCCGGACAAGTCGGCCGTGAAGGCCTTGCCGCCCCCCAAGCCCGTCCTCGCCCGGAGCGAGGCCGAGGCGCGCGCCGTCGCCGCGCTCAACGCCGTGCGGCGCCGCGCCAGTGTCAACGACCCGGACCTGATGGCGGCCGCCCTCGAGAACGTGGCCCTGGTCCATGCGGGGACCGCCCCGGCGGCGCAGGCCCTGCTCACGGCGGGCGACCTGCAGCGCCAGCGCGGCAACTTCGCGGAGGCCGATGCCAACTACCGGCGGTTGCTGAGCATGAAGGGCACGAGCCGGATGCCGCGGGCGCTGGCCCACAAGGCGCTGGCCGACCTGCGCGCGGAGTCGGTGGGCGCTGATGAGGTGACCCGCTACCACTACCGCGAAGCCGCACGGGTGTTGCGGGATGAAGCCAAGTCGGGCGCCGCGCGGCCCCAGGCCCTCGTGGCCATGGCCGACATCGCCCGTGAAACCGGGAATCGCGCCGAGGCGGTGGCCGACTACGCCGCCGCCGCCAACCAGGGGGCCGGCGAGCGGGCCACCACATCTTTGGCGGAAGTGCTGTAGAGCCGTCGCGCCTCTTCCCCACCATTCAGTCCTATGAAGCGCATCGCCCTCTTGAGCGTCCTGGTCGTTGCCGCCAGCGGCCCCCTCTGGTCCGCCGGTGACAAGCCGCCTGCCCCCGTGCCCGCGGTCGCTCCCGGCCCTCCCGAGCTCCTCCATGAGAACGCCTTCGAGCAGGAAGACGCGCTGCAAGGGTGGTTGCCACTCAGCGGCACCTGGGCCCTGGCCGCCGACGAGACCTCCGTGCTGCGCCAGACCCAGCCGGCCTTTCGGGGCGTGGCGCGGCTGGTGCGGCTGTCGGCCAACTACGAGGTGAGCGCCACGGTCCGGCCCACCGCCTTCAGCGGGCAGTGGGGCGTCGGGCTGGTCGGCTACTGGCAGCCGGGCGAGGGCTGCTATCGGCTGAGCAACTTCGGCGGCGTCCTGGCCCTGTGGCGGGAGTCGGGTCCCGACGCCGAGGCCCTCGCCGCCACGCGCCTGGAACTCAAGCCCCAGGCCTACCGCCTGCGGCTGAACCTGCAGAACCTCGACAAGGTGACCGTGCTGCGGGCCAAGGTCTGGGCGCTGGGCGAGCGCGAGCCGGAGGATTGGACGATCACCGCCCAGGACTTCGACCGCCCGCTGCGCTACGGCCGCGCCGGCGTCTTCACCGGTCGCGCCGCGGCGGTCTTCTCCGAATTCGCCGTAACCCCCGCCAACGCGCCCGCCACGCCGGACACCGCGCCGGCGCCGGCGCCCACCGGGAACTACTGGTACTTCATGGGCGGCGAGTGGCAGAACACCGCGGCCGGCCTGCGCCAGAACACCGCCGGCAGCACGCTCGGCTTCCGCGCCGCGGCGTATGCCCTGGCCGCCGGGTGGACCGAACACACGATCCAGGTCGCCGTCAAGGCCGACGCGGGGAGCCGCAACCAGGGCTTCGGGCTCAGCGCCTGTTGGATGGGCGAGGGCGACCAGTACCAGTTCGGGCAGACGGGCGGGACGGCGCTGTTCCTGGCCCGGCGCGCCGGCGGCGGGGACGTGCGCCAGCTTGCCGGCGTGCCCTTCGCCTTCAAGAAGGGCCTCTGGTACATCCTCAAGCTACAGTTGAGCAGTGAGAAGACGGGTCTGCGGCTGCGCGGCAAGGCCTGGCCGGCGCGCGCCGGCGAGCCGACCCAGTGGCAGGTCGAGGCGCTCGACGAATCCGCCCCGCGCCTCCCCGGCGGCGAGATCGGCCTGTGGTGCATTGACGATGTCTGCAGCTTCGACGACGTGCGGGTGACGTCCCCATGACCCGCCTGCTCCCGCTGCTCGCTCTCCTGACGGCCTCCGGCGCGCTGGCCCTCCCGGCCGAGCGCGTCCTGTTCGCCGACGACTTCGACAAGGCCTCGGCCGCCACGGCGTACTGGTGGGAGCCCCTCGACGGCGACTGGGTCCTGGCCCAACGCGCCACGCGGGTGCTGCGCCAGACCAGCGAGGACGTGACGATTGATAGCTGGAACCTCGTCTCGTGGGCCAACTACTCGGTGGTGACCAAGTGCCTGGGCGACGAGGGTGAGGGACCGTGGGGCCTGGGGCTGACCGCCTATGACGACACGCAGGGGCGCAACTACCGCCTGCGGCTGGGCGAGGGGCGGCTGTACCTGGAGAAGGTCAACGGGCCGGAAGTCCGCGTCATCCAGGATGTCGAGGCCAAGCTCAGCCGCGGCAAGTGGATGTCGCTGCGCCTGGCCCTCAGCACCCGGCCGGAGAGCACCATCCTGCTGGGCAAGGTCTGGGGCAGCGACGAGGACGAGCCGAAGGACTGGCTCATCCGCGCCGAGGACAACGCCAACCCGTACCACGGCGGCTCGCTGGGCGTGTGGACCGGCAACTGCGCGGGGCGCTTCCTGTACCTGTCGGCCAAACAGTACGACCTCGCCGGCGACAAGAGCGGGGACTTGATCTACGGGACGGACTTCTCCGAGACGGGCCAGGGGCGGCTGCCGACCTTCTGGGTCACGCGGGGCGGGCTGTGGCTGCGCGACTTGCAGCCCGACAAGCAGGCCGCCCTGCGCCAGGTGCAGGACTCCGCGGGGGCGCTCTACGACGAGAACGCCTCGGCCTGCTTGCGCTGGACCGGCTACACGGTGTCGGCCCGCGCGGTGGCCCATCCCGGCCCGACCAAGTGGGGCTTCGGCCTCGTCGGCTACTACGGGCCCGACGGCAGCAACTACCGGCTGCGCTCG
>CAZZDO010000207.1:0-8605 GCA_964653205.1 uncultured Armatimonadia bacterium | reverse complement strand
CGGCGCGCCACCCCGCAACTGACCTGTCTCGCCTTTCGTGTCTGATACGACACTAGCCCCGCTTGTGGCACAGCAACAGCAGTTCCCGCTCCCAGCCCTCGAAGTCCGCGCCGTCATACCCGCCGTAGCGGGCGCTGATGTCGAAGCCCGCCGCGTCGAGCATCTCCGCGAGTTCGTCCGGGCCGTAGAGCCGGATGGACGCGTGGTGCACCAGCCGCGACTGGTCCTTGCCGTCGAACCAGTTGGACTCGAGCCGCTGGCCCTCCCGGTCGTACCGGCAGCGCATGACGTACTCCCGCTTCTCCACGCGCACGGCCTCACGGTACGGTGCGTAGATGATCTGGTGGGTCTTGTTGCGGGTATCGAGGAAGAACCGTCCGCCTGGCTTCAGACACCGGGCGGCCCGCAACTGACCTGTCTCGCCTTTCGTGTCTGATACGACACTAGCCCCGCTTGTGGCACAGCAACAGCAGTTCCCGCTCCCAGCCCTCGAAGTCCGCGCCGTCATACCCGCCGTAGCGGGCGCTGATGTCGAAGCCCGCCGCGTCGAGCATCTCCGCGAGTTCGTCCGGGCCGTAGAGCCGGATGGACGCGTGGTGCACCAGCCGCGACTGGTCCTTGCCGTCGAACCAGTTGGACTCGAGCCGCTGGCCCTCCCGGTCGTACCGGCAGCGCATGACGTACTCCCGCTTCTCCACGCGCACGGCCTCACGGTACGGTGCGTAGATGATCTGGTGGGTCTTGTTGCGGGTATCGAGGAAGAACCGTCCGCCTGGCTTCAGACACCGGGCGGCCTCGTTGAGCACCTGCTGGTTCGCCTCGTCGGTGGGGAGATAGCCGAAGCTGTTGAACAGGTTCAGGACCACATCGAAGGCGGCGTCGGCGAAGGGCAGGGCCTGGGCCGTGCCCTGGATGAGCCGGAGGGGCCGCGCTTCAGCCGGCCCGTGCACGAGCCGGAGGGGCCGCGCTTCAGCCGGCCCGTTGTTCCGTGGGCCGGCTAAAGCGCGGCCCCTCCACTTCTCCCGGGCCAGCCGCAGCATCATCGGGGAGAAGTCCAGGCCCACGAGCTGGTGGCCCATCGCCATCAGCGGGAGTAGGTGCCGGCCCATCCCGCAGCAGATGTCAGCGATGAGGTCCTCCGGCCGCAGGGGCACCAGGCGCTCCAGCGCCGCGACCTGCTCGCCGGTCTCGGCGGCCGACGGAAACCGCGACAGGACCAGGGAGTCGGCGTGATCGAAGAAGGCCTGCCACCAGGAGGAGTCCATCGGGGTCATGAACCGCGGCCCAGGAGGTCCTGCAAGTCCACGAAGTCATCGGGCGCGTCCGGGCCGGGAGGCATGGCGACGACCGCCGGGATGATCTGCGCGGCATGGGCCGCCATGACTCTGAGCAGGCTGGCTTGATGGTCGGTGAACTCCCCGGCGCCGTCGAGCAGCACGAGCGCCCCGGTCGCTCCGGTCAGGCCCGGCAGCGGCACGATCATCGCGGCGGCAAAGCCCGCCAGGGCCAGCGGCCCGGTGGCGGAGGTGGGGTCATGCAGGAGGCTCGACTCGAGGGCGGGCCGGTCAGTCTCGAGCGCCAGTTGCGCCAGGCGCTCCTGCGACAGCTCCACGCCCTTGAGTTCCTCGGCGTGCGGCCCGGCGGCGATGACGCAGACGAGGCGTCCGTCCACGTGGCGATGGAAGAGCCCGCAGTCCGCCGCGCCGGCCAGCCGCGCCGCCGCCTGCACCACTGACTCGAGCATGCGGTGCGGCGTGCCAGCCTGCTCGAAAGCGCGGCCGAGGTCATCAAACGCCGCCAGTTCGTCGGTGGCGAGGCTGACCCGGGCCACCAGATCCTCGTTGATGGCATTGAGGTCCTGCAACAGGCGCCGGTTGGTGAGGGCCAACTGCCGCTGGTCCAGGCCCCGCCGCACGATCCTGACCAGGTCCTCGTTCGAGAACGGCTTGCGGACGTAGTCGTACGCCCCGCACCGGAGCGCCTCAATGGCCGTGTCCAGGCTCGCATAGCCGGTCACCAGCAGCACGACCACGTCGGGGTCAGTCTCCTTGATGCGCTTGAGTACGTCGAGGCCGTTGATGTCGGGGAGGATGATGTCTACGACGGCGGCGGCGACGGGTTGGTGACTGAGGAGTTGCAGACCTTCCTGCCCGGTGGAGGCCGTCACGATCTCGTAGCCCTGTCGGTGCAGCACTTCGGCGCAGACCCGCAGTAGCACCGGATCGTCGTCAATCAGCAGGATGCGTTCAGCGGACTGCGCCATGCGCTGTCCCTTCTGCGGCGGGCCGTGACACCGGCGGCCATAGTGAGGAGGCGGGTGGGCATCAGGCAGCGGCAGCCGCGAGAGGCCCTCAGCCGGAGGCCTGGATGGAGAACCCTGCGGAGCGGCCGGTCGGCTCAGCCCACGACAACTGCACGTTGGTCACGCGCGCGGCCGGAGGGCCCTCTCGAAGCGCGGCCGCCAGGCGCTCAAGCTCAG
This sequence comes from uncultured Armatimonadia bacterium, assembly GCA_964653205.1. Lineage (GTDB taxonomy): Bacteria > Armatimonadota > Zipacnadia > Zipacnadales > UBA11051 > JAJFUB01. The sequence goes on along the minus strand of CAZZDO010000207.1, from coordinate 6,126 downwards.
TTCGCTCGCCCTCGGCCACGACCTCCACCTGGCCGCCGCGCAGGTTGCGGACGGTGCCGGCCAGCCCCAACTCCCGCGCGGCGTCAAGCACGAAATAGCGGAAGCCGACCCCCTGCACCCGTCCGGTCACGATCGCGTGCAGCCGTGCCTGGTCCGTCCGCCCCACCCCCTAGCTCGTCGGGCGTTCCACCGCACGCGGCGGCCCCACCGCCAGTCCGATGCCCTTGCTGGCGATGAGGCCCCCGACCCGGCCCATGACGAGCAGAATCAGCAGCTTGGCCACCAGCGCTCCCGCCATCGAGGCCAGGGACCCCTGCGGCTGGGGCTTGGCGGCTAGACCGCCGGGCGGCAGCGGCTGCGACGGCCCGAGGCCCGACACCGCCGGCTGCACCTGGGCCGGCTGCACCCGCATCAGGCCGGCGTCCAGCCCCTCGTAGAGCCGGTAGGCCCACAGGAACACCAGGACCAGCAGGACCACCCCACCGAGAAAAATCAACAGGCCCAGGGCCTGATTGATGACGTGCGAAGGCTGATTGCCGCTAGACTCCTGCCCCATCGGATCACTCCTCTGCTGTGCGAATTATACCACGCCCCGATTCGCGGGGCAACGTCCGGCAGGTGGACGGCGGGGACGCCGGCGAATTGACGATGGTGCCGGCACGGCTGGCCCGCATGGGAACTCCGAACCGGGGGTACAGCCGTTCTTGCGTACGTACACGGAACCCACACCGAGTGAGGTGTTTTCAGATGCGTCTGATAGCGTTCTCCGCTCTTGGCATGCTCCTGACAGTGTCGCTCATCATGGCGCTGACGTCCGGCGCCCTGGCCCAGCCGCCGCCCGGCGGCGGCTACGGCCCCTGTTGCCCGCTGGTCAAGGGCCAGAAGGCGCCCACGGCGCAGACGTCGGCCGCGGGCACGACTGTCACCGGCCCGCGGTATGTCTGCACCACCAAGCCCGTGTCGCTGGCGATCAATGACGTCACCCATGCAGTCAACGCCCTGGAGGCTGCGGGCTCGCTGCTAACGCCCGTCCGGCTCTTCGCGTTGGTCGGTGCGACCGTCGAGTGGGGTGGCAACCGCCAGATCGTGGTTGCTCGCCCGCCCCGGCGCGTCGAGCTGACCCTCGGCAGCCACGCCGCCACTATCTACGACGGCACGGACACCAGGATGGTTTCCTGGCCGCTGTGTCCGCGCCTGATCGAGGGCGTCAGCTACGCGCCGCTGCGACTGCTCGGCGAGGCCCTCGGGCTGGCCGTGTCCTTCACGGACGGCGTGGTCTCCGTGGCCGAAGCGGACAGCACCACCGGCACGGTCCTCCGCCCGCCGGTCGAGTGCCCCGCCGACCGGGTGGAGGCTGCGCTGGGCGTGAAGGTCGTGCGCTCCCCGGCGGACAGCAACTTCGGCGTCGGCGCGGGCATCGCGGAGGTCAAGGCCGGCGGGATGGCCGAGAGCTTCGGCGTCCTGGCAGGCGATGTCATCATCGGCTGTGACGACAAGCCGGTGAAGTGCCCCAAGGACCTCGACCAGATCCTGGCGCAACTGAAGACCACCGGCGGCGCCATTCAGACGCTCATCGTCGCTCGCGGCAAAGACAAGGTGACGCTGACGGCCAAGCCGGCGGGCGGGTAGCGGGCCACACCGAGACGCAGAGGAGCCATCATGACACGCAGGCTCATGGGCGCGGCGCTGGCGCTGGTGCCGGTGCTGGCGTGGGGCGCGCCCCGGCAGAATGTCGCGATCCGCGCCTACATCAATGTCAGCAGCGGCTGCCAGGCGGCCACGGTTGACTTCATCAACGGGCTAAAGACCAAGTACGCCCCCAATGTCTCGCTCGAGATGATTGACTTCGGCGACCGCGGCAAGGGCACGCGGGCCTGGCAACAGTCCGGCCACCGCTGCATGACCATCGAGCTGAACGGCTCATCGCTGGTCAAGTTCCCGTACAACGGCAAGATGCAAGCCGTGGCCTTCCAGATGCCGGTGGGGTTCAACTGGACCCACGCCGACCTGGAGCATGCCGTGCAGGCCGGCGTGCGGGGCGAGTTGCAGCCAGCTACGGCCGCCGAGGTCGAGGCCGCAGCGCCGCCGCAACTGCTGAGGGCCACCGTCACGGCCGGCTCGACGACCGCAAATGGCCGTCGCTATGCCACCGTGGTGATCAATGGTCAGATCGCCGTCTACATCCCCGGCGCCACCAGCCAGGCCTCCCAACGCGCCAACCAGGCTGTCTCAGTGCTCAAGGGCTGGCTGGTCCGGCCGGTGAAGCTCTCCCAGCTTACCGTGCAGCAGGTCACGGGCGGCTGGAAGGTGTTGGCCGGGGGCAAGGGCGTCATCACGGCGACCGCCGCTGACGCGCAAGTCTACGGCGAGCAGTCGCGCCAGGTCGCCGAGGGCTGGGTCGGCGGCATCAAGCACACGCTGGTGGGGCGGCCGGGGGGCTAGCCGTTCTGTCGCTGATCCGCCTGACCCACGCAAGGACCTTCACACCGGGGAGGCGAAGTCATGTTACGGCCGCTATTGGTCTCTCTCACGATCCTGACTGCAGCGGGGTGTGCCATGAGTCAAACCAGGCAAGGGCCGGACTGGGTGCTGGTCAACCCACAGGCCGAATGGCAGGCGCGCGACTCCCAGGGCGAGTTCGTCTACCAGGACCAGCTCTGGATCCTCGGGGGGTGGTTCGACGCCAAGCAGCCCAACCCGCGCGATGTGTGGAAGTCCCCGGATGGCCAGACGTGGACGCGCACCGTGGAGGTCGCGCCCTGGGAGCATAGCGATCTGTCCGTCGCTCTCGTCTACCGCGATAAGATGTGGTTCATGGGCGGGCGCAAGCTTCCGGGCAAAGACAACAGCAACGCGGTCTGGTCCTCGCCCGATGGCGCTCAGTGGACGCTGGAGAGTGAGCACGCCGGCTGGTGCCCCCGCGTGGCGCCCTGCTTCACCGTCTTCAAGGATCGCATGTGGGTCTTCGGCGGGACGGAGAACTTCTACGAGGATACCGACCTGACGCTCAAGAACGACGTCTGGTCCTCCACGGACGGCCGGGACTGGAAGTTGGAGACGGCCCAGGCAGCCTGGCCTAAGCGCACGAACGCCCAGTGCGTCGTGTTCGACGGCAAGATGTGGCTCATGGGCGGCGGGCGCTGGGCCCCGGAGACGGTGCTCCACAACGATGTCTGGTGCTCCGAGGACGGCGTCAACTGGACTCAGGTCACGGCCGCGGCACCGTGGGCGCCGCGCCAGTGGTTCTCGCTGGTCGTTTACCGCAACCACATGTGGGTGCTGGGGGGCTGGTCGCGCACCAATGGCAATTTCGGGGACGTGTGGTACACGAAGGACGGCAAGCACTGGACGGAGCTGAAGTCCAACGTCATCTGGAAGAACCGCCACGAGCACTCGGTGGTGGTGTTCCAGGACAAGCTGTGGCTGTACGGGGGCTATGCCGAGAAGCTCACCAGCGAGGTGTGGACGCTGGACATTCCCGAGGGCGCCTTGGACGAGGACTGAGGGGCCGTCCTGTAGGGCGGGGGCTTGTACCCCGCCCATCCGTTCAGTGATCGCCAATCGGGGCGGGGTACAAGCCCCCGCCCTACAGTGGGCCGCACGTCCGCGGCCTGAACTGGCACGACCCTACGCCCGGTTGGAGCACTCCTGCAGGGCCTGCAGCTTCGCCGCTGCCGCTCCTGAGGCGACCGACTCGCGCGCGATGGCGACACCGTCGGCGAGGTTCTCCGCCCGCCCGGCCACGACAATCGCCGCCGCGGCGTTGGCCAGCACGATGTCCAGGTGCGGGCCGGGCTTGCCGGCGAGGACGTCGCGGAGCATCTGCGCCGAGGCGGCCGGGGCGCCGCCCGTCAGGTCCTCGACCGCGCAGGGGGAAAGGCCGAGATCGTCCGGGGTGATCTCGGTTCGCGTGACTGCCCCATCCTTCAGTTCCGTCACCTGCGTCCGGCCACAGAGCGAGATCTCGTCCAGGCCTGGCTCGCCGTGCACGATGAGGACATGCTCGGAGCCGTTGGTCCGCAGGGCCTCAGCCATCAGCGGCGCGAACGCCGGGTCGAAGACGCCGATGACTTGGCGCTTCGCCCCCGCGGGGTTCGTCAGCGGGCCGAGGATGTTGAAGACGGTCCGCATGCCGAGCTGCCGGCGTGGGCCGATGGCGTACTTCATCGCCGGGTGCAGCCCCGGAGCGAACAGGAAGCCGATCCCGACCTCGTCAAGGCAGGCGGCCACGGCCTCGGGTGGCAGCTCGATGTTGACGCCGAGTTCCTTGAGCACGTCGGCGCTGCCGCACTGGCTGGACACGGCGCGGTTGCCATGCTTGGCGATGGGCACGCCCGCCCCGGCCGCCACGAACGCCGCGGCCGTCGAGATGTTGAACGTGTCGCACCCATCCCCGCCGGTGCCGCAGGTGTCCACGAGGCCCGTGACAGTCGGCGTGACCGGCACGCAGTTGGCGCGCATGGCCCGGGCGAAGCCCGCGATCTCGTCGGCGGTCTCGCCCTTCATCCGCAGGGCGACCAGGAAGCCGCCAATGAGGGCCTCGCCGGCCTCGCTGGACATGATCTCCTTGAGCGCCCCCTCGGCTTCAGCAGCGGTGAGGTCCTCGCGGACAACGACCTTGGTCAGGGCTTGCTGTAACATGCCGTCCTCCATCGCGTAGGTGCGCCGGTCCCCGGCGCACATGCCCGCCGGAGGACCGGCGGGCCTACGCGGCCTTAGCGCAGCCTCATCGTCATCAACACCAACACAATCCCCCAGAACCCCGACAGCCCCGCCGCGCAGGCCAGCCATGTCCAGCGGTTGCCGCCCTCCGGCTCGGCGATGCGCTTGCGGATGGCGAGCGCCACGACCCCAAGACTCACGAGGAACACCAGCACCGGCAGGACGAGGCTCGGCGGCCTGGGCGGGGGCGGCAGGTCCTCCTCGGGGCTCTCGTCCATGTCTACGAAGTGCTGGGCTTGCGACACCGCCGGGGCCACCATCCGCACCGGGATGACCGCCCCCATGATCCACAGGATCACGACGAGGATGACCGAGACCAGCCACCAGGGATCATCGAAGTCGAACATGGGTACTCGTCGCGCGTAGGCGGGTTCGTCTCGAACCCGCACGGCGCGGGTGCGAGGACGCACCCGCCTACGCGTTCATCCTCAGGAAATTCCGCAGCAGGTCCTTGCCGACCCGCGTCATGATCGACTCGGGGTGGAACTGGATGCCCTCGACCACGAACTCCTTGTGGCGCAGCCCCATGATCTCGCCCTGGTCGCTCTCCGCCGTGATCTCCAGGCAGTCCGGCAGGCTCTCCTTCTCCACCAGCAGCGAGTGGTACCGCACCGCCTCGAAGGGGTTCGGTACGCCCGCGAAGAGCCCCTTGCCGTCGTGGTGAATCGGCGAGGTCTTGCCATGCATCAGCCGCCCGGCGCGGACCACGTTGCCGCCGAAGACCTGGCCCATGGACTGGTGCCCCAGGCACACGCCCAGCACCGGCACCTTGCCGGCCATGTGCTGGATGAGTTCCATCGAGATGCCGGCCTCGTTCGGCGTACACGGCCCGGGCGAGATGACGACGCGGTCAGGCTTGAGGGCCTCGACCTCTTCCACCGTGATCTTGTCATTGCGATAGACCTCGACCTGCTCCCCGAGTTCCGAGAGGTACTGGTAGAGGTTGTAGGTGAAGCTGTCGTAGTTGTCGAGAAGGATGAGCATGTTCGGCTCCCTATCTATGCTTACGGAGGTCGCGCTCTGGTGAGCGCTCCTACACCTACCATGGGGGCGGGTGGTCGCAGAGGACTCAAGACGGGGACGGGTGTAGGAGCGCTCACCAGAGCGCGACCCGTCCCACCACCAACCTCCGCTACACCAGCCCCTGCTCCGCCATGCGCGCTGCGTCCAGCAGCGCGCCCATCTTCATCAGCGTTTCGTTGTACTCGGCGTCCGGCTCGCTGTCGGCCACGATGCCGCCGCCGGCCTGGAAGTAGCAGGTGTCGCCCTTGACGACCATCGTGCGCAGCGTGATGCAGGTGTCCATGCTGCCCGAGAAGCTGAAGTAGCCGACCGCCCCGGCATACGGACCGCGGCGGACCGGTTCGAGTTCCTCGATGATCTCCATGGCGCGGATCTTCGGCG
>CAZZDO010000206.1:2593-8622 GCA_964653205.1 uncultured Armatimonadia bacterium | reverse complement strand
GGGCGTGACGATGGACGAAGCGCGGCGGCGGCTGCTCGGAGACGCACCGTGAAGCATCCGCAACTCGATACGGTGTACCTCTACGACGACCCCGACAGCGCCGGTCTCGATGTGGATGAACTGGCGCACTGGCTGGCCGCGCGCCTGCCGCACGCCCATGTCGTGGTGCGGACGGACTACCTGACCCACCAGTTGGCGCGGTTCAGTTCCGCGCAGCAAGAGGCCCTGGTGGCGGAACTGGCGGAGCACTTGCGCCGGGCCGAGGTGGACAACCTGGTGCGGCCGCAGGATCGGCATCGCCTGCCGGCAGTGGCGCCGGAGGACCGGGGCCTGGATGTCGTGTACGAGGCCCTGGCGCTACAGTCGGTGCTGGGGCTGCTGATTGACGCGGCCGAGGCGAAGCTGTTCGACCTGCACGTGGTGTTCACCGCCAACTACCTGGGGGTCTGGCGGGAGAACGAGGGCTACCTGCGGCTGCGGGCCGCCGTGTTGGGCGTGCCGAACATCATCTCCACGAGCGGCCTCGTCGAGGCCCTCGAGTTGCCGCGGCAGTACCACTTCATGCGCCAGCAGTTGGCGCTGCTCGGCGTTGAGGACGACGTGGACAAGACCTTCGCCGACCAGACCCTGGGCTACGGTGACCCCCGGGTCAACGAGGTCTGCAAGGGCTACCTCATGCAGGCAGTGTTCTACCGGCTTAGCGGCGAGACCGGTTGCGAAGACCCGGAGTGCCGCCTGCACCTGTCGAGCACCCACCGGGCGGCGATGCGCACGCAGGTGCTGGGCCGCCCCGGGCTGTGCGCCCGCCACACCCACGAGTTCAGCATGCGGGGCGGGCAGCCGGAATAGGCCGGCGCCTCACCCCACCCGAACCGGAGGAAGCCAGGATGCGTCAGATCGTGTTGCTGTGCCTCGGCGTGCTCTTCATTTCCGTGGCGCTGTCCGGCTGCGGCTTCATCACGAGCCGACTGCCGCGCATCAAGCTCGAGCTGCCCCCCGCCCAGGAGCAGACGAAGGCCGCGGAACAGCCCACCGAGGATGCCAAGGCGCCGCCGGAGTCGGTCGCGGCCGGGGCCCGGGCCGTCGAGGAAGACGAGCCGACCGAGAGCGGCACGTCCCGGCCCACGCCTGAGCCCGCGCCCACCGGGGGCCCGACCACGGGCACGGACGAATCGCCTGCGCCCGTGCCAAGCACGGAGGCCCCGAAGCCCCCGGCGCCGGCCCCCAAGCCGACCCCGACGGCGAGCCGCTACGTGCCCCTGGGCTCCCGGCGCGCCCTGACCACCTCGGACCTCGCGGGCCGGAGCGCGTGGCAACTCGATGTCCTGCGCAATGAGATCTACGCCGTGCACGGACGGCCCTTCGCGCGCGCCGATCTGCGCCGGTATTTCCGTAGCCAGTGGTGGTACCACGAGGACTCGCGGTTCTCGGAGGCGCGCCTGTCGTCACTTGAGAAGCGCAACGCCGACTTCATCGCCCAGTATCAAAGGGGCCGGGGGAGGATGACCAGCTCGTCGAGTTCGGGACGGCGCACCAGTGGGACCTCGGGCGGGTATGTGCTGCCCTTCTCTTCCAGCCGCCAGGTCACGAGCAGTGACCTGCGCGGGTTGAGCAGTTGGCAACTCGACATCGCCCGCAACGAGATCTACGCGCGGCACGGCCGGCCCTTCAAGCGGGCCGATCTGCGCAACTACTTCCGCGGCAAGTCGTGGTATCGTGAAGACCCGAGCTTCACCGAGGGGCGCCTGTCGTCCCTGGAGAAGCGCAACGCCGAGTTCATCCGGCAGCACCAACACTAGGGGCCGGACCCGTCGGCCGCCCCATATTCGACGCACAGGGATGGAGCCATGCGCTGGTTGTTGCCGATTGCCGCCCTCATGGTCGTGCCTACCGTCACCATGCCCGCGCCGGGCAGCCTGTCGGGCAAGGTCATCTGCCTGGATCCGGGGCACCCGTCCGAGAACGGGTCGGGAGCGCGGGGAAAGAAGATCAGCGAACTGCGGGCCAACTGGCTGGTGGCCCTCAAGCTCAAGGCGCAGTTGCAGGAGCGGGGCGCGCGCGTCATCATGACCAAGAGCCAACTGCAGGAGACGGTCACAAACCGGCGACGGGCCGAGATCGCCAATGCCGCCGGGGCCGCTCTGGCGGTGCGACTGCACTGCGATTCGGGGGGCGGGCCGGGGCTGGCCGTCTACTACCCCGACCGTGCGGGTACGGTGAAGGGCGTCACGGGACCGAGCCGGCAGGTCATCGCGTCCAGCACGCGCGTCGCCAAGGCCATGTACCCGGTGATCATTCGCGCGCTGGCGGGCAAGGTGAAGGCGAAGGGATTGCGCACGGACAAGGCGACGTACATCGGCAGCAAGCAGGGCGCGTTGACCGGCTCGATCTACTCGCGCGTGCCGGTGGTGCTCATCGAGATGGTGACGCTCAGCTATGCGAGCGACGATGCCTTCATCGCCAGCGCCAACGGTCAGGCGGCGATGGCGAATGCCATCGCCGCGGGGATCGAGGCGGGGCTTAAGTAGGGCCTGGCGGTAGACGAAAAAAAGGCGCTCAGGGCTCTGTCCCGTGCTCTGGAACGGGACAGAGGAGCCTGAGCGCATGCCCTTGGAGGGGATTGCGAGGCGGACGAGTAGCCTCCCGTCAGCCCGCAACGACTATGCCGCGTCGGCCGCTTCCTCGGCGGGTGGCCGGGCGTCCCAGGCCGTCTGGACGCGGTTGCGGCCCTCGCGCTTGGCCTTGTAGAGGGCGACATCGGCAGCGCGCAGCAGCGACTGGATATCGCCGCATTCGTTGGCGTTCCAACTGGCGACTCCGAGGCTGATCGTGACGGTCACCTCTTCATCCGCCAGGCGCACCGGGCGGGCGGCGGCCAACTCCCGCAGGCGTTCCGCGAGCGCCGCCGCGTTGCGCGGGCTGCACCCCCCCAGCACCACCAGGAACTCCTCGCCGCCGTAGCGCCCCATGATGTCATAGGGCCGGAGCGAATCGAGCATCCGCGCCGTGAGTTCGCGCAGTGCGGCATCCCCCATCAGGTGGCCGTACGTGTCGTTGATGTTCTTGAAGTGGTCCACATCAATCATGACCACGCAGACCGGCCAGCCCTCGCGACGGCTGCGGGCCACCTCGCGCTCGAGGATGCCGATCACTTCGCCCCGGTTCCACGTGCCGGTCAGGGCATCGTGGGTGGACTTGTACTCCAGCGCCTCCCGGGAACTGCGAAAGTCATCATGGAGCGCCACGATGTGCTCGGCGGCCCGCAGGCGCAACCGGAGCAGGCAGGGGTCCAGAGGGTGCGGCAGGTAGTCGTCAGCCCCGGCCTCCAGGGCGGCCAGGGCCTCGTTGCTGTACTGCGCCTTCCCCATCACGATGAGGTAGACGTAGGGCGCGTCTTCCCGGTTGCGCAGGCGGGAACACAGGCCCAGCGCCTCGGTTCCGGGCAGGTCCCACTCCACGAGCGCCAGCGAGGGCGGGTCTTCGGAGTTCAGGACATGCCAGGCGCCGGTTCCGGAACTGACGCTGACTGCTTCATGGCCCAACTCGTGCAGCAGTGAGGTCGCGGCGCGGCGGGTAAGGTCGTCGTGGGAAGCTACAAGGACGTGCAAGGCTGGCTCCTCCGGCGGCGCGGCATGCCACGGTTCGTGTGACGAAATGCTTGCTCGATCGTGGCATATATCGGGCGGGGTTCAGAGGGACTTTAGGGGCGAGCAGGGGCAAGCGTCGGCAGGCGCCACGCAAACCCCCCGGCCGGCGCCAGGGGAACGCAGAGAGACTACCGGGGAGAACCGCGACGGGCCGCGGGGCGCGCTAGCCCGAGCCGCTCTCCTCGCGCATCTCGTCCACCTCGGCGGCGCCCTCGGCCAGGAACTTCTCCTCGTCGGGCAGCAGCACGTTCAGCAGCCGCTGGAACTCCCCGGCGTGGACCTTCTCCTCGTTGGCGATGTCGCGCAGGACCTCGGCGGCCAGCGGGTCCTCGCAGGCGTCGGCCAGCGCCTCATACAGGTGGATGGCCTCGTGCTCGGCGGCGATGGTCAGCCGGATCGCGCGGGTCAACTCGCCTGCCGTCATCTTGCGGTCCGGCGTCATTCCCGGAAACGGGTTCATGAACTCGGGCATGGTGGGCCTCCTTCACGGACTCCTGTCCCCCCGGCGACAAGGCCAGTATATCCCCCGAGTGCGGGGGAATACAAGCCCTCCGCCGCTTTCCTCCGCAGGCAGGTCATGCCGCCCATGGCAGCCAACTGGCACGGCGCACCCAACGATAGGAGCGCAACATGTCCCTGGACCTCCCCCTGTTTCCCGAGATGACCCCGCTGGCGCTGCCGCACAAGCCGACCCTCGACGCGCTCTTCGCGGGCCTCAAGCCGCGAACGTCAGAGTTCACCTTCACCAACCTGTACATCTGGCGCCACGCCTACGGCGCGCAGGTGACGCAGTTCGAAGATGGCGTGGTGTGCGTCCTGTCATGGCGTCCGGACCCGGACGACAGCTTCGTGCTGCCGCCGCTGGGGGAGGGCGCCTCCGCCGAGCACGTCCGGCAGGCACTCGAACTGCTGGAACGTGAGGGCCATGACGCCAAGCTCTGCCGCGCGGACCGGGCGCAACTGGAGGCGTTGGGGATAAGCGACGAGGAGTGGATGATTGAGAGCGACCGCGACGACTGGGACTACGTCTACCGGGTGCGTGACCTGATCGAGCTGCCGGAAGACCGCTACCCGGAGAAGGTGCGCCACGTGCGGCAGTTCAGCAAGCGCTTTCCCTACGAATACCGGCGCCTCACGCCCGACCTCGTGCCGGCCTACCAGGAGTTGCAGGACCTGTGGTGTGACGACAAGCACTGTGACCTGTACTCGTCGCTGCGCGCCGAGGCCCGGGCGGTCAAGGAGATCCTGGAGCGATTGGACGAGTTGGGCATCATCGGCGGGGCCATCCTGGTGCGCGGCCGCGTGCAGGCCTTCACGCTGGGGGAGCCGCTCAACGACAACACGGTGGTGATCCACATCGAGAAGGCCAGCCCGGACCTGCACGGGGCGTTCCAGGTCATCAACCAGGAGTTCCTGCGGCACGAGTGGGCGGCGTGGGAGTTCGTCAACCGCGAGCAGGACGTGGGCGACCCGGGGCTGCGGAAGGCCAAGGAGAGCTACCTGCCGGTGGCGATGGTGGAGAAGTTCACTGTAAGGCGGCGGTAGGGGGCTGTCCCGAGGCGCATCCGGGGCTGTCCCCGGCGGTGACAGGAACGCCCTTGGTCAAGCTGCCCTGTGCACGAAGGGCGTGCTACTGCGGACCCCCGATGGTAAGCAACCGCCTGTTGGTCGCCGGGTTTGTCAGCGTGATGACCTCCTCCGGCCATCGGCCCCGGAACTCTAGCAGATAGCCGTTGTGGCATCGCAGGCGAGTCGTGAAGGCGTCGTAGGGGTTCTCGGCGGCAACCCAGGCCGACCCGAGCCGTACGACTTCCTTCCCGCCGTGCCGGATGACCATTCCCGCCACATCGGTGTCTTTGCCGTAGGCCTCACCATCCTGGGGGTCGTAATGGCCGAAGGACGCGATCTCCCTGCCGATCAGGGTGTCGCTGTCGGGGTCGGGATCGTCGCGGTACCCCCAGATGCGAATGCTGGCGCTGCGCGGCTTCACGGGGACGATCTCCAGCAGCTTGTGGGCGTCCGAGTCCTGCAACGTCAGCGAACTGCAGACGAGGGCTGGTGCGCTCTTGTCTCCTCCCGTCGCCTCCTTCACGAACTCCTCGAGCTTGGCGATCCTGCCCTGCAGCTCCTCCACCGTAGACTTCAGACTCTCGACCTCGTCCGTCGCCTCCTGCTGTTCATCCTTGCACATCGTCCATGCCCCCTTCATTGGGTTCACCCGCGCCACGCGGGTGTAGTGGGTTGTCAGCGGCAGTCAGCCGGCCGCCAGATACTGCACAACGACCGGCGCAATCAACTCCGCCACCGCTTCCAGGAACGCCTCATCCGCCTCCGCAAACGCGCCGACCTCGTCACCGTCGGCGTCAATCTGCCCCAGGAGCC
>CAZZDO010000206.1:0-2493 GCA_964653205.1 uncultured Armatimonadia bacterium | reverse complement strand
GCCTCCGCAAACGCGCCGACCTCGTCACCGTCGGCGTCAATCTGCCCCAGGAGCCGGTCGCCGTCCCAGATCAGCACGACGATCTCGGAGCGAGCCGCGGCGCTGCAGGCCAGGTAGTTGCTCAACTCCCGCACATCCACGACGATCTGGTTCTGCCGTTCGGCCACCGCCGTGCCGCAGACGCCGACGCCGACGGGGATGCGGGTGTGCTCCGTGGGCGCTCCGACGTAGGGCCCCAGCTCCAGCATGTCGCCGCGCAGCAGATACAGGCCCAGCCATTCGTAGTATGGGTGGCGGTCGTGGATGAGCGCGACGACGGTCTGGAGGCGTGCGGCAGGGGCGCTGTCGGCCGCGACGAGGTCGCGCACGGCGGCGAGGGTCGGCTCGAAATCGCTAGCGGTGGGCATGGCCCCGGGGGAGATTGAAGGTTGGTGCCGGAGGTCGGACTCGAACCGACACGAGGTTTGAGCCTCGCGGGATTTTGAGTCCCGTGCGTCTACCATTCCGCCACTCCGGCACCCGCGGCCATTATACGGGCCGGCACAGGCCTTGGTCAAGCCGGCCGCCGACGCCGCCGTGAACTCGCCGCGTGTGACACAGACGTGATGGCATCGCGCCTGCTCTTGGTGTATCATTCGCGCGACGGTTCCCTGACACACCCACTCGCGCCCGCCCGGAGGGATCATGCGCCGCTCTGTGTGTCTCTTGTGCTTCATGCTTCTGCCGGTCGCCGGCCTGCAAGCCCGGTCGCTGTACTGGGACCGCATTGACGTCAACATCGCCGTCCAGCCGGACGGTGTGCTGGACGTCACCGAGGACCAGGAGTACGTCTTCACCGGCGCCTGGAACGGCGGCTACCGCGACCTGGAACTGGCGCGCGTGGACCACTACAGCGACATCCAGCTTTCGGAGGGGGCCCGCGACTACGTGCGCGGCAGCGTGGCCCACCGCGGCCAGTACGTCGTGCAGCGCACGGGGGACAAGCTGCAGGTCAAGTGGCGCAGCCGCGAAGAAAGCGACCCGCCCTACGACGGCACGCACGTCCGCTTCCGCCTCAGGTACAAAGTCCACGGGGCGCTGGACCATGGCTCCGACCGCGAGCAGCTCTACTGGAAGACGCTCTTCCCCGACCGGGTGGCCAAGGTGAAGCTCGTGACGGTGGTCATCCGCCTGCCGTCGTCGCTGCCGCCGGGCGCGGACGTCAAGGCCATCTGCTACGCTTACGGCTCGACCAGCGACCTGCGGGTGAATCCCGACAACCGCATCACCTTCCGAGCCGTCGAGGTCCCGCCGGGCGAGGCGCTGGAAGTGCGGGTGCGCTTCCCCAGGTGCGGGCTGCCCCAGACCCTCTCGGTCGCGCGGCTGCTCAACGGCGGGCTCATCAATCTCGTTCTCGCACTCACGCTGCTCGGCCTCTTCCTGTTCATGCTCGTGCACTACAGCGAGCACGGCGTGGACCCGCACGTGGATGAGGCGGTGCCCCACATCACCGACCCGCCCTCTTCCCTCTCCCCCGCCCTGGCCGGCACGCTCATTGACGAACGCGCCGGGATGAAGGAAGTCGTGGCGACGATCATGGACCTGGCGGCGCAGGGCTACCTACGCGTCCAGGAGATCCCCGGTCGGGACCGCGACGCCGGGGTGACGCTCCTGGCCTGGCCCGAGACCGCCGAGCAGTTCGAACTGACTTGCCTGAGTGGTCTCGGCTTTGACGGTCCCCGTGACGTCGGCCAGACAATCTGGCTCAGTTCCTTGCGCGACAAGTTCTACACCACCGCCCAGCAGATGCAGCAGCAGATGTACGACCAGACGGTCGCCTACGGGTTCTTCCGCGTCGGCCCCAACCACACCCGCGACGCCTACACCGGCTATGCGTTCGCTGCGGCCGTGCTGGTCGCCATGTTCTACCTCGACCCCGGCGTGATTCCTGGCGCCTGGCACATTGTCATCCGCGCTCTGGCCGGGCTGGTGGCCCTGGGGTGCGGGTGGGCGCTCGTCAGTGGCAACCGCAACGCCCTGACGGCCGTCGCCGCCGTGGTGGGCCTGCTGTACGCCACTGCGCTGAACCCCGGCGGCCTGTGGCATCTGGTCAGCGCGACCGGCGCGATCGTCACCGCGGTGATGGCCGCCATCATCGTGGGCTCCTTCGCGCGGCTCATGCCGGCGCGGACGGTTCTGGGCGCCCAGGAGCGCGCCCGGTGGAAGGCCTTCCGCGAGTATCTGGCGAATGTCCGCCGGTACGCCGAAATCGCCCGCGCCCAGGAGATCGTGGACAAGTTCCTGCCGTACGCCATCGCTTTCGGCGTGGAGCGCAAGCTCATCCACCAGTTGGAGTACGCGCCGACCGAGGTCCACGGTCCGTACTGGTATGTCACGTCATCCTCGTACGGCGTGGATACCAGCGGCACGGCCAGCGCCATCAGTCTGCCCTCGCTGCAGACGATGAGCGACGGCTTCTTCAGCACGCTCAACTCGATGTCATCCGCGTTGGCC
>CAZZDO010000205.1:0-8689 GCA_964653205.1 uncultured Armatimonadia bacterium | reverse complement strand
GACGCAACGACAACAGCCGGCGGGTGGGCCAGTTCTGGGCTGGGCCACACGCCTTTCGCAGCACTACGACACAGGAGGCCAGGTCCGTGATGCCCTCACGCACTGCAACGTTGTGGGTCCTGTTGTTACTGCTGGTGATTGCCGTGCCGGCGGCGGCGCAGCTCGACATGTACGCCGCCACACACCCCTTTGCCTTGCCCACGGCCACGACGACTCGTCTGGTCGGCATGGGCGGCTTCTCCAGTTGCATCCCTGATGCGGGCTTTGCCAACCCGGCCTTTGCCGGCGCGCTGACGGATGAGTCCGCAGTGTTGCGCGGGTCGGTCACGAGCTTTGACGGCGGCCTGCGCCTCAACAGCCAGCAGGCGTCGTTCGCCATGCCCCTGCAGTCCAACCGCCAGGGCGTACAGATCTCGTTCTTCCACCTGGGGAGCAATGACGCGCCGTTTGCCGGCTTCGGTACGCCGGCCCAGTTGTCCATGTGCGAAGATGACATCTCGCTGCACTACGGCCGGCGCCTGACCGACCACTGGCTGGCCGGCGTGGCGGTCTCGCCTCTCTTCCACAACAGCATGGGCGTGGTCGTCCCGGGGGCCCCGGACCCGCTGGCGCATCTGAAGTCGAAGGCCGATTGGGGGTGCCGGATTGGCACGGTCTATGAACTGGGCGACCGCGGCTGGATCGGGGCCGTCTACGACCGCTATGACGAGAGCGTGACCGGCAGCGGCGCGGTGTTCGGAGCCACGCCCGTGGACGCCACCTCTCACTCCGAGGAGATTGTGGTCGGGGTGGCCTACCGCGTGACTGACCGGGTGCTGGCGGCGGTGGAGTGGCAGCAACTGAGCATGCACCTGGGCGCCGTGGAGAACGCCGAGGCGGGCGTACGGGTTGGCTGCGAGGCGCGCCTCGGCGACAGCCTGGCCCTCCGCGTGGGCAGCAACCAGGGCGGCTTGTCGGCGGGTGTAGGCTGGAACCAAGACGGTTGGTCGGTCAACTACGCCTACGTCCAGGACTGGAACGAGAACATCTTCGGGGCCACGTACGGTGGCTCCGATACGCATAGCTTCGAGGCGACATATACCTGGTAGTCTCGTTCCGCGTCCGGGCCGTTGTCCGGCCCGGCCGGGTCCGTGGTGACATCCTGGGGCGATCCGCACGGCAGCCGCGACGCACGTTGACGGTCATGTGTTGTTGCCTGTCGGGCCGCCTACCTGCCGGGAACGAGGATGCCGCACTGCCATGCACGCTAGTCTGCTCACACCGCGCGAACGCGTCGTCATTACCGGGCTGGGAGTCGTCACGCCGGTGGGCATCGGCGTGGGCCCCTTCTGGGACGCCCTGACTGAGGGCCGGTCGGGCATAGACTGGATCCGCGGCTTCGACACCTCGCAGATCTACTGCAAGATCGGCGGCGAGGTGCGCGACTTCGACCCCACCGAGTTCCGCGCCCCCAAGCACGCGGCCCGTAGCGGGAAGTTCTCGAACTTCGCCGTGGCCGCCGCGCAACTGGCCATGCGTGACGCCGCCCTGGACCCGGGGCGCGTGGACCCGTACAAGATGGGCGCCATCTTCGGCACGACCATGGCCGGGCAGGGCAGCATCGGTGACGAGGTGTACGCGCTCCTGCACCAGCAGCGGATGAGCACTGAGGGGCTCGACTTGATGGCCCCGAGCGAGATGGCAGCCCACGCCGGCACGGCGAATGTCTTCATCGAGCTGGGCATGAAGGGCCCGAACACGACGACGGGTGTCGGCTGTGTGGCGACCCTCGATGCCGTCAACAGCGCCACGGCGCTGTTGCGGTCGGGGCGAGCGCACGTGATGGTGGCCGGCGCCGCCGAGGCGTGCCTGAGCCAGGTGGGGATGTCCCTGCTGGCAGCGCAGAAGGTCCTCACCAAACGCAATGACCCGCCGCAGGCGGCGTGCTGTCCCTACGACCAGCGGCGCGACGGCCTGGTGCTCTCCGAGGGCAGTGCGGCGGTAGTGCTGGAGACCGCCGAACACGCCATGGACCGCGGGGCGCGCATCTACGCCGAGGTCATGGGCTATGCGGCCACGACCGAGGCCCATCATCTGCTGCTCGCCAAGGCGGACGGGGAGGAACTCGCCCGGGCCTTCCGCCAGGCGCTCCTGCAGGCCAAGATGGCGTCGGACGAAGTGGACTACATCTGCGCGCATGGCATTGGCAACAAGCAATACGACGTGGCCGAGACCAACGCGGTGAAGATGGTCATGGGCGAGCGCGCCTACCATGTGCCCATGAGTTCGATCAAGTCCATGACCGGCCAACCGTTTGCCGCGGGCGGGGGCTGGCAGATCGCGGCCGCGTGTCTGGCGATGCAGTCGGGGCTGGTGCCCCCGACGATCAACCTGGACGAGCCGGACCCGGATTGCGACCTGGACTACGTGCCCCACGAGGCGCGGCGGGCGCGGGTCGAGACCGTGATGCTCAACTCACACAGCGTCGGCGGCACCCATGCCTGCCTGTTGATTCGCCGCTTTGAGTACCACTGACGCCGCCGCGCAGGCGGCGGCGCCGGGGAAGCCGCACAAGGCGATCCCATCATGCCCGACCTGGACAGCCTGGTGTTGATCGCAAGCTCGCTGGCAAGCGCCATCCTGGCGATCGCCGTCTACAGCCGTGCGCCCGACCGCGCGTGGCACCGGCTGTTCGCCATCCACGCCGGCGGAGTGGCGCTGTGGATCTTCCTCAACTACCTGCTGCAGGCGGCCGATACGCAGGCGGAGGCCGGTCTGTGGCTGCGCCTGACCCATCCAGTCGTGGCGCTGGTCATCTGCACGTGTCTGGACCTCTTCTGGATCTTCCCGGACCAGACCCACGGCGCGCCGCTCCGCTCCCGCCTGACGCTGTACGCCCTCGGCGCCCTGATGAGCCTGGTGGGGCTGGCGCCCAACCTCTACCGCAGTCTTGAGATCACACCCGACACCGTGCTGGTCGAGTACGACTGGCCGTTCCTGATCTTTGGCATCTTCACCGCCGGCACCCTGGGCTATGCGGACGTCGTGCTGATCCGCAAGATGCCCCGGCTGACGGGTCTGCAGCGCGCGCAGGTCAAGTACGTGCTGACCGGCATGATCATCAGTCAACTGGTCCCGCTGGTCACAATGATCGCCTTGCCGCTCATCTGGCACAACACCTACTACAGCCGCTGGGGATCGGCCGCTTACATCGTTCTGGTGACCTTTGTGGCGTACGCCATCGCCAAGCACGGTATCGTGCGACCGGTGGTGGCGCTGACGCGGGCGGGCGCGTATGCGCTCACGGCCCTGGTCATGGTCGGCTTGATCTGGCTGTGGCTGGCGTTGCTCGGCCCCTACCTGGCGGACGAGAAGTACCGCTCGGCGGTGTACGTGAGCTGCGGTGTCCTGGTCGGGCTGATCGGGGTGCCCCTGCACCTGCTGATCCGGCGGCGGCTGGAGCACGCCCTGCCGGGCGCCCACATGGCCCGCAGCGCCGGCCAGGCCTCCGAGGCCATCCTGCGCACACTGGACAGCCGGGAGCTGCCGCGCTCCCTGGCCCGTCTGATCCTGGAGCTGTTGCAGGCCACCCATGTGAGCGTGTTTGTGCCCGATACCACAGGTGCCTTCCGGCTCGCAGCGCGCCAGGTGGCTGCCAGCACCCGCGAGCCCCTGGACACGCCGCGGGTGATCGCCGCTCGCACCAGCGTCGTGTCCATGGTCCGGCTCAGTCGTACGCTGCTCATCCGCTCGCACGTGCGGCGCTTCCAATCGCTCGAGCAGGCCGACGTCATCCTGCCGGAGTTGCGCGAGTTCGACGCCGAGCTTGTCGCTCCCATCCTGTGGGAAGACCAGCTCATGGGCCTGGTGTTCATCGGCGAGCGCCTGGCCGGCGACATGTACGGTCCCGAAGAGCTGGGCATGCTGCACAACCTGCTGCCCCAAATCTCGCTGGCGTTGCGCAATGCCGAGCTGTTCGACAACGTCTGGCAGATGAAGCAGTACTACGAGAACGTCGTGCAGCAGATGCAAAGCGGGGTCATCGCCGTCAATGCCGACCACAGGATCTCGATGTTCAATCCGGCCGCCGCGAAGATGCTCGGCTTGCGCTCCGAGGAGGTCATCGGCCAGCCGCTGTCGGTGTTGCCCGATGCCATCGCCGCCCGTCTGGACCGAGCGCTGACCGGGGTGTCTCTGCGCCCCGAGGATCGGTTGGAGGTCGAAGGCGCCGGCGGCGAGAAGATGCCCGTGGCGTGCAGTACTTCGCGCTGGCGCGGCTCGCCGTTGGCCGAAGAGGGCGCCATCGCCGTCATCAGCGATCTCACCCTGGTCGAGGAACTCGAGCGTGAACGCCAACAGGCGGAGCACCTCAGTGTGATCCGCCTGCTCTCGGCCGGCATGGCGCACGAGTTGCGCAATCCGCTGGTGGCGATCCGCACCTTTGCCGAGTTGCTGCCGACGCGCTGGGAAGACGGCGAGTTCCGCATGGACTTCCTGGCCACCGCCCAGGACGAGATTGATCGCATTGATCGCCTGCTCAGCAACATGCTGATGCTGTCCAAGCCGGCGGATGCGGTGGTCGAGGCCACGGACGTGGACCTGGTGTGCCAGGGCGTGATCCGCGCCATGTCGCCCAGCGCCGAGGCCAAGCAGATCGCTCTGGTCGGCGACCTGCAGACCGGACCGGACCGTCCCTTCGCGGGCGACCGCAGCCGCCTGCACCAGGCGCTGGTCAACCTGGTCAAGAACGCTGTGGAAGCCGAGCCGGTGGGTGGGACCGTGCGGGTCATCACGCGGGAGACCCAGCCGGAGGATGGCCCGCCGCGGCTGACCATCACCGTCCAGAACGACAACAGCCTGATCGCGGAAGACCAGATGGACCTGATCTTCCGACCTTTCTACACGCGTCGCGCCGGCGGCACCGGCCTGGGGCTGCCGGTCTGCCAGACGATTATCGAGGAGCACCATGGCACCATCCGGGTGACCTCCAGACCCGGAGAGGGCACGTGCTTCGTCATTGAGTTGCCGTTGGATCAGGTCGCCGGGGAGACCGCACATGATCGTCGCCTTCGCCATAGATCTGAATCGCGAATGGTCTGAACGAATCCGCGCCAGGCTGGCGGACCAGGCCATGGTCGTGCCTGTTGCCGCGGGTGCCGCGGCCGCGGCCGCTCGCGGTCTGCCGGTGTCCCTGGTGATTATCAACGCCGAGCCCCTGACTACCGCCAAGCTCCTGGACTACCGGAGCCTGTGCGAGTTCCATTCTCCGGTGACGGTGTGTCTCGGCCCGGCGGACGTGCAGGAGCAGGTGCGGCACGAGAAGCTGTTCGTAGCCGACCACTGGCTGGCGCCGGAGGCGTCGCTCAGTGAGGCCGGTGAGATGCTGGATCTGGCCCTGGCGAAGGCTCGCCTGAGGGAGGCCCCGGCCGGCGCCCCGTCGGCGCCCCACGCCGCGCGGTCCGCCGAGCCGTTGGCCCTCCCGTCTCCGGGCGACGGCAGCCTGCACGGGCTGCTGGCCGCCATGGCCGGCAATCCCGACCTGGACCGGTTGCTGACCGCCTACCTCGAGGCGGCGGTGCAGATGGCCCACTGCGCCAGCTACTGCCTGCTATGGGAAGACCCGGCGCGGGGCGTGCTGACGGTGCGGGGGTCCCAGGGCCTCCCGCCGGAGCTGGCCGAGCACGGCCGCCTCGCGGCCACCGACGCCATCATGCAGTGGTATGCGCGCAACTGTCGCGCGCTGACGCGGCAGGAGTTGGCGCACTGGCCGGACACGCAGGAGGCGGCGGCAATCCGCCAGGAGTTGGCCATCTTCCGGGGCGAAGTGGCGGTCCCGCTACTGCCCGGCGGCCGGCTGCAAGGTCTCCTGGTGCTTGGCGAGAAGGTCATCGGGGCCTCCTACACTCCCGCCGAACTCGAGGCGCTCTTCGCGCTCACGGGCTACGTGACGTTGCGGCTGGAGAACGTGCAACTGCAGGAGCGCATGCGGCATACCCAGGCCTACATGGAGCGCAGCCTCACCAGCATGCGCTGCGGGCTGATCACGCTGGGCCAGAACGGGCGCCTGATGGTGTGCAACCCGTATGCGGCCCATCTGCTGGGCCGCACGACGGCGGAGTTGGAGGGCGCCGACCTGCGCGCTCTGCCCTCCCCCATCGGCGACCTGCTCCACGCCGCCAGCCAGTCGGTCGAGGGCGCCGTGGCCGGCGAGCACGTCGCGCTGGCCCACCGCCAGCAGCATCTGCGCGTGACCACCTCCACGCTGATGACGGACCAGGGAGAGCGCATGGGGGCGGTGCTCTTGCTGGAGGACATGAGCGAGGCGGTGGAGGATGCGGCGGCGGCGGCCCGGCAGGAGACGGTCAACGCGCTCACCCGCATCATCGGCCGCATTGCCCACGAGGTGCGCACCCCGCTCACGGCCATCAAGACCTATGCCGAGCTGATGGCCGCGCCGGATGACTTCCAGGAATTGGCCCGCTTCTGGCGGGATACCGTCAGCCCCGAACTGGAGCGGCTCGACCGACTGATCACCGAGCAGGTCCGCCTGATCGAGCAGCCGGCGCCCGACTTCCAGATGGTGCGTCTGGAGGAGATCGTGGAGCGGGCCGTGGCCCGCGCTACGGAGTTGCACCCCGCCACGCCGCCGGCCCTCAAGGTCGTTCCGCCGGTGCCGCCGGTCGTGGCTGACCCCGGGCCCACGCTGGACGCCCTGGCCTACCTCATGCGCTACCTGTACGACCACGGCGCCAGCGGGGTGGGCGTCGTGGTCGAGCACCAGCGCCGCGGCTCCGTGCCCCGAGTGAGAGTCCGCATGCGCGTGCGCGCCAGTGAGGCGGGAGAGGAACTTGGGGATATCCTCGATCCCCTGGCGGTGTTGCAGTCGGAGGAGGGGGATCTGGGGCCGGCCATCGCCAAGCAACTGGTGGACCGGCAGGGCGGCGCCGTGGAAGCCGCCCGGGGGGAGGACTACTTTGAGTTCCGGGTCAGTTTCCCCGTGAATGTGGTGGAGCAGGCAGACCCCGCGAGAGGCGGCGATGATGTCCAAGCCCCTGGTCTTGATCATAGACGATGAGGCGGGCCCGCGCGAATCGATGCGGATGATCCTCAAGAACCGCTACGAGGTGCTGCTGGCCGATGGCGCCGAGAGCGGGCTGGCCATGGCGCGCGACCAGAAGCCCGACGTCGTCTTCTGCGACATCCGCATGCCCGAGATGGAGGGCCCCGAAGTCCTGCGCCGTCTCAAAGAGATTGACCCGGAGGTGCAAGTCGCGCTCATCACGGCCTATGCCGCCGTGGATACCGCCCAGCAGGCCGTGCGCCACGGCGCGATTGACTACATCACCAAGCCCTTCTCCGTCCAGGAGATCCTGCAGGTCGCCGAGCGCGGCGTGGAGCGCCGCCGCGAAGCCGAACGGCGGGAGGCGCTGATCCAGCAACTGCAGCCGGCGGCCCAGGTGCTCTCCGGGCAGTTGGGCGCGCTCAGCGCTCAGCCGGTGTTGCCGGACCAGACCACGATCTACGAGAACCTCGCCCAGGCCCACAACTCCATCGAGACGCAACTGAGCAAACTCGCCCGGCTCAATGCCATCGGCGAGGTGGCCGCGGAGGTGGCGCACGATGTGCGCAACTTCCTGACGGCCATTCTGCTGCGCATCGAGATACTCTTGATGGACCTTAAGGACCCCGGCGATGTTGACTCTGAATCGGTGAAGGAGGCGCTCCAGGACATTCTGCGCGCGGCCTCGGACGGGGCGACCGCCGTGCAGCGCATCTCCTCGATTGCCAAGGCCGACCCCTACGATCCGTTCACGCTGCTGAGCGTCAACGAAGTCGTCAACGATGTCGTCAACATGGCCTTTGGCCAGTTCCAGGCGAACCAAAGCGTGGGCATCGAAGTCCAAACCCAGGACGTGCCGATGATCTACGGCAGCCCGACGGCGCTGCGCACGGCCGTGATGAACATCGTCATCAACGCTCGCCAGGCGCTGCCGGAGACGGGCGGGCAGGTGACGATCACGACCGGCCTCACCGAGGGCGACGTCTTCATCGCGGTGCACGACACGGGCAAGGGCATCTCGGCCGAGGCCTTGCCGTACATCACCGAGCCCTTCTTCACCACCAAGGGCGAGCACGGGTCCGGCCTGGGGCTGAGCGTCGCGCGGAAAGTCATCGCCTGCCACGACGGGCGCATCGAGTTCCACAGCGTGGAGGATGCCGGCACCACCGTCACGCTCTGGCTGCCCGTCGGAGACCAGGTCGAGGCGGAAGCGCCCGGCCCGGAGGCCGAGACCCTGACCGATGTGCCGGAGGTGCTGGTGGTCGAGGACGATGTCGAGATGCTCACCCACATGACTTCATCGCTGGCGGCGATGGGGTTCTGCGTGGAGGGAGCGCGGGCCGCCAACGAGGCCCTCACCAAGTTCGAGCAGTACCTGCGTCAGCAGGGCCGGGCGCCGGCGGCGCTCATCACCGACCTGCACCTGCCCGGCCTGCTGGGCACCGAACTCGCTCGACGCGTCAAGAAGATCGCCCCCAAGACCCGCATCGTCCTGATCAGCGGCTACATCACCGAGGAGTCCACACAGATCACTTGCCCGTACGTTGACGCGATCATCAAGAAGCCGTTCCGCTTCCCCGATCTGGTGCAGCATCTGCGCTAACGTCCTGTCCCTGGCGGCTGCCTGTTCCCCCGTCCCATTCTCGCCGT
>CAZZDO010000204.1:0-8729 GCA_964653205.1 uncultured Armatimonadia bacterium | reverse complement strand
AAGAGCTGGACTCGCCGGGCGAGTGGTGGCTCGACAAGGCCACCTGGACGCTGTACTTCTGGCCGCCCAAGCCGCTTGGGCAGGCGGAAGTGCGGGCGCCGGTGACCGAGAGCCTCATCGAAGTCGGGCCGAAGGCGGACTGGCTCACGATCCGCGGCTTCACGCTCGAAGGCTGCGAGGGCACGGCGGTCATCATCCGTGACTGCGAAAGCTGCCTCATCGCCGGGAACACGATCCATGACACGGGCGGGCGGCTGGGCGGGTCGTCGGCCGTCGTCGTGACCGGCGGGCACAACTGCGGTGTGGCCGGCAATGACATCTACGAGGTCGGCAACGCGGGCATCCGGCTGGGGAGCGGCAACGCCGACCTGGACAGCCTCACAGCCACGGGGCACCATGCCGACAACAACTATATCCATCACATCGGCGTGCTCAACGGCCATGGCTGCGGGATCTATCTGAGCGGAGTGGGGTTGCGGGCCTCGCACAACCTGATCCATGACACGACGCGCTGCGGGATCTTCGGCGGCGGGACCGACTGCGTGGTCGAGTACAACCACATCCGCCACGTGAACCTGGAGACAGAGGACACCGGGGCCTTCTACACGGGCGCGAGCTGGCATGTGCGGGGGCTGGTGGTGCGGTACAACTGGATGCACGACATCCTCGGCTACGGGCGCACGGGCGACCGCTGGACCAGCCCGCACTTCGCGTGGGGGATCTACCTCGATGACGACATGAGCGGGGCGCACGTGTACGGCAACATCGTGGCGCGGACGACGCTGGGCGGCTCGCACATCCACGCCGGGCGGGACAACGTGCTCGAGAACAACATCTTCATCGAGGGCGCTCACCAGCAGATGCAGTACTCGGGCCACGACCCGGAGTCATGGGTCGTCAAGATGCACCTGGAGCAGTTCGAGAAGGCGATGGCCAAGCCCGCCTACCAGCAGCGCTATCCCGAGTTGGCGGCGACAGACCGGTCGAAATTGTACCTGATGGCAGGCAACAAGTTCCTGCGCAACATTGTTTACTACAAGAGACCGCAGGCGCGGCTGTACGCCTATTCACGGAACGACGCGCCGGAGACGAACGAGTCAGACTACAACACCGTCTGGCACTTCGGGCTGCCGCTGGAGATCAACCTGCCGGGCGTGCCCCGCGAGCAGCAATGGGCGGAGTGGCAGAAGCGCGGGTCCGACACACATTCCGTCGTGGCTGACCCGCTGTTCGTGGACGCCGAGCATGACGACTACCGGCTGCGGCCGGACTCGCCGGCGCTGAAGCTGGGCTTCAAGCCAATCCCCGTCGAGGAGATTGGCCCCTATGCCAGCCCGCTGCGGGCGTCGTGGCCGATTGTCGAGGCGCCGGGCGTGCGCGAGATACCGCTGGTCGAGACGAAGGTGGAGCTGCCGCAGGCGGCCCCGCGCGTGCCGGCGCAGGTGACCGTGCCACGGACGGACCGCGCGCCCGTCGCGGACGGTGTCATCGGGGCTGACGAGTGGCCCTCGGCGACGACGGCAGTCAGCCAGGACACCGACGGCAGCCCGATCCGGACCGCGCCCTGCGTGCTGCGACTGGTGCACGACGGCGCGGACCTTTATGTGGCCGTAACTGTCCCTATCAAGGACGTAGCGGCGCTGAAGGTGGGCGACAAGTGGAACGACTGCGATGCCGCCGAGGTGTGCTTCCGTGATGTCTCCGGGGCGACGCCAGGGCCGACCTTTGTTGTTCACGGTTTCCTGACCGGGAAGCATGAGAGCGTCACGGAAGCCGGGGCGTCGGCCGGGGCGGCCGGCAAGCTCGGGGCGGCGGTGACCTTCGCCGCGAAGCTCGGGCCAGGGCAGTGGACGGGCGAGTGGCGGATCCCATTGGCCGCCGCTGGCGTGCAGCCCGCGCCGGGGTGGAAGCTGGGCTTCAATGTGGGCGTGCGCCGCACCGAGAACGCCGAGTGGGTGCAGTGGCAGGGCTCCGGCTCAACATGGAATCTGGCGCGATCCGGGGTAGTCGTGCTAAAGTAGTGTTGCGCTTTCGGCGCCGAGGGAATAATCCGGGGCGCCGTGCCGTCATCTAGCCAAACGCACTACCATCCGCCGGTCTCGCTGTTTGGCGGATGATCGTGTGGGAAGACTTCAGACTATGAGATACGTGTCTGGGCTATTGCTGCCGTTCATTCTGGTCACAGGTGTCGTGTGGGCGCAGAGCCCATTCGACAGCGGGCAGCCGTTCAAGCCGGCCGGCGCGATTGACGAGAAAGTGCTCGCCGTGCTGCAGAAGAAGGGCATCACCCCGTCGAACCAGTGCAGCGATGAAGTGTTCGTGCGTCGCGTGTACCTCGATGTGATTGGCACGCTCCCCACTTCGACCGAGGCTGACGCGTTCCTCAAGGACCAGAAGCCCAACAAGCGCGCGCTGCTCATTGACGCCCTGCTGCAGCGCGACGAGTTCGGCCAGTACTGGGGCCTGAAGTGGGGCGACTTGCTGCGGGTCAAGTCGGAGTTCCCCATCAAGCTGTGGCCCAATGCCGTGCAGGCGTACGACCACTGGATCCGCGACGCCGTCGCCAAGAACATGCCGTACGACCAGTTCGTCCGGGCGCTGCTCACTTCCAGCGGCAGCAACTTCCGGGTGCCGCCGGTGAACTTCTACCGCGGCGTGCAGGATCGCAGTCCCGTCGGGCTGGCCTCGGCCGTGGCGCTCACCTTCATGGGCACGCGGCTGGACAAGTGGCCCGAGACGATGCGCAACCAGATGGCGACGTTCTTCTCCCGCGTCGCCTACAAGAGCACCGGCGAGTGGAAGGAAGAGATCGTCTACCCCGACCCGACCAAGACTGACGCGTTGCCGGTGGTCTTCCCCGATGGCAGCAAGCTGACGGTCCCGGCGGGGAAGGACCCGCGGGAGGTCTTCACCGACTGGCTGCTGGCCCCCGACAACGTGTGGTTCAGCCGCGCGATCGCCAACCGGGTGTGGTATTGGCTGATGGGGCGGGGCATCATCCACGAGCCGGACGACATCCGCTCCACCAACCTGCCGGTGAATCCGGAGTTACTCGCGTATCTGCAGAAGGAACTGGTGGGCGCGAAGTACGACGTGAGGCACCTGTTCCGGCTGATCCTCAACTCGGCGACCTACCAGCAGTCCTCGATCCCCTCCAGCAAGCAGCCCGAGGTCGAGGCCCACTTCGGCGTGTACCCGGTGCGGCGGCTGGACGCCGAGGTGCTCATTGACGCACTGTGCTGGCTGGGCGGGGATGGGCAGGGCTATTGCAGCCAGGTGCCCGAGCCGTTCACGTGGATTCCCGAGAACCAGCGCGCCATCACGATCATGGACGGGAGCATCACGAGCGCGTTCCTGGAGATGTTCGGCCGCCCGCCGCGGGACACGGGCCTGGAGTCCGAGCGCAACAACCAATCCAGCGACGCCCAGGAACTCTACCTGCTCAATTCTGTTGACATGCATCAGAAGGTGCAGCGCAGCAAGATGTTCGCGAAGTTCACCATGGATGCGAAGGGCGACCGGGCAACGCTGGTCGGGTCGCTGTACTTGGCCATTCTATCGCGCCGGCCGACCGAGGCGGAGTTGGCCGCCGCCGACAAGCACTTCCAGACGCCGGGGCTGGCGCAGAAGCAGGCCGTGGACGATCTGGCCTGGGCGTTGATCAACAGCAAGGAGTTCCTGTTCCGACACTGACGTAGGGGGGCAGGAGGCAGAGCCATGAGTGACCACGAGAGCCCGGCAAGGAGTTCCCGTTCCGACACTGACCCCCGGGGGACAGGAGACAGAGCCATGAGTGGCCCGGAGACCCCGCCGGGCATGGATCGGCGCACGGCGCTCAAGCTGATGGGGCTGGGGGCCTTGGGGCTGACGCTGGGCGGCCTGGATCGGTCCTGGGCCCAGCCGGCCAAGGCCGTCGCCGCGGCCCCCCGGCCCGCCACCGCCAAGGCCCTCATCCAGATCTGGATGTGGGGCGGGCCCGCGCAGACGGACACCTTCGACCCCAAGCCGGAGGCGGGCCGCGACTACTGCGGCTCGCTGACCAAGCCGATCCCCACAAATGTGCCTGGGATTGTGATCGGGGAACTGCTCCCCGAGTTGGCCAAGCACGCCGACAAGTACTCGATCATCCGCAGCATGACCCACGGCAACAATGGGCACGAGACGGCCGCCTACATCATGCAGACCGGCCGCAAGCCCGGCGGGTCACTGGTCTTCCCCAGCGTCGGGGCCGTGGTGTCGCTGTTCAAGGGCTACGACCACGGCTACCAGGGGCTGATCTCACCGTACGTGGTGCTCACCCAGACTCAGGGGCGGTTCTCGGAGGTCGGCTTCCTGGGGCCGAAGTACCGGCCCTTCGCCACGGGCGGCAACCCCGCCGCCGCGCGCTTTGAGGTGGAGGGTGTCGTGGCCGCGGGCATCACCGATGCGCGGCAGGAGAGCCGGCGCGGCTTGCTGCGGGCCCTGGACACGCTGGGCAACTCGATGCAGGCTAACCCGAGCTTCGCCCTGACGGACAAGAGCCAGGAGAAGGCCTATGACCTGATCCTCGGCGACGCCGGGAAGCTGTTCGACCTGTCGCAAGAGACCAAGGAGCTGCGCGATCAGTACGGGCGCAACACCTTCGGGCAGTCGTGCTTGATGGCGCGCCGCCTCGTCGCGGCGGGCGTGCCGTACGTGACGATCAACTATGGCGGCTGGGATACCCACAAGCAGCACTTCGAGATCATGCGGCGCAAGCTGCCCGAGATGGATCGGGGCTTCGCCACGCTGCTGCAAGACCTGAGCGACCACAAGCTGCTGGACAGCACCATCGTGTGGTGGGGCGGGGAATTCGGGCGCACGCCGCGCGTGCAGTGGGAAGCGCCGTGGAACGGCGGACGCAGCCACTTCGGGCAGTGTTTCTCGGTCGTCGTGGCCGGCGGCGGGTTCAAGGGCGGGCATGTGGTGGGCTCGTCGAACGCGACGGGCGAGGACGTGGCCACGCGCCCCGTGTCGCCCCAGGACCTGATCGGCAGCTTCTATGAGCTGATGGGGATCAACCCCAATGCGCCGCTGCCCAACCCCCGCGGGTTGAAGCTCTCGGTGCTGGCATCGTCGGAGGAAGAGGGGATGAAGGGCGGCGGCCTCCTGCGGGAGATCATGTGATGTCTGTTTCCAGACTGCTCATCATCGCGGCCGTGGCCACCAGTGCCACGCTGTCGTGGGGCCAGATGCCCCGGCGTGCCGGCGAGCCGAGCACCGGCTACATCTACCCCGCCGGGGCCCGACAGGGCACGACCGTGCACGCCGTCGTCGGCGGCCAGTACCTCAAGGACGTTAGCGCTGTCCACATCACCGGCGTCGGCGTGCAGGGCAAGGCGGTGGACTACGGCCGACCCCTGAGCAACAAGCAACTCGGCGATGTGGCCATGCACCTGCGGGTGCTGATGCGCCAGCGCTGGGCCGAGGCGATGGGCAAGCCCGGCACCCCGATGATGCAGAAGGACCCGGGCAAGGACGAGGAGCTTGAGCCCCTGCCCGATCACCCCTGGCTGCGTGGCCTGGACAAGAAGAGCCTGCAGGAACTCGACGCGCTGCGCATGTTGCTCTTCAACCCCAAGAAGCAGCCGAACGCGCAGCTCGGCGAGATGGCCTTTCTCGACCTGACCGTGGGCGCGACGGCGACGCCGGGCCTGCGCCAGATTCGCCTCGAGACGCCGAACGGACTCTCCAGTCCCATCAACTTCGTGGTCGGCACCGTGCCCGAGGTCATGGAGCGCGAGCCCAACGCACTCGGTGCGGAGATGGCCGCGCTGTCGCTGCCGGTGGTCGTGGACGGGCAGATCATGCCCGGCGACGTGGATGTCTGCCGGTTCAAGGCCCGGCGCGGGCAGAAGCTCGTCATCACCACCCAGGCCCGCAGCCTCGTGCCCTATCTGGCCGATGCGGTGCCGGGCTGGTTCCAGGCCGTCCTGACGTTGTATGATGCACAGGGCAAGCAAGTCGCCTTCGACGACGACTACCGCTTCGACCCCGACCCGGTGCTGTTCTACCAGGTGCCGCAGGACGGGGAGTATGCCCTTGAGATCCACGACTCGATCTACCGTGGGCGGGAGGACTTCGTCTACCGCATCGCGATCGGGGAACAGCCCTTCGTCACCGGCGTCTTCCCGCTGGGCGGGACCGCGGGCCAGCCGCTGACGGCACGCTTGACGGGCTGGAACTTGCCCACAACGGCGGTGCAACTGGACACCGCTCCGGGCGGGCTGCCGGTGCGGCAGGCCTCGTGGCAGTGGCCCAACGGGCGCTCCAACACGGTGGCCTACGCCGTGGACGCCCTGCCCACCGTCACCGAGACCGAGCCGAACGAGGCGGGGAAGCCACAGCAGGTGTCACGCCCGCAGGCGATCGCGGGGCGCATCGGCAAGCCGGGGGATGTGGACGCGTACCGCTTCGAGGGCCAGGCCGGCGAGGCGATCGTGCTGGACGTGCAGGCGCGGCGGCTGGGCTCGCCGCTGGACTCGCTCTTGCGGCTGACAGATGCGGCAGGACAGACGATCGCGCTCAATGACGACCACGACGACGGCCAGTCGCCTCTGCTGACGCACCATGCGGACTCATGGCTGTCGGTGAAGTTACCGAAGACCGGGACGTACACGGTGACGGTGTCGGACACGCAGCAGCACGGCGGCGACGAGCATGCCTACCGGCTGTGCGTGCGGCCGCCCCGGCCGGATTTTGCGCTGCGCCTCACGCCCTCGAGCCTGCGGCTGGCGGCCGGCCGGACGACGCCGCTGGTAGTGCACGCCCTGCGGCAGGATGGCTTTGCGGGGCCGATTGACCTGGCGGTCGCCGGGATGTCTACCGGCTTTGTGCTCAGCGGCGGTCGCATCCCGGCCGGGCAGAATCTCGTGCATCTGACGGTCACGGCCCCGGCCGAGCCGCCCAAAGGCCCCGCGGCCCTGCAGATCGTCGGGAAGGCCGACGTGGGCGGCACGACGGTGACGCGCGCGGCGGTGCCGACTGATGAGATGATGCAGGCCTTCGCTTACTGGCACCTCGTGCCGGCCGAGCAGTTTGCGGTGCTGGTCGCGCCGCCACCGCGGTGGGCGCCGAACCTGCAGGTCGTGGGCGGGGCGCCGGTGCGGCTGGCGGCCGGGGGCACCGCGCAGGTGGAAGTGAAGGCGCCGCCCGTGCCCGCGTTGCTCAAGGGCCTGCGCCTGGAGCTGAAGTCCGCTCCCGACGGCGTGACGCTCAAAGAGCAGAAGGCGCTCCCCTCCGGGGTGTCGCTGGTGTTGCAGGGCGACGGGGCCAAGCTGAAGGCGGGCCCGGCCGACAATGTGATTATCGAGGCCTTCATCGAGACGGAAGTCAAGCGCGGGGACGGGAAGACTGCCACAGTGCGGAACTCGGTGGGAGTGCTGCCGGCGGTCCCGGTTGAGGTCGTCCCCTGAAGACATTCGCGTTGGAGGACGCAGCATGCACGATGGGTTTGAGCGGGAATGCCAGATGCGCGAGGTGTCGCGCGAAGGCATGCGGGAGTTGTTTGTCACGTGCGCCGGGTCGGGCGCCACGGGCCTGGCGCCGATCGCTGATCGCCTGACACAGACGCAGGCGGCCGGGGTGTTGGCTGCTGAGTTCTTCGGGCCGAACTTGAATGGCTCGTCGCACGCCGTCGCCCGTGAGGTGCTGGCGCAGGTTGCCATGCCTGTCACGTGGGTGCAGGGCGGCGAGCAGGGCGACCTACTCGGCGGCATCCACCTGCGGGCCATGGCCGGTGTGCAGATCCGCCCATTGGCGCTCGACGGCGTGCTCGTCGGCACCGTGGTGGACGGTCCCTACGCGGTCGAGTGTACCCTCGGCGGCATCCACTGCCCGGACACGAGCCTGCCCAACGACCAGCAGGCGCGCGACACGTTCGAGCGTATCGAGCACGCCCTGGCGCTGGCCGACATGGACTTCTCACACGTCGCGCGCACGTGGCTCTACCTCGACGACATCCTGAGTTGGTACAGGCCCTTCAACCAAGTGCGCACCGACTTCTTCAACGAGCGCGGCGTGTTTGACGGGATCGTCCCGGCCAGCACCGGCATCGGCGGGAGCAACCCGCACGGGGCCGCCATGGTGGCCGGCGCGTACGCCGTGAAGGCCAAGGACCCGGCGGTCCGCGTGCAGGCCTTGCCGTCGCCGCTGCAGTGCCCGGCGCTGCAGTACGGGAGTTCCTTCAGCCGTGCCGTCGAAGTCGCCATGCCGGATATGCGGCGGGTGTTCGTCTCGGGCACGGCGAGCATCGCCCCCGGCGGCGAGACCGTCCATGTGGGCGACGTGCTGGCGCAGACGGAGCGGACGTGCGACGTCGTGGCCGCGATCCTGCGGTCGCGCGATATGGACTGGGAGCATGTGACGCGGGCGACGGCCTACGTGAGGTACGCCGAGGACGCCGGGGTGTTCGAGCAGTACCGGCAGGCGGCGGGGCTGCCGGCACTGCCGGTGGTGGTGGCGCACAATGTCGTATGTCGCGACGACCTGCTCTTCGAGTTGGAAGTGGACGCGGCGCGGGCGTAGACGGGTTGGCGTTTGTCGCGGCGGCCAGGCCGCGTGCAGGAAAGTCGGCATGCGCTGCGGAACTATGACGGGCGTGTTGGCGGTGGCCAGCGCGCCCGCATTGCTTTGTGAGGTGCCGCCCATGGACTCAGGTCGAGCCCTGCTGTGTGCCCTGGCTATCGCGTCGCTGTTCCTGTTGCCCTCCG
>CAZZDO010000203.1:0-8742 GCA_964653205.1 uncultured Armatimonadia bacterium | reverse complement strand
CGGCATGCCGCCGCACACGATGCAGGAGCTGGGCTGGTTGCTCGCCGGTGAGACGCGGCCGATCGAGGGGGGCGAGGTCACGTTCGTGGGCCTCACCAAGACGACGGGCCTGGGATTGCGCAAGGACGTCGGGCTGCCGCTGGTGTGGGTCGGCTTCATCGCCAGCGTGGTGGGCCTGGCGCTGATCTTCTACTTCCCACTGCAACGGTGGGTCCTGGCTGTGGCGGCGGACGGCTCCGGTCGGACGGCGGTGAGCCTGGCCTCGGACGGTAGGGCAAGCGAGTTGAGTGAGGACCAACCGGCGCTGTGGGCCGACCTGCTGGCCGCGGTAGGCGGCACCGCGGACGATCGCAGCCAGGCCGAGATGAGGGCGAAGCACTCGGGGCCCTCCGGAAAGGGAGCAGCACGTGGCTGAAGTACAACCGGGACTATGGCGCAGGATGAGTGACGCACTCCCCGCGCTGGAACAGATTGACCGCCATGTCTACCGCGCCGTGGCGTACGGCTTCCCGCTGCTGACACTGGTGATCATCACCGGCGCGGTCTGGGCGCAGTACGTCTGGCAGCGCTGGTGGAGCTGGGACCCCAAGGAAACCGCGTCACTAGTCACGTGGCTCGTCTACGCCGGCTACCTGCACGGCCGCCGGCAGCGCAACTGGACCGGCAAGACCTCGGCCACCATCGTGCTGGTCGGCTTCCTCGCCGTGCTCTTCACCTTCGCCGGGGTGAACTTCCTGCAGAGCCTGCACTCGTACGGCATGGCCCGGCCGAGCCCCACGGGGCGCCTGCTGGGCGGCTTCAGTGACGTCAGCTCCGCCGAGGCCATCGTCACCTCTGGGTTCTTCCTGTGCTACCTTGCGGGCTTCCTGACGCTGCTGTCCGGGGCGATCAGCAGGCGCCCGCAGGCCTTCAGGGCGGGCTCCTGGCTGGCCGTCCTCGGCTTCCTCGGCAACACGATCGTGCTCAGCATACGGACTATCGAGGCGCACCGGGTGACGTTCACCAGCGGCTATGACTTCACGCTCTGGTTCGTGTGGGGCATCACGTTGTGCGGGCTCCTCGCCGCCTGGCGCAAGCAGCCGCTGGCGTTGCTGGGCTCGCTGCCGCTGGCGCTGCTGGTGTCCATGTACGGCTACCTTTACTTCCCGCAGAAGGGGCACTCGCCGCTGCCACCGGCGCTACAGAACAAGCTGTGGCTGCACATCCACGTGGCCCTCGCGATCTTCGCCTATGGCGCGCTGGCTCTGGCAGCTGGCTGGAGTGCGCTTTATCTCATCAAGCACGCGATGACGCCGCGCGCGGAACGCGACATCGAGGGCCGGCCAGGGAACGGGGGGCAGTTCCGGTCCGGGTAGTTGTCCAGTTGCGCGCGGACATGTCGGTCGGCACATGCAAGCACGCCGCTGTCGAAGGGAGTCAGCCGGCTTCTGAATGCCGCACCGCCCGGCCTGTCTTCCTGATCCTCTCCGACCCGCGTCACAGGACGTCATCCGCAAGGCACTCCTCGAGTGCCGTCTTGGCGTACCACCCAGCGGCACCCACATGCTGATACGGCGTAGCCGTCGCCCCCGTCCTGACGAGGCTGGTGCCGAAGGCCTCGTACAGGAACGTGTCGGTGAGGCTACCGTCGCTGACCGTCAGCCCCAGCGTGCTGCCCAGCGCGTCGAACAGGAACCAGTGCTGGCTTCCCAGTTGGCTGACCAGCGGGCTGTACACGCTCCCGCCCTCGCTCAGGCAGCACCGGCTCAGCGCGCTCGCGCCGGCCTCCGCCAGCAGCTTCTGCGCGTCGTAGACCAGGTCGCTCTCGTCACCGTCCTCGCTGCGCTACATGCGCTGCATTCGCGCGTTGTACTTGTTGTCCAGCGTCACTTCCGGCGCGGCGATCTGCGTCAGGCTCTCATCCACATCCCACGTGTAGCGAGACCGCTTGCGGTCTCCCGTCACCCTGCGACCTCCTGTGTGGTCGCCATCGCCCCGTCGTCGGTCCAGGTGTAGTACGTCGCGTCCCCGCCCCGGCCGCCTGCGCCACCGTCCGCCAGGCGGCGGCCTCCATCGCCGCGTGGGCTGCGGCGTTGGCGGGAACCGGGGGCTGGAGAGCGGCGATCTTGGTCGGCCGCGGGCGCATGGCCTGCCGCCATCGTGTCGCGATGGTTGGCGGACAGGTTCGCCCCGACGTGACGGGCTCCTGCGGCCCCGGCGGCACGTCGGCCCGAGGGAGGCGGTGCGGCCCCGACGGCGAACCTGCAGCGCAGGGGAGACACCGGGTGACTTGATGCCGAACTGCCTCCCGAGGAGACACGAAATGAAGCCCATGTTGCCCATTGCCCTCTGGCTGGCGATGCTCACGACCCTGGCGGCGCCCCTGTGGGCGGCCGACCGCGACGGCGACGGGATCAGCGACGAGATCGAGATGGCGCTGGGCATGGACCCCGCCCGCGCCGACAGGCTCGGGCTCATCTGCGACGACAAGTCGCGAGCCGATGGCGACCAGACCGTCAGCGCCGGGCGCAAGCTCGCCCCGGATCTCACGCAGGTCTGGTTCGGCAACGTGGCCGGCGACCGGTATGTCTGGCGGCTCGACTTCGCCGAGGACTTCCTGTTCGCCGGTACCGTCCTGATCCTCTATCTGGACGCCGACAACGACCTTGCCACCGGCCGCCAGGACGGCGACTGGGTGCGCGGCTGCGATGTCATGCTCACGTGCGTCAATGGCGGCTTCAGCCCGAGCATCCGCAACTCCGCCGTCACCAGCGTCGACCAGAATCTGCGGGGCGTCGTGGACGGGAAGTCCGTCTATTTCTGCATGGACTTGAAGCTCCACCAGACCGCCGCCGGGGGAAGCGAATACCGCGGCTACGTGCTGTGCCACCGCTCCGACCCGACCTCCGATAGCGACACGAGCGCGTGGTTCACGGTGACGGGGCCGGGCGCGTCGCAACTCGCCAAGCCGCGCATCGCCGCGCTCTCCGAGGCGCGCTCGGACGGCATGATCTATGCGACGCCGTGGCTCGGATGGCGGGACGACTTGCAG
Organism: uncultured Armatimonadia bacterium; assembly: GCA_964653205.1. Classification (GTDB taxonomy): domain Bacteria; phylum Armatimonadota; class Zipacnadia; order Zipacnadales; family UBA11051; genus JAJFUB01. Next base: position 5,711 of record CAZZDO010000203.1, on the reverse strand, counting down.
GCGGCGAAGGCCGTGACACTGGACACGAAACAGGCCACGGTGCAGGGGATGCGGCCCTTCGACCGCGCGCTCGTGCCCGAGAGCCCCAACGCCACGGCGACCCTCGCCGTGCCTGCGGCCGGGAGCTTCCATGTCGGCGTCGTCGTGCAGGACAGCGCCGTGGGCGAGGAGATCCTGCGGATCAAGCTGGGCGAGAAGGAAGTCGGGCGCATCAACTGCCTGCAGAACGACGGCGTGTTCCATCTGTTCACCACGCGCGCGCCGGTGAAGCTGGCGAAGGGCCAGGCGCTGACGCTCGCCGCCGCCGCCCCTGCTCAGGACTTCCAGATCTCCGAGGTGATGTTGCTCCCGAAGCTGGTCGAGCCGCGCCCGCTGCAGATCAGCCACCTCGAGACCTTCTGCGCCCCGGGGCAGCCCGGCCCGACCGCGACCGTTGAGGTCTGCTTCCTGACCAACCTGCCCTGCGTCGGCCGCCTGAGATGGGGCGCCGGGGCGAAGCTAGACCAGGAGGCGATGGAGGCGGGCGCCACGCACAATCACCGCCTCTTGCTCGTGGGGCTGAAGCCGGGCCAGTCGTACCGCGTGCAGGCGTTCGCGGGTCCCACTGACAGCCCCGCCACGAGCCCCGTCGTCACCTTCGTGGCCGCCCCGCGCCGTCTCGCCCGCGGCACCGTGAAGACCGAGCGCGCCCTGCTGAGCGTGCAGCATGGCGCCAGCGCGTTGCCGTACCCGTGGCCTGTCGCCGGGGGCATACCGTTCGCGCAAGGCGCCGTGGCCGACACCGCCGGCTTCCGCCTGCTGGACCGCCGGGGTGTGCCGCTGTGGGCGGACTTCCGCCCGCTCGCGTATTGGCCCGACGGCAGCGTCAAGTGGCTTGAGGTCGCCACGCTGGATCGCGGCGTCGGCCCGATGTCGCTGGAGTACGGCACGGCCGTCGCTGCGGGCCCGCCGCCTCCGGCGATCCAGAGCGTCGCCGTCAAGGAGCTTCCCGACGGCCTGGAAATCACCAACGGTTCGTGCCGGTTCGTGCTATCGCGCAGCAAGTTCTCCCCGCCCGGCACGGTCTGGCGCAGTGGCGAGGCGAAGCCGATCATCGAGAGCACCGCCGGGCTGACGCTGACCGACGCCGAGGGGAAGACGTACACGAGCGCCGGCGCGCCGGCGGACAAGCTCATCGTCGAGCAAACCGGCAAGGTGCGGACCGTGGTGCTGGCCGAGGGCAGGCTCACCGGGCCCGGCGGCAGCCTCATGGGCTACCGCTGCCGCCTCTCGTTCTGGGCGGGTTTCCCGGGCGTGCCGATGGTCATTACGCTCATCAATGACCACGGCACGAGCGTCGTCCCGCCGACGATGACGGAGATCACGAGCCTGGCCCTGCCGCTGACGATCCCCGGCGCGCAGGCGCCCGCCCGCCGCTGGCTGCAGGACTACGACGACCGCTTTGTCGTCGAAGAGAACGGCCAGCGCACCGTCCAGCAGGGCCATGGCGCCGGTTCGGCGTCGCTCGGTGGCGTGTGCGTCACGCTCAAGGACTTCTGGCAGACGTTCCCGAAGGCGTTCACGCTCTCGGGGAGCACCGTCACGACGGAGATCCTCCCCGCCCTCCCGGCCGATGAGTACGCTGCCCACACCGACCCCAAGCTCCTGACCCAGAACTACTTCTGGGCGAGCAAGGGCAAGTACAAGCTGCCCTGCGGCAGTTGTCCCAGCACCGACCTGCTGGTCTACTGCGGCGACCGCGCGCCCGCGGACATCGAGCGGGCCTGGCAGAGCCCCGCGCTCCTGGCCGCCGCCCCGGAGCGCTACTGCGCCACGAACGTCCTTGAGGACCTCACGCCGGCCAGGCCCGGCGTGCTCGATCCGTACAACCACTTCGTGGACACGGGGCTGCAGAACCTGGAGGCCCGGCGCGTGCGCGGCCACGAGTACTCGTGGATCAACTACGGCGACTGGTACGGCGAGCGCTCCGTCAACTGGGGCAATCTCGAGTACGACCTGCCCTGGGGGCTGCTGCTGCAGTTCGCGCGGACGGGCAACTACGCGTACTTCGACCGCGCCGAACAGGCCGCCCGGCACATCGCCGGCATTGACACCGTGACCGTTTCGCCACGGGCCGACCAACTGGGCCTGATGCACCTGCACTGCGTCGGCCACACCGGGGGCTTCAACACCCCGCGCGTGCCGGACACCACTTACTGGTACATCTCCGGTGGCAACGATGTCGGCCACACGTACTCGCAGGGCAACTTCGCGACTACGTTGCTCACGGGCGACCCGCGCTATGCCGCAAGCGCCCGCCTCGCCTCGGACTGGATTGCCCAGCACGTCTCGGCGAGCTTCTCCTACTACGTCCACCGCAACTACGGCTGGGCGATCATCACGATGATGGGGGCGTATGACTCCACTGCCGACCCGTACTACCTCAACGCCGCGCGGCTCTTCGCCGACTATGTGATCGCCAAGCAGGACCCCGGCACCGGCGTGTGGGCCCACCCCATCGGCGAGTGCGAGCACAAGCCCCAACACATGGGCGGCAAGGTCTTCATGAGCGGTGTCGTGATGACCGGCCTCAAGCTCCTGGATCAGCTCGAGCCGCGCGCGGACCTCAAGCACGCCATCCTGCGCAACTGCGACTGGATGCGCACCCGCATGTGGCATGAGGACGTCGGCGGCTTCGAATACGCGCAGTGCCCGCAGTTCGCCAAGACCGGTCCGGCCGGCGGCTGGGAGGAGGTCGCCGAGGGCCTCGCGTATGCCTATCAGATCGCCAAGCGCCCCGGCGACCTGGAGATGCTCGTGCGGCCACTTGGGACGATGCTCCAGCGCTCGCCCGATGGCTTCGGCAAGAACTACGCGATGCTCCTGCGGACGTGGAGCCCGGCCGTGGCGTATCTTGACCGCTGGGGGAAGACGGGGATCCCAACCGCGCCGCCCGGCGTGCGCGTGGACAGCCAGGTCTACCTCCCGCCGGGACAGACCCGTACCGTCGGCGTGCAGATCACCAACCTCACGGGCGCGCCGCTCGCCGCCAGCCTGAGGGTCCTTTCCGTGCCGGCCGGTGTGCAGGTAGACCCGCGCGAGAGTCAGTGGCAGGCCCCGGCCGGGGCGAGCGCCGCGGCCCCACTCAAGGTCAGCGGCGCCCCGACGGACGGCAAGCCAGTCCGCCTGCAGGTCACGGTGGGGGAGACGACGCGGGAAGTGACCGTCGGCGTCCGCGCGCCGCAGCCGCTGAAGCTCGGCGACAGACTCGGCTACATCGGGGCCGACGCCGACCCGCTCGGCCAGGCCCTGCAGGAGATGGGGAAGCGCCCGCCGCCGCTGCCTGACCTCTCGCCGGCGACGCTCTCCTCGTACCGCGCGCTCATCGTCGGCTGTGAGGCCCTCGACAAGGACTTCGCCGGCCTGCGCGCCAACGCGGCGCGGCTGCTCGACTTCGTCCATGCAGGCGGCAAGGTCGCGATCTTCCAGCTTCAGGACTCGGCCCACGAAGGCTGGCACCTGCCTCTCCCGCTGGAAGTGCGCGACGACGAGGGCGTGCTCAAGGAGATCGAGGCGGGGCACCCCCTCTTCACGCAGCCGCACCGCCTCGCCTCACTCGCGGGCGCGAAGATGTACGACACCCTCGGCCACGCCGACCCCGCCTGGCGCGTGCTCGCCCGCGACGACAAGGGCCGGCCGGCCATTGCTGAGGCGCCCTTCGGCCAGGGCAACGTGTTGGTCGTCCAGGCCTCGCTGGAGCGGTATGTCACCGGCGCGCTGCAGCCCGAGGGCGCCGTCACGCCGGCTGTCTGTCGCGAGTTCCTCGAGAATGTCCTGGCCTATCTGGGCGGCTAGGGCCGCGTCAGGCGCGTTACCGGGGGAGCGCCGTTGTAGGGCGGGGGCTTGTACCCCGCCCCGTATGGCCATACCTGAACGGCAGGCGGGGTACAAGCCCCCGCCCTACAACGGCACCCATCGCATCGCCGCTAATGGACCACTGGCCGCCTCCCCATCGCAGACTCCCCACAGCCGCCGCAGGGATTCGCCAGACGGACAAAGGAGGGGGGCGGCATCGCGGCGAAGCCTAGTTGACACCTCAATCATCCCATAGGTTGGCCTCGAAACCTGGATCGCCATGAAGCGGCTGCTCGCCGTCGTCCTGTCGGTGCTCATTCTCGGTGGGCTCATCACCTGGCGCGTCATCGGCAAGCGCGAGCAGGTCGCGGCGATGGCTCGCCAGGGCGCGGCGCGCGCGAAGGCGTTGCCGCAGGTCGTCCTGGCCACGGCCGAGACGCGCGAGATCACGGCGGTCTTCACCGGCACCGGCGCCCTGGAAGCGCCGCTGAACGTGAAGGTCTCGGCGAAGGTCAGCGGCCGCATCACGTACCTGCACGTCCATGAAGGCGACCACGTGCGGCGCGGCCAGGTGCTGGTGCGCCTGGACGCCTCGGACCTCGAGGCCCAGGTGCGACAGGCCGAAGCCCGCGTGGCCGAGGCCAACTCCCGCCTCGCGCAGGCCCTCCTCACGCAGAAGCCCACCAATGTCGGCGTGCAGACGCAGATCAAGCAGCAGCAGGCGGCTGTCGCCAGCGCCGAAGCCGACTACGAGCAGGCCCGCCAGACGCAGAACTCCGAAGTCGCCGCCGCTCAGGCCGCCGTGGATGACCTGCAGGCGCGCATGGCCAGCATCCAGGCCGGCATGGGCAACGCCAAGGCCCACATCAACAGCGCCAACGCCAACCTTGCGAACGCGCGCACGCGCCAGAGCCGCGTCCTCGAGCTGTACAAGCAGGGCTACATCGCGGCCCAGGAAGTGGACGACGCGAAGGCCGCCGTGAGCGTCCAGGAGGCCGCGGTGCAGGCCGGGCAGGCCGAGTTGGAGGCCGCCCAGGCCACGCGGCAGTCACTCGAGGCCCAGAAGCAGGCCGCCGCCGAGCGCGTCAAGATCACCCGCACCAAGGGCGAGGCGGACATCGAGGCCGCCCGCCAGAAGGTCCTCCAGGCCCGCGCCCAGCTCGAATTCGCCCGCGCCAACACGGCCCAGAGCCCCGCCTTCCAGGAGGGCATCGCCGCCCTGAAGGCTTCGGTGGCCGCCGAGAAGGCCGCCCTCGCCAGCACGAAGGCCCGCCGGTCCGACACCGTCCTGATTGCCCCGACCGATGGCTACGTCACCGAGCGCATGATGGATCAGGGCAGCATGGCCACTCCCGCCAGCCCATCCTCGCCCTCCAGTTCTTCCGCGAGATCTGGGTGAACGTTCCGGTGCCCGAACAGATCAGCAGCCGCGTGCGCCCGGGCGACATCCTCACCGTCACGCTCGATGCTCTCCCGGGGCAGACCCTCCGCGCGGCCGTCATCAAGGTCAATCCCTCGGCCGACCCGCAGGCCCGCCAGTTCACCGTCCGCGGCACCCTCGACAACTCCCAGGGCCTGCTCAAGCCCGGCGTGTACGCCCATGTGGACTTCGTCACCGAGCGCGTCGTCGGCCTCGCCGTTCCGCGCGAGGCCGTGCAGGAAGACGAGCAGGGCGCCTTCGTCTACGTGGTGGACGCCGCCAAGAAGGTCTACCGCCGGGCGATCAAGACGGGGCTGGCCGACGCTACCCATGTCGCGATCATCGAGGGCCTCAATCCCGGCGACCAGGTCGTCACCGTGTGCCCCAGACCGCTGAAGGATGGGGAGGGCGTGGCCCTGCCCGGCGAGAACGGCGGCGGTCGTGGCGGGGGTAGGGG
>CAZZDO010000202.1:2389-8846 GCA_964653205.1 uncultured Armatimonadia bacterium | reverse complement strand
CCTCGGGCCCGTAGCTCAGCGGTTAGAGCAGTCGGCTCATAACCGATTGGTCGCTGGTTCAAATCCGGCCGGGCCCACCATCATCATTGACACGGACCACGCCACTCCCGGTTGCGGCCCCGCCGCCGACGGAGTGGCGATTCTGTAAAGGATGAAGGATGAAGGATGAAGGACGAACGAGGAAGCGCAATACCACTGCGGCTGCCCTTCATCTTTCACCCTTCATCCTTCATCCCTATCCCTAGCCTCTCATGATTAGCGTCATTGCCGAACACATCAAGCTGCACCGTCACGAACTCGGCCAGACCGCCCTGTTCGTCGGCAGCGGCGTTGTCATCCCCCCCCTCGAAAAGCGCGTGGAGGAGGTGCTCCAGACCCTCGCCCTGGAATGGGCCGGGCACCGTCTGGATGCCCTGCCGCCTGAGCGCCGGGGCCTGGAGGCCCTGGAGTTGTTCGCCCACGAGGTCCCCGACCACGGGGAGCGCTGCAACCTGCTGCGCCAGCGGCTGACCGACGCGCGCCCCTCGGAGGGCCACATCCGCCTGGCCCGGCTCATCAAGGACGGCTACTTTCCCACGATCTTCCTGGCCGAGCCGGACCGCCTGCTCGAACAGTGCCTGGCCGTCAACCACATGGAGCCGGAGAAGGACTACCACCACTTCGTGGCCGGGCCGGACGATGCCGAGACCATCGCGGTGGGCGTGCGCGACTCCGCCCGGGTCGTGATGGTCAAGTGCGCCGGCGACGTGGAGAGCAAATTCCTGCCGATGTCGCGGGAGGAAGTCGCCGCCTCCTATCGGCAGATCGGCGAGGTCATCCAGGAGACGTTCAAGGTCTTCTCGCTCTTCTCGGCCTATGTGGACCGCGACGAACCCGTCCTGCGCCATGTCAGCCGTGAGGGCGGCAAGATCTTCTGGATCAACCGCTTCGTGCCAATGCGCGATGAGCGGCTGTTCGACGAGTTGAAGATCGAGAACCCGGCGAGCATCGAGTACCACCGCTTCCAGCCGGAGGTCATGGCGCTGCTGGAGGCGCGACATTCGGCGCGGCACCTGCTCTGCCGCGAAGCCGGGACGTTCAACGACTTCTTCGGCAAGATGCACGGGCGGCTGATCCGCCGCACCCAGCGCTCGGCCACCCGCCGCCGCAAGGACCTCGCCGTGCTCCGCGGCGGCCCCTACCGCTTCCTCGACTACTTCGATGTCACCGACGAAGACTTCTTTTTCGGGCGCGAAGAGGACAGCGAAGCCGTCCTGGAGATGGCGCGCACGCACCCGATCACGATCCTCTTCGGTCACTCGGGCATCGGCAAGACCTCGCTCGTGCGGGCCGGTCTGATGACCGCCCTGCACCACGAAGCCGAGCAGGCCGCGACCCCCGCCGAGACGTGGCTGCCGACGGTCGCCTCGTGCCGGGACGATCCGCCGGCCGCCATCCGCGAGGCGCTGGCCCTGGCCGTCGAGGAGATCGGCTTCAGCCCCGGTGAGCTGCCGTCGCGCGGCCCGTTGGCCGAATGCCTCCAGGCCGCGGCGGCCCTCGTCAACCGCCGGCTGATGATCTTTCTGGACCATTTCGAGGAGTACTTTGTGCACCTCGGGCCCCGCATGCAGGAGGCCTTCCTCGAGGAGTTGTCCGACTGCCTGGCCAGCATGCCCGACGTCCACTGGGTGCTGTCCGTCCGCGAGGACTATGTCGGCAGCCTGTACGAGTTGCAGCGCAAGCTGCCGGACATCATGCACCACATGTACCGGCTGCATCGCCTCACCCGCGAGCAGGCCGAGGACGCCATCACCAAGCCCGCGCAGAACTTTGAGATCCGCCTGGAGCGCTCCCTGACCGAGGCCCTCCTGGACGACCTGTACCGCGACGGCATCGAGCCTGCGCAGTTGCAGATCGTGTGCGACCGCATCTACGGGGCCAAGCCCAGGGGCATGCACACGATCACGATGGGCATCTACCAGCGCCTCGGCGGCGCCCAGAAGATCCTGGCCGACTTCCTGGACCATATCCTCAGCCAGCTTCCGCCCGGCGACCGCCGCATGGCCCGGGCCATCCTCAAGCTGATGGTCACCTCCTCCGAAGTGCGCGTCACCCGCACGCTCGAACGCATCGCGTCGGACCTGAGCGACAACCGCGACGAGGTCGAGCGCGTGCTGGCGCGGCTGGTGGATTTGCGCCTGGTGCGCGGCGTGGGCAAGGAGCGCGAGCGCCAGTACGAGCTGATCCACGAGTACCTGGCCAACGAGATCAGCCAGTGGCTGTCGCGCCGCGAGATGCGCGTGCAGGACGTCCAGGACCTGCTCACCCGCCAACTGAACAACTACGAGAAATTCGGCATCCTGATGCACGCCGACGAGCTGCGCCTGGTCAACGAGAGCCGCGAGACCCTGAACATCTCGCCCGAAGAGCTGGAGTTGGTCCTGCGTAGCGCCGCGGTGGAGCAGAGCGACGAGGAGTACTGGTTCGGTCGCCTGGGCGAACTCGGCGACCGCCAGGTCCCGCTGGTGCAGGGGTTGCTGGAGGACAGTCGCCCGGAGATCCGGCTCACCGCCGTCCGGGCCGCGGTGAGATTCCCCAGCCGTGACTACCTCCCGCAGTTGGTGCTGCTGCTGGACGACGACAGCGAGGCCGTGCAGATCGAGGCGACCGCCGCCCTGCAGACGCTGGAGCGCGAGGTGCTGGGCGAACTGCGGCGGGGCCCGGACAGCGCCCGCGCCCTGGCCGCCCGCGCGGTCGGGCGCCTGAAGCTCCGCCGCGGCCTGCGGCACCTATACGCCATCATCGAGGACGGCGACCAGGCGCTGCGCGACGAGATCACCGAGGCCTTCGTCGAGCTGAACGAGCCGCGCGCCCATGAGGCGCTGCTGCGGCGCCTCACCGGGTCCCAGGGGCTGCCCTGGGCCGGCGCCTATCTCCTGGGCCATCTGGCCGCCCAGGGCGAAGTCATGCAGGCCCTCGACAACGCTTTGAAGGGCTTCCCCGAGCTGCCGAAGGTCCGCTACGCCCTCGGCGTGGCGGCCATGCAGCGGCGCGACTACAATGAGGCCGCCCAGCATTTCGAGCAGGCGCTGTCGCTGTCGCGCACCGACCTGGGGCACCAGGTGGTGACGACGGCGCTCGAGGAGGTCGAGGCACAGCGCCGGCGCTCGGCGCTGGCCGTCAGTTCCTGGCCGATGTTCCAGCGCGGCCCCGACCACACCGGCGCCACCGACGCCGAGTTGCGCCCGCCCCTGCGCCTGATCTGGAACTACAGTACCAAGGGCCCGATCATGGGCTCGCCCGTCGTCGCCGACGGCATCGTCTTCGTCGGCTCGCGCGACGGCAAGCTCTACGCTCTGGACGCCAAGCGCGGCAGTGAGGTCTGGCACCTGCGCACCGGCGACCGCATTGAGAGCACGCCGGCCGTCGCCGGCCACATGGTGTTCATCGGCTCCCACGACGGACGGGTGTACGCCGCCGTGCGCGACAGCGGGCGCCGCCTGTGGCAGCGCGAAGTGGGCTCCCCGATCCGCTCCTCCGCCACCATCGTGGACGGACGCCTGTTCATCGGCAACCGTCAGGGGCAGGTCATCGCCCTGCGGGCCGAGAGCGGCGAGCTCTTGTGGCAGGTGCAGACCGGGGCTGAGGTTTCGGCGGTGCCGGCCTCGGCCAACGGGGCCGTCATCGTGGGCTCGTGGGATGGCCGCATCTACGCCCTGGCGGCCGATACCGGCGCCCAGCTCTGGGAATGCCTGACCGAGGGCTCGGTTGCCTCCTCGGCGGCCCTCGACGGCGGCGTCGCCTACTGCGGGTCGGACGATGGGCACCTGTACGCCATCGCCGAGCACGACGGTGAGGTGTACTGGCGGGTCAAGCTGGGCAGCCAGGTGCGCTCCTCCCCGGCCCTGGCGGCCGGGCGGCTCGTTGTCGGCTGTGTGGACGGCCGCATCGCCTGCCTGTCGGCGTCCGACGGCGACCCGGTGTGGTCGGCTCAGAGCGCCGAGGAAGTGCTCGGGTCACCGGCCATCACCGGCGGTGTCGTGTACATCGGCAGCAAGGACGGCTCGCTCTACAGCTTCGACCTGCAGACCGGCGAACAGCTCTGGCGCCACCAGACGGCCTACGGCGTCTATTCGTCGCCGGCCGTGGCCGACGGCACGCTGTACCTCGGTCTGGACTACTATGATCTCGCCGCCATGGTGCCGGTGGACTGACATGTGGCGCGGCCCGCGGCCTGCAATTCCGCCCCCGCCGGGCGCCGGCTTGACCAAGCTGGCCGACCCACGCCGCGCGCTGCTGGGCTGGCTGACGTTCGTCGTCGCCCTCGGTGTGGTGCTGGGCGTCGGCTGGCCCTACGGAGTCGGGCGCGAGGTGGGGCGCTTGCGCCGGCAGTTTGTGGCCTCGGGCTATCTGCGCACGGCCGACGCGAAGGCCCACGCCGTGCCCGTGCGGCGCGAGGAGGCCCTGGCGGCTCTGAACCGCGCGGTGGAACTGGCCCCGGACGACCCGATCGTCGCGCAGGCCGCGGCCCAGCTCTACGTCGAGTTGCGCGCCTATGCCGAGGCGGCGCGCTGGCTGGGCCGGCGGGCCGGGCAGGCGACGCCGCCCCCGGCGGGCGGCATGCCCGCGCCCGAGGAGCTGCTGACCCGGGTCTCCCTGGCCCAGAGCCTGATCATGACCGGCCGCGCCGCCGAAGGCGAGCGCCTCCTGGGCAACGTGGCCAGCGAAGTCTACGCGGCCCGCGGACGCCGCCTGATGCCCGACCCGCTCTTTGCGCTCATGCTCAACAACCTGGCGTATGTCAGGTGCTTGGGCAAGCTCGATCTGCCCGAGGCGCTCAAGATGGTGACGGTGGCCGTGCAGTTGCAGCCCGGCCAGGCCGCCTACGTAGACAGCCTCGGCTGGGTCGAATACCAGCTCGGCAACTACTCCGACGCCGCCTTCCACCTCGAGCAGGCCGTGCGGCTCCACATGCCCGAGGAAAGCGCCGAGATGTACTACCACCTGGGCTCAGCCTACGCCCGGCTCCGCAAGAAGGCGGACGCCCGGTGGGCGCTGCAGCGGGCTCTGGCCCTCGATCCGAGCCTCTTTGAGGCCGCTGACGAACTGAAGGTGCTGGGGCAGGACCTGCCGCATCCGGCCCTCGCGCATCTACCGATACCTGATCACGAGGTGTAGCTCCATGCAGATTTCCGACCTGATCGCCGGCATCGCCCCCTCCCCGACGATCGCCGGGGCCGCGAAGGCGCGCGAGATGCGCGCCGCCGGCCAGGATGTGCTTTCCTTCGCCATTGGCGAGCCGGACTTCGGCACCCCCGCGAACATCATCGCGGCCGCCGAGCGCGCGATGGCCGAGCAGAAGACCAAGTACACGCCCGCCGGGGGCATTCCCGAGCTCAAGAAGGCCATCTGCGAGGCTCAGGAGCGCGATCTGGGCCTGCAGTACGAACCGAGCCAGGTTGTGGTCAGCAACGGCGGCAAACACGCCCTGATGAACATCTGGCGCACGCTGCTGAACCCCGGCGACGAAGTCATCATGTTCGCGCCGTACTGGGTCAGCTATCCCGAGCAGGTGCGCCTCACCGGCGCCAAGACCGTCCCCATCATCACCAGCGGCGCCAACGATTTCCAGCCCGACCTGGATGAAGTCGGCGCAGCCATCACGCCCAACACGAAGGCGCTGCTCATCAACAGCCCGTCCAATCCCAGCGGGGCGGTGTTCACTCGGGAGACGATTGAGGGCCTGGGCGAACTGGCCTGCAAGCATGACCTCACCATCGTCTCGGACGAGATCTACAAGCACATCCTCTACGACGGCCGCACCCATGAGAGCACGGCGAAGCTCAGCGACGAACTGAAGGCGCGCACGATCATCGCCGACGGCGTGGCCAAGACCTATGCCATGACCGGCTGGCGCATCGGGTGGCTCATCGCCCCGCCGGCCTTCGCCAAGGCCGCCGACAACCTGCAGAGCCAGGAGACGAGCAACCCGAACTCCATCGCCCAGTGGGCCTCCATCGAGGCGCTGCTGGGGCCGCAGGACTCGGTCGCCGAGATGCGCGACGCCTTCATGGCGCGGCGCGACTACCTGGTCCCGGCGCTCAACGAGATCGAGGGCGTCACGTGCGCCAACCCCGGCGGGGCCTTCTACGTCTTCCCGGACATCTCGGCCCACCTGGGGCGGACGCTGGGCGGCAAGGAGATCAAGACGTCCGTGGACCTGGAGTTGCACCTGATCGAAAACGCCCTCATCGCGACCGTCGCCGGCGGGCCATTCGGCACGGAGGGCTACATCCGCCTGAGCTTCGCCTGCAGCACGGACGAGATCAAGGAAGGCGTGCGGCGGCTGGCCGCGGCGCTGGCGTAGTGGCGCCATTCATGGCGCCCTCCGCGATGGGGTCGCGTGGCACACCAGGCGCGACGAATCGCGCCGCTACCACGGGGACTGACAGGCGCGATGAATCGCGCCGCTACCACG
>CAZZDO010000202.1:0-2289 GCA_964653205.1 uncultured Armatimonadia bacterium | reverse complement strand
GATGAATCGCGCCGCTACCACGAGGACTGACAGGCGCGATGAATCGCGCCGCTACAGGAGCGATACATGCACAACGTGACTTTCATTCCCGGTGACGGCACGGGCCCCGAAGTGGCCTGGGCCATGCGACGCTGCGTGGACGCCACTGGGGCGCAGATCGAGTGGGAAGAGCAGCACGCCGGCGTGGATGTGATGGAGGAGAAGGGGACGCCCCTGCCGCCGGAAGTGCTCGAGTCCGTCCGCCGCAACAAGGTCGCCATCAAGGGCCCGATCACCACACCCGTCGGCAAGGGTTTCCGCAGCGTCAATGTCGCCCTGCGCAAGGAGCTGGACCTGTACGCCTGCCTGCGGCCCTGCAAGTACTACCCCGGCGTGCGCTCCCATTACCCCGAGGTGGACCTCGTGATCGTGCGCGAGAACACCGAGGACCTTTACGCGGGGATCGAGTTCCAGGAGGGCACCGCCGAGTGTCTGCAGGCCATCGAGGCGATCGAGGGGCTCAGTGGCGCGAAGATCAAGCGCGACTCCGGCGTGAGCATCAAGCCCATCTCGATCTCGGGCACCGAGCGCATCGTCCGCTGGGCCTTCGAGTACGCCCGGGCCAACGGCCGCCGGAAGGTGACGGCCGTCCACAAGGCCAATATCATGAAGTTCAGCGACGGGTTGTTCCTGTCCACCGCCCGGCGCGTCGCCGAGGAATACGCCGGCAGCGGCATCGAGTTTGAGGACAGGATAGTTGACAACATGTGCATGCAACTGGTACAAAAGCCAGAGTTGTACGACGTGTTGGTCCTGCCCAACCTGTATGGGGACATCCTGAGCGACCTGGCCTGCGGCCTCGTGGGGGGTCTGGGTGTGGCGCCGGGGGCTAACATGGGCGACGGGATCGCGGTCTTCGAGGCCACCCATGGCAGCGCCCCGAAGTACAAGGGGCTCAACAAGGTCAACCCGACGGCCACCATCCTCTCCGGCGTGCTGATGCTGCGGCACCTGGGCGAGGAGGAGGCGGCTGACCGCTTGGAGAATGCTGTCGCCGAGGTCATTGCGGAAGGCGCGCAAGTCACGTATGATCTCAAGGCGCAGCGGGACGACCCCACCGCCGTGGGGACCAGCGAGATGGCCGATGCCATTATTGCGGCAATCTTGAGATAGCAGGAATTTTCTCGCCAATCTTGAAGTAGAATAGAGGAATGACGGTCACGTGCGTCGAAGGAGTCGAGACAACTAGCAGCGCATATCCGGAGGAATATCCAGGCAAAGGAGCGATGTCCGTGAAAAACCGAGGGTTCACACTAATCGAGCTTCTGGTCGTCATTGCCATCATCGCGATCCTGGCGGCGATCTTGTTTCCGGTCTTCGCCAAGGCTCGCGAGAAGGCGCGAGGCAGCAGCTGTCTGTCGAACCTGAGGCAGATGGGGTCGGCCGTCATGCAGTACGCCCAGGACTTCGATGAGCATTACTGCAAGTCTTACATGTGGGCGACCAACAACACCGAGCTCTACTGGTGGTGCGACCTGATGCAGCCGTACGTACGCAACTACCAGATCGTGTCGTGCCCGTCCGGCCAGTGGGCCTACTACTACAACCGGCCTCCGTACTGCCAGAACCCGCTGATCTGTTCCTACGCCATGCCTGACATGCGCGTGGACATCAACAATCGTGTCATCCCGCCGGTGCCCGGCTCGCCGTTGGCCAGCGTCCAGGACCCGGCCGGCACGATCGCCTTCGTCGACTCGCTGGCGGAAGAGATCGCCGCCGGCGCGGCGCCGAACTACAGCAGCACGCGCCTGCTCGACTACACCGACAACAGCGCCTACTCGCGCGTCGCCCTGCGCCACAACGACGGTTTCAACGTGTGCTTCGCCGACGGCCACAGCAAGTGGCTCAAGAACAGCACGCCCGGCATGTGGACGACGATTCTGTACGACTAGAGCACGGAACGCCGCGGCTGGCGGGGTCTGAGGGGGCGACGGGGCTCCCGCCGAAGTGGCAGTGTGCCTTGCGGCCATCTCCATGTCTGCCCGATCCGTTTCCCACCAGGCGAAACGGACCGGAGGGCAAGGGGATGGCCGCTTTACTTGGCGCGTAGCCCCTGGATCATCAGCCCGGGGATCAGCCCGACCACCGTCGCCGCCGCGCTGACGACCAGCGCCACGCTCAGCACCGATCCCAGGCGCAGCAGCGCGGCGCCCAGCGTCGCGGCCAGGTCATGGCGGAAGGCCTGCAGATTCGTCGCGTGGGCGAAGGCGAAGAGGGTCAACCACACCCCGGCGGCGAGCAGGATGAGCG
>CAZZDO010000201.1:0-8947 GCA_964653205.1 uncultured Armatimonadia bacterium | reverse complement strand
CTCCTTGGCAATCGCCAGCCCCAGCTCCGCCCCCTGGTCGCCCACCTGTCGCGCCGGGTCGGCCTTGTGGAAGCGCTCGAAGACTTCCGCGAGGTCGCTCTCGGGGATGCCGGGGCCTTCGTCTGACACGCAAACGGCGACGCCGCGTGGGGCGGGACTTCCAGGACCGCCCGATGGCCGGTCCAGGATGTCCCGGCCCACGCGCACCGTGACCGTGCCCCCCGCCGGGCTGTAGCGCAGCGCGTTGTCCAGCAGGTTGACGACCACCTGCACCAAGCGCTCGCCATCGGCCATCACGACCGGCACGTCTTCGGTGTCCAGCTTCGCCCGCACGTCGTGCTCCCGCAGGCGCGGCTCGAAACTGCGCACGACCCCTTCCACGACCTCGCGCAGGTTCGTCGGCTCGAACTCAAACTCCAGCACGCCCGCCTGCAGCCGTGAGAGCTGCAGCAAGTCCTCGACCAGCCGCGTCATGCGCCGCGCTTCGGCGGCCGCTGCGGCCAGGCAGCGCTGTCGCTCCTCTTCGCTGTCGGCGGTGCCGTCCTGCAGCGCCCCCAGGAAGCCACGGATGGAGCTGAGTGGAGCGCGCAGCTCGTGCGACGCCGAGGCGATGAACTCCCGCCGCAACCCGTCGAGCGAGGCGAGACTCTCGGCCATGTGGTTCATGCTGGCCGCGAGCGAGCGCACCTCGGCCGGGCCCGTCTCGTCCAGGCTGACCGCGAAGTCGCCTTCCGCCAGGCGATGCGCGGCCTCGGACATCGTCACCAGGGGGGCCGCGACGGCGCGGGCCGAGGCATACGCCAGTAGCACCGCCAGCACCGCCGCCGCCAGGGCGGCGAACCCGACGACATCCCACTGCGCCCGCAGCAACTGCTCCCAGCCGGGCACGGGCTTACGGATGACGATCCACCCGCCGGAGAGCTGCGTGCGGTGCTCGGTCAGACGGCTCGGCGCAGCGGGGGTCCGGGGCAGGAGTTGGCCGGCCAGACGGTCGGGGTTGCTGGACGTGACGACCCGACCGCCGGTGCCGATGATGGTGACTTCCGCGGCCAGCACCTGGGCGGAGGTGCGGATGAGATGGCCCAGGTGCGGAGAGTCGGCGCCCTCGCGCAGCAGCGGCTCGGCCGCGCGCGCCAGCCCCCCGGTAATCGCGTGCCAGCGTTTGAGTTCGGACTTGGCGTACGTGCGGAAGAACAGGGGCGGGGTGAGCAGCGCCACGAGCGCCACGGCCAGCAGGCTGACCAGCAGGTGGGTGATCGTCAGACGCCAGCGCAGCGACCGCATGAGCTAGCTTTCCGGCGGCACGAAGCGGTAGCCGATGCCCCAGACCGTCTCGATGGTGCACTCGGTCATGCCGGCCTCGCGCAGCTTCTGCCGGGCCCGCTTCAGGTGCGTGTCCACGGTGCGGTAGTCGCCGTAGTCCGGGTCATAACCCCAGATGGTGGTCATGATCTCAGCGCGCGGAAAGACCTGCCGGGGCCGCGTGCACAGCAGGTAAACGATGTCGAACTCGTGGGGGGTCAGGGGCACCCGCTGGCCCTTGATGCGCGCTTCGCGCGTCGTGGGGTTGATCTCAAACTGCGGGAAGCTCAGCGCCTGCTGCGGGCCCTCCTCGGCCTTGCCCTGGGCCCGGCGGAGCACCGCTCGCGCCCGCGCCACGACCTCTCGCGCATTGAACGGCTTGGTGACGTAGTCGTCCGCGCCCATCTCCAGCCCTACGATCGGCTCGATCTCATCGTCACGAGCGGTCAGGAAGATGATGGGCAGGGACCCGCGAGCGCGCAACTCCCGGCAGACCTCGTAGCCGTCCTTGCCGGGCATCATGATGTCCAGAATAACGAGGTCGGGGCGCGCCTGAGCCACCGCCGCCAGCGCGTCATCCCCGTTGGCCGCGGTGCGCACCGTGAACTGGTCCTTCTCGAAATACATGGTGAGAAGGTCGCGTACGCTCTGGTCGTCATCCACGATGAGGACGTCGGGCATGGCTGGCTCCTTGGAGAACGCGGGTCACAGCGCCCGTGTCCCTTAACCAAACGAGGCGCTGCCGAGTAGTTGTTCCCCGTTTGTGCTGGGACGCCCCCGCCACGCTGCGGGCAAGATCGGGAAGATTGCGGTACGATGCGACGAAGGCGCTAGCCGGGGGAGACGACAACCCCCAACTCCTCGATGGTGAAGATGGCCTCGAGTGCATAGCCCGCCTGCGCCAGGTTCTCCCGCGCCCCCTGCAGCCGGTCCACCATGGCGATGACTTTGACGACCTGGGCCTGTTTCTCACGCTCGACCGCGGCGATGGCGTCCAGCGTGGAACCCCCGGTGGTCACGACATCTTCCAGCATCACGACCCGCGCGCCCTCAGGCACCGGGCCCTCGATCTGCTTGCGGGTGCCGTGGTCCTTCTGTTCCTTGCGCACCAGGAAGCCCAGCAGCGGGATGCCCTCGTCGCCCGCCAGCGCCACGACGCCGCCGGTGATGGGATCCGCGCCGATGCTCATGCCGCCGACGGCCTCGATATTGTCCCGCTCGATCATCTCCAGGATGCAGCGGGACAGGCAGTACAGGCCCTCGGACTGCAGCGTCACCATCTTGCCGTCAATGAAGTACGTGCTCTTCTGGCCGGAGGCGAGGGTGAAGTCACCGAAGCGCAGCGCGTGTTCCTTGATGAGGGTGGCGAGGCTCTCGCGGCATTCGGCGGCGGTACGCGAATCACACATGATTGGCCCCTCGTAGTGGCGCGGTTCAACGCGCCCATGTTCTGTCGCGTCAGACCCCGTGGGCGCGATGAATCGCGCCGCTACTTGGCGGCCCGCGCCGCTACTCGACCGGGTTGCCGCGCGCGGCCAGCATGGCCTGCAGGAGCTCCGGGGTGTGCGCGTCGGTCAGCAGATAGTACACATCCCACCAGTTGTAGGCGGCCTGCCCCTGCGGCTGGTCCATGGGGGCCAGGGCCCCGACGCGCATCAGGACGCGCCCGGCGTACAAGGCTGCCTGGCCCGGCCAGTCCTGCTCGCTGATCCGCCGCACCTCGTCGGTCAGGCCGAACATCCACTCCATGGCATCGTTGAACTCGGGGGTGTTGGGGCGGTAGTACTGGCGCAGGTACTCGGCCAGCCGGCCGACGCGGGTGATGGAGTAGTCCGATGCGATGAGGTACCGGATGCGCTCAAGCATCCGGACGGTCTCGGTCACCTCCGCCAGCATCTCGCGCAACTCCACCAGCACCAACTGGTCGTCGGTCTCGCCGCGGATTTCGTCCGGTCGCGTCCAGTCCACGATCCGGGCCTGGTCAGGCCCCAGGGCCCGACGCACGGCCCGCACCTGCGCATCCACGTCACGCATCATCTTCAGCCGGTCTTCCTTGCGGGCGGTGAAGTACGCGGCGATGCCGTCGGTGATCTGCTGGTCCACCGGCTGGCCCTGCGCCAGTGCTGCGGCCTGCTGCCTGAACATGTCGGACCGGGCCTGCAGGGCCTGCTGCGTGCTGGCCTCGTTGGCGGTGGCGGCCTGGCGGGCGGCCCGAGCCGCGGTCAGGATGTCCAGCACCTGGCGGTTCGTGGGTTCCAGGCGCACCACGAACCGCAGGTTCATGTTCCCGTCAATGGCGGCCGTGAGCACGTGCCGGTCGTCCGCGCCGGCTACCGCCAGGCTCAGGGCTAGAGCAGTCAGGCAGGCGAGGTGTTTCATGGGACCACCTCCATCGCCGGGTCCGCCTTGAAGCTCCCCAGCAGCATCGCCGTCCGGTCATAGGAGACAAAGGTCATGAAGTCATCGAAGCTCACCGGGCGTCCCGGTGCCACCACGTCCTGGGGTAGCCCCAACTGGCGCGCGATGCTGGCTCGCAACAGCGGCTGGGCCTGGGCGAACTGCGCGTCCGTTAGCCGGCGCACGCTGTCGAGGATGCGCAGCATCGTGGCCACGGTATTGTTGAAGGCCCGCTGGCTGGGGTCCACCAGTTCGCTGGCCAGTCGCAGGGCCATCGCCACGCGGAGTGCGTCGTACTCGTCCGGCAGCAACTGGCGCATCCCGCTCGCCTGCCGCTCGATGTCGGCCACCACGGCGACGGCCCCGGCATTGCGCTGCTGCACCTGCTCCACCGCCCGGATCTCGCGCAGCGTCTGGACACCGGCAATCTGCTGCTTGTCCAGAAGCTGCAGGACCTGCGCGCCGATCTGCTCGAGGTCGCGGTCGCACTTCGCCCGGACGTCGTCGTGGGCGGCAGCGGCCCGGTTCACGTTCGACAGCGCGCTCTGGGCCGGGGCCTGGCCGGCCAGCAGCGCTCGGTTCATGTCCACGAAGGAGGTCTCGTTCTTGGCCCAGATATCGTCCAGGGCGGCGTCACGCTGCTTGATGAGTTCCTGGGCCTGGTTGAGCAGGGGGATGATGGCCGCCACCTGGTCAGCGCGCAGCCGCATCTCGCGGGCGACGTACAGCACCCGCGCATCATCTATGAGCTGGATGGGCGTCGGAGGAGGGGCCGCCGGTTCGGCCGGCTGCCCCCAGCACACGCCCGCAGCGAGTGAGACCAACAAGCACACTGCCAGAAGGGCCCGTGTCATCGGTGCTCTGCCTCTTGGGGTTGATGATTCCTTGGACGCCGGAACCACCACAATGATCCGAGTCTATCACAGGCCCCAGGGAGCGTCAATCGGCGGGCAGGTGCTCCGGCGGCGAGGGCGAAATGCGGGGCGCCGCGTCTGCGCAACCACCCCTGAGAGCATTTGGGAGCAGGAGATAGCATGTCCGAGCGACTCGCCCTTCTTGGCGGCCCGAAGGCCGTCACCCGTCCCGCCCCCGAGGCCCGTTGGCCCGTCATCACTGAGGAGGACCGGGAGGCGGTCCTCGGCGTACTTGAGGCCTGGAGCATGTCCGGCTGGGACGTGACCCTCCAGTTCGAGCAGGAGTATGCCGCCTGGATCGGCCAACGACACGCGCTGGCCTACAGCACCGGCACCGGCGCCATCCACGGCGCGATGTTCGGCCTGGGCTGGGGGCATGGCGACGAGATCATCACCCCCACGTGGACCTACTGGGGTACGCACACACAACTGCTCAATGTCCACGCCGTGCCGATCTTCTGCGACATCGAGCAGGACACGCTGTGTCTGGACCCCGACGATGTCGAGCGGCGCATCACCCCCCGCACCCGCGGCATCATCGTCGTCCACATGCGAGGCTACCCGGCGGACATGGACCGAATCATGGCCCTCGCCGACCGGCACGGCCTGCAGGTGCTGGAGGACTACTCCCACGCCCACGGCTGCCTGTACAAGGGCCGCAAGGTCGGCAGCATCGGCCATGCCAACGCCGCCTCAATCATGTCCGGCAAGCCGCTGGCCGCCGGCGAGGGCGGGATGCTGAACACGGACGACCAGGCGGTCTTCGAGCGGGCGCTCATGCTCGGCCACTACGAGCGGCAGGACACCGTCACCGACCCCGCACTCGCTCGCTTCGCCGGGCCGGCGTGGGGCGGGCATAAGTACCGCATGCACCAGATGACCAGCGCACTCGGGCGGGTGCAACTGGCGCACTACGACGAGCAGCGCCAGCCCGGCTTCGAGGCCTGCCAGCGGCTCTTCAGCCAACTTGGCGACCTCCCCGGCGTGAAGCACAACTGGCCGCTCAACGATCCCGACCGCACCCCCGCCACCTCCTACGCCCAGTGCCTGATCCTGCAGGATGAGATCATCGCGCGCGTGCCGAGCACCGTCATCGCCAAGGCCCTCTGCGCCGAAGGGGTCAGCACCGGCGCCGGCGGCTTCTATTGCCACCACCTGCACCCGTTCTGGAACGAGCTGGACTTGTACCACGACGGCCGGCCGACGCGGCAGTACTTCGCCGAACGTGACGTGACCCAGGGCCCCGGCGACTGTCCGGTGGCCGAGAGGATCAACGACCGCCTCCTCAGCGTCCCGCGCATGCCGGCCTTCGACCCGGCATGGGTGGACCAGGTGGCGGAGGCGTACCGGAAGGTCTTCACCAGCCTCGACCAGTTGGAGGGGATGGAGGGAGAAGGGGGAACAACGAGGAGTCGGACGCAAGGCTAGAACCGCGTGGGCCGGGACATCCTGGACCGGCCGTCGTTCCGGACGGCAGGCCGGCCCAGGATGTCCCGGCACACGCGACACACACACCAAGGAGACTTCCATGAGCAAGAGCATCATCAACATCGCCATCGTCGGCTGCGGCGGCATCGCCGGAGCGCACCTGAACGGCTACGAGAAGCTGATCCAGGCCGGCTACGACCGCTTTCGCTTCGCCGCGCTGGTGGACCCGAACCCGGGCAATGTCGAGAAGTTCCAGACCCGCATCAATGCCATGACCGGCGATGTCCCGCCCGGCTTCGCCACCGTCGAAGAGATGCTCAAGGCCGGCCCCGTGGACGGTGTGGACATCTGCTCGCCGCATGCCATGCACCATGTCAACGCGATCCCGTGTCTGAAGAAGGGCATCCCCGTCATGGTCGAAAAGCCCTGCGGCATCACGATCAAGGCCAGCCATAAGATGCTCGCCGCGGCCGAGAAGTCCGGCGCGTTCATCGCCACCGCCGAGCAGGTCCGGCGCTGCAAGCCCGCCCGCGCCATGGAGTGGGCCATCAACAAGAAGAAGATGATGGGCACCCCGCGCTTCATGACCATGCAGGTCTTCGGCTACCAGAGCTTCGACTGGACCGCGTACGCGTTCGCGTGGCGGGGCCTCAAGATCCTCGGCGGCGGCGGGATGCTCGTGGACGCCGGCGCGCACTTCACCGACATGATGCTGCACGTCTTCGGCCCGGTGAAGGAAGTCACGTGCGACCTGCGCACGTTCTTCCAGCCCACCCTCAACGGCCCGCTGGGCATCGGCAAGAAGAAGCTGGATGTCGAGGACACATGGCTGGCGCAACTGCGCTTCGAGAGCGGCTTCATGAGCGACTGGGGCTACTGCCGCGAGGCGCGGGGCCACAAGACCCGCACCGGCGTGTACTACGGGAGCAAGGGCTCGATGCGCGACAAGCAGGAATGGATGCACCCGTTCCAGTTCGGCGCGGACTTCGTGGACAACGACGGCAACGAAGTGCCCTACGAGGAGATCGAGCAGCAGTACATGGCCAGCCTGAAGCCCAAGCAGGCCGACAGGCTCTTCCCGTACGGCCTGGGCGATGGCATGAGCAACGAGACGTGGGACTTCGTGGACGCGATAGACAAGGGCCGCCAGCCGGAAGTCACGGGCTACGACGGCATGATGGCCAAGGCGGTCTGCTACGCGCTCTACGAGTCCAGCGCCTGCGGGAAGTGGGTCAGCGTAGCGGACGTGGCGAGCGGAAAGGTGAACACCTACCAGAAGCCGATTGACAAGTTCTGGAAGATCTAGACGGACAGCGCGTGGGCCGGGAGATCCCGGCCCACGCGAAAACCCACCGGAGCAACGCCATGGACCTCCTCATCCTCAACGGCAGCCCCAACCGCGACCAGGGCAACACCCACAAGTTCCTGCAGCCCTTCGTGGCCGAGGCTGAGAAGGCCGGCGCCGTCGTGGAGAGCCACTTCGTCGCTGACCTGGACGTGCAGCCCTGCCGGGGGTGCTACGCGTGCTGGAAGGCGCGCGGGGACTGCGTGATCGAGGATGACATGCGCTGGCTGCTGCCCAAGATCGCCGCCGCCGATGTGCTGGTGCTCGGCGTGCCGTTGTATGTGTTCCACATGCCCGCGCCGATGAAGGCCGTCATTGACCGCATCATTCCGCTGTCCAGCCCGCAGATCGAGGTCGTGGATGGTGCGTGCCGGCATCTGCCGCGCGAGGGCGGCGACGGCGCCATGGTCGGCTCGATCCTGCTCGTGTCCGTGTGCGGCTTCTGGGAAGTGGAGCACTTCGACGTGCTGGCCGCCTGGACCGAGACCTTGTGCCGCGCCTCCAACGCCCGCTGCGCCGGCAAGCTGCTGCGGCCCCATGCGTACGCCTTCGCGGCCATGCCGGGGATCGTGCCCGCCAAGTCCAAGGTCGTCCACGCCCTGCGGCAGGCCGCGCGGGAGCTGGTCAACGACGGCCAGGTATCGCCGGAGGCCGAGGCGGCCGTGGCGATGCCCTTGATGAGCCAGGCAGCGTACCTGAAGGCCGCCAACAAGTCGTGGTAGGCCCGACACCGACTCCCATCCTGTACCTGACAAAGGAGCCCTATGTCCCGCCAACTCGCCCTCGACGCCATCAACTGCAACGCCGCGCCGCTGATCGCGCATACCGAGTACAGCCTCGGCTACCATCACGACTACGTCAAACAGGCGACCGGCCTCGCCACGAATGAGCCGGGCGCCATGCAGCGGCTCCATGAGCTGTGGGAGATTGACTTCAACTGGGGCACGAACGATGGGCTGCACCTGGACTGGGGCAACCGTGGCCGGGCGACCGACATGGGCCATGCGGTCTATGCCGCCGATGGCAGCGACCTGCGCCAGCCCAAGGAGTGCCCCTTCACGACCGTCGAGGAGGTCTGGGCCTTCGACCCCATCGCCGAGTATGGCCTGGCCGACTTCGATGAGCAGGTCGCCGCGTACGAGAAGATGGTCCAGGACAACCGCACGAACTGGCCTGACCAGCTCACCACCGGCGGGTACTACAAGAGCACGGTCTCCGGCTGCATCGCCAGCTTCGGGTGGGACATGTTCCTGCTGGCCTGCGCCGACCGCAAGAAGATCGAGCCGGTGCTCGAACGCTTCGCCGAATACACGCTCTTCCACATGCGCGCGTGGGCCGAGACCAGCGCCGAGGCCATCATCCAGCATGATGACTTCGTCTGGACCGAGGGCGCGTTCATGAACCCGGACATCTACCGCAAGACGATCATCCCGAACTTCGGCGAGATGTGGAAGCCGTTGCACGCGGCGGGCAAGAAGGTCCTGTTCATCTCCGACGGCAACTACATGGAGTTCGCCGAGGACATCGCGGAGGCGGGCGCGGACGGGTTCTTCTTCGAGCC
>CAZZDO010000200.1:1855-8984 GCA_964653205.1 uncultured Armatimonadia bacterium | reverse complement strand
ATGATCGCGATCACGACGAGAAGCTCGATCAACGTGAAACCCTTCCGTGATGTGAACATACTCTCTCCTCCTTGGATTGCAGTACGCGGATGATTGCGCCCTGCGTCGGATCGCGCCGGCTGCCGGTCGGCTCTACCGGCGCTGTCGCAGGTCAGCATACCGGCCCGCGATTAAGCCGCAGTTGGCCGCCCGTTAAGTCGCAGCTAGGCGTGGGTTAAGGAGAGGTGTTGTCGGTGTGGGCGCGGGGGTGGGTCGCGTCGTACACGGCGCGCTTGCGGCCCGAGGAGACGTGGGTGTAGACCTGCGTTGTGCCCAGGCTGGAATGGCCCAGCATCTCCTGGATGCTGCGCAGGTCCGCCCCGCCCTCCAGGAGGTGCGTGGCGAACGAATGGCGGAGTGTGTGCGGCGAGGTGTCTTGGGGGATGTCCGCCAGCCGGCAGTACTGCTTGAGGCGGTTGAAGAAGGTCTGGCGCGCCATGCCCCGCCCGCGCGCGGACAGGAAGATCGCGTCATCGCTGTGCCCCTGGTCAAAGGCCGGGCGGGCTTCCTGCAGGTAGAGCCGCAGCAAGTCCAGGGCCAGTGGCGCGACGGGGATGATGCGCTCCTTGCCGCCCTTGCCCCGCACGCGCAGGCTGCGGCCCTCCAGGTCCACATTGTGCATCCGCAGCCCCACCAGCTCGGACACGCGCAGCCCCGTGGCATACAGCAAGGTGAGCATCGCCGCGTCGCGCAGACCCTCGGGGGTCGTGGCGTCCGGGGCGTCGAGCAGGGCGAGGCACTGCTTGACGGTCAGCACCTTGGGCAGGCGCACGGGCCGGGGCACGGGAGGGATGGTGGCGGTCGGGTCCTGGCGGGTGAGGCCTTCGCGGACGAGGTGCTTGTGGAGCTGACGCAAGGCCGAGAGCTTGCGCTGCACGGTGGCGCGGCTGAACGCCCGCCCACGCAGTTCTCCGAGGTAGGTGGTGACGGTCTCTTCATCGGCGCTCAGGAAGTTCTGCCCGCGGTCGTGCAGGAACAGCCCGTACTGCTCCAAGTCGCGGCGGTAGGCCGCGATGGTGTTGGCGGACAGGCCCACCTCGGCGACGAGGTAGGCGATGAAGGCCTCGATGTCTTCGTGCATACGTATGGCAAGTGAGGATGGCCGGCCTAGGGGACACCGTCAACAGAGCGTCAGTCCATATTGAGCTTGCCCTGCTGGCACACGGGTTCCTCAATGGTCAGGCCAGGTATCTGACCGTTGAGCCGGAGCATATGCGCGTCATAGGCGTGCACGACGGCCACAGAATGGCGGATAGCCGTAGCCAGATGGACTGCATCGGCACCATGCAAACCATGGGTGCGAATGAGCCTCCTAGCCTGCTCGGCAACGAAGTAGTCGAGTGACTGAACGGTGATGTACGGGTTCTCGAAGAAGGCGACGAGCGTCTCTTCCTGTTCGGGCGTTTTGGCATCATCGCCATCCCACCACGCGACCTCCGCCATCGTGAGAATAGACGTCACGATCCTCACCTGGCCGCGTTCCGCGCAGTCGGTCAGCTCCTCAAGGGCCTCGATTCGCCCCGCCGTTCGGGCGAACCGAGACAGGAACGCCGAGCTATCCCAGTAGACTGTTGACTCCCCCGCCATTGCGCAACCTCCTGAGGTATTCATCAGGATGGACTCCCGCTGGCACGGCCAGTCCCTCAACATCCCTCGCTTGGGGCAGTTCGTCCTGTTCGCGCAGGCGCCTGAACTCGAGCACCTGCAGACTCAGCGGCCTGCCGAGGCGGCTATACCTAACGCTGCCTGTAACGATGACTCTCTTACCGATGCTCGCGCCGACGTCACCCAACTGCTCGGGATGGAAGTGACACTCCACCCTGTTGTCTGTGATCGGGTCGTAGACGGCGAACACTCGCGCACCGTGAATGTTGATCCCCTCGAGCCGTCCCTCAACAGTCCCTGGCAGTTCACGAACAGCTTGGAGCAACCCATCGACGGTGCCGAGAATCCGGCGAGTTGCGTTCGCCTCCCCGGAGTCGCCACAGAACCGCAGGCTAGTCAAGTCCGGCCCAAGGCGCTCAGCCATCTTCTGGGCCTTCCGCAGAGCGGCCTCAGTGAAGTAGGCAGGTACGTCTGGAGTCCCAGCCTCAAGCTGCAGGATGCCAGCGAGGAAGTGGGACGCAATCTCGCGCCCCGGCGATATGTCTCTCTCAGTCGCCGTGAGAGCCACGCAAGCCGGGCTCATCATGGACAGCCTGTGAACGATCCACCGCAACGGGGCGACGCGCCTGCCCGCAGACTGTTTCTCGATCTCCTTCAGGATATCGAGCCAAAGACCCAGCACGGCGGAGAGCGCCGACGCAGGGAGTCCCGTGGCCTGTCCGTCCAGGTGTACCGAGAGTATTTCAGGGCCGTTCGGCGGCATCGTCCGCTCCAGCACGCAGGTAGTTCACTGTCTTGCAGTGGGTAAGACACCGCAGATGAACAAGAGTTCGCCCTGGTTCAGGACTTTCCTTCGCAGCGTTCCCTACTTCACCCGCAACACCCGGTACCGCCAACCCTCCACCGGCAGCGTCAGCGCCCCCTGCTGGTGCTTGAGCGTCTCGCCGCTCAGCGCATCCCACACCTTCGCCGTCGGCGGCACGCCCAGCTTCGCCAGATTGATCGTCACCTGCGCCTCGGCGTCCGCGTCCGTCAGGTTGCTGACGACGGTCAGCGCGCCCTGCTTCGGCAGCGTCCAGACGCTGGCGTAGACGTTCCCCTGGCCCAACTCCGGCACCAGAGCGCCGCTGGGCGAGCCGGCGATCCTGATGACGTCCCCATTGTTCCAGTAGCCCAGCATCGTGCCGTGGCTGAAGGGGAACTCGTCGTGGACCTTCCACAGCGCGGAGATCCGCTCGATGGAGTCCGGGCTGCCCGGGCGGATCAGCACCCCGTGCAGCAGCGTGTAGGCGAGCACGTCCCGGGCGTAGTACGGCTGTCCATCATAGACCAGGAACTCAGCCGGCACGCCCCACTGGCGGCCCATGAACTCGGTGCGGAAGCTGTCCATGGGCACGGCGTCCAGCGTGGCGACGGGGCCCTTGATGGCGTCAATCTGCTCGCCGCCCCAACTGCTCGTGCCGAAGCCCAGTGTCGGGATCACCATCACCGTCGAGTTGTGGATGTTGAGCTGCCCCTGCGGTTTGCGCTGGCGGGTCAGGACGTACAGCCGCTTCATGAAGTCGCGCGTGGCGAAGAGGTCCCACGTCGGCCGCCACGATCCGTCGGGCGCCTGGTAGCCGCAGCCGTGCTCGCGGTTGGCGCAGGCCTGCGGCCACTCGGGGCCGTCGAGATACCAGCCGTCGTTCCCGAACTCCTCGATGGTCTTCCCCAGGTAATGCAGCGCGAAGTCCTTGAAGGGGCTGTTCCAGCAGCCCACGTAGGCGCGCTGGGCCGGCTGGCGGGTGTAGGCCCCGCCGCGTGGGTTGAGCAGGAACTCCCCGCTGTGCAACTCCCATTCCGGGCAGTTGTCCGCGAACTGGCGCGACATGTAGAGCAGCAGGTCCAGCTGGCGCGCGTGCATCCCCTCGACCAGGCTCTTGAGCCGCGGGCGGTCCGTGTCCGTGACGTGCGGGTACGACTGGTACGGCACCCAGTGCTCGTGGAAGCAGACCGTGCGCACGCCCTGCTCGGCCATCTCGTCCAGGCGCATCTTGCCCTGCCCGGGCTCCCACGTCGGGGCCTGGCCGAACTTCCCGGGCGCAAAGCGCACCCAGGCGTCGGCCGTCCCTTCACCCCCTCCCTTCAGGGAGGGGGCAGGGGGTGGGACGCCGTTGTCGCCCGTCTTGCCATACCCCTCGAAGTGATCCAGCAACAGCGTCTCCGCATCGGGCACGAACGGCTTGTCCGTCACGACCGGCGGGCTGGCGACCGAGAGGATGCGCACCTCGTCAATCGCCGCCAGCGCGCCGTCGCCGCCGATGCGGATCTCGGCCTGCTCCAGCGGCGCCGCCAGGAAGCCCTTGTTGGGCGCCTCGGAGATGAGCTTGCCGTCCAGGTACAGCCGTAGCTTGTCCTGGTCCCAGGTCATCGCCACATGCCGCCACTCCCCGGCCTTCCACACCTGGGTGGTGTGCGGGTTGTCGGTCACGACGCCGTCAGTACGCGCCCAGGCCACGAGGCCCTGCGTCGTGCCGTTCCAGTACAGCCCGTAGTTGCTGCCGTTCATGCCGGGGCTGAGGTGCACCATGAAGATGTCGCGGTTGCCCTGGTACTTGCGCTCGGCGAAGGGGATGTCGTTCTCGCTGTCCACGGCCGCGCGGTACCAGCACTCGAAGGTGCCCGCCTCCTTGCGGATGTGCCCGGCCGCCGGATACGTGATCCGGCCACCGGTGACCGCGTGCTGCTGCTCCAGGCCATAGTTTCCGTGATGGGTGAGGCGGTAGTCCCACACGGTCTTGTCCGGCTCCTTGCACGGCGTGGCCTCGAAGCCGAAGGTGTACGTTAGCGGCTGCGTGATGGTCGTCTCCCGGGCGATCAGGTGGCACTTGAGGACCGTGGCCGTGGGCGTGCGCTCGATGGTCAGCGCCGTCTTGCTGTCCAGTGGGAACCAGTTGCGGTCGCTCTCGCAGAACCATGACAGCCCGCGGTCCTCATCGCCGAGCCACACGAACGGCTTGAAGGGGTTCTGCCAGCCCTCGGCGGGCAGATAGGCGCTATTGAAGACGCTGCCCCACCGGCCGGGGAAGGTGTAGAGATAGCGGGCGTATTCCGGCCGGATCGG
Source organism: uncultured Armatimonadia bacterium (assembly GCA_964653205.1). Lineage (GTDB taxonomy): Bacteria > Armatimonadota > Zipacnadia > Zipacnadales > UBA11051 > JAJFUB01. Next base: position 4,237 of record CAZZDO010000200.1, on the reverse strand, counting down.
GACTTCGAGCGTGAGTTCTTGCACGGTGCTCTTGCCCTGCGTCGGGGTGAGCGTGAGGTCGCAGCGGATCATGCCGTCGTACTCGACGGTGGTCTGGCCGGACAGCTTCAGGCTTGCCGAGGCGGCCTGGCCCGTCAGCGTCACCTGCGCGGGTTGCTGCTGCGTGCAGGCGCTCTTGCCGCCCGTCCACACGAGGGGGGCGCCGTCGGCCTTCCCGGTGAACGCGATCGGCCGCGCCAGCACGCTCGCCCTGCGGGTCGCGACTTCACCCGGCAGCGGGCCCTGCGCGAAGCCGTACGTCCGGCCCTGGCAGCCGACACTGCTGCCCTTGACCGTCACCGGCGTCCACGGGGCGGGGACCTTTTCGGTAAGGCCCTCCTTCGTCCCGAGCCATTCCGGCTGCAGCGGGCTGTCGAGCGTGCGCTCGACCGTGTACTGCCGCTGTGTCCTGGTGTTGACGGCCGTCACCTCGAGCGTGAGCTTGCCCGGCGGCACTTCCGCGCGGGTGAGCGTCAAGGCCGCTGCTCCCGGCTCGATGAGGAGGCGCTGGTGCGTGAGTTGCTTGATCGGCCCGCCCGGGCCCGTGACAGTCAGCGCATACTCGGTGTCGGCGACGGGGAAGATGGAGGGTTCCGCCTGCAGATGGACGGCGAGCGTGCCGTGCGTCTCGTTGGCGCTGCACGTTAGCCGGAGGGCGTCCCGGACGGTGATGTCGGCCTTGCGGACGAGCAGCAGTTCCCCCCCTCCCGTGGCCCGCAGGCTGATGGCATACTGGCCCGGCTGCGGGAGGCTCTGCACGATGGGGATCTTCACGGGCAGGCCGGCCGTCGCGCCCGCCGCGAGCTTCACCGATTGCGCGTCCACTTCCTTGGCGCCCAGCGACAGCGTGTACTGCACGGAGACCTCGGCTGATCCCAGGCTGCGCAGCGCCAGCCCGGTCAGGCTCCCGGCGTCGAGACCCTCGACGCTGACCGCCGTCCCCTGGCCGTAGACCAGGTGCGCGAAGCTGGGCGCGTCGTGGGCCGAGCGCTGCAGAGGCGCGATGGTCAGCGTGCCGCCCAGGTACGAGGAGTTCACGATGACGTTGAAGCCGTCCATGTTGCCGGGAGAGGGGGGCCGGCTGAAGCTCGGCCCCTCCATTGCGGCCCAGGGGATGGCGACTTCCGCGGTCCACTGGCCGGGGTTGTTCTGGGCTTTCGCGTCCCACTCGGCGTTCCAGTTCTTGTCGCCGCCGAGGGCGTCGAACTTCGTCCCCAGCGCATTGACGATGAACTGACAGTTCTGCTTGTGCTGGTGGCCGCGGTCCACGTGCACCTCGACCGAGTCGTCCTCCCACACGGTGCCGTCGAAGTCCGTCGCATGGGCGCGGGCCTTCTGCCCGGGCGGGTTGGGGATCGCGGCGGCCACCAGGAGCGCCTGCGGCGTCCAGGCCATGTGCACGATGGGCTGGCGAGCGACGAGGTCGTTCTGGCCCAGGCGCGCAAAGCCGGTGACGACGACCGTCCTGTCCCACTCGCCCGGCGACAGGACGCCGTCAATGACGGGCGCCCGCGGCGGCGGCAGGATCGTCACCCGCGGCCAGTTCGTGTCGCCGGCGCTTCCCGCACAGGCGACTGAGGCCGTGAGTAGGAGCATGAGACCGATAGCGCGGCGCATGATGAACACCTCTGGTGTCACGACGTATGGACCTGCATCATTACGGCGGGACAGGTCCGGGCAGCCCCAGCGCGAAATGCCGGGCATGAGACTGCGCGACCTCGCCGCCCTGTTCTTGCTGACCGTCGTACCAACCCTCCAGGTCCAGGCTCAGCCGCTGGAACTCCCGGCCGCGCCGGGCGACGGCCTGCCGCTCGGCCCCAACGACTGGCGCCTCGAGATGCAGCAGCAGCGCACCTGGCAGTTCCAGGCCCGGCCCGGCGGGCGGCAGGTTGTGCTCAACTTCCGCGTGCGCATTGACAACCCCTCTACGGTCGGCTCATGCAACATGCTCAAGATCGAGCTGAACGGGGGAACGGTGGGCTTGAAGACACCGCGGCGGCAGTTGCGGCTGCTGAACAAGCCCAACAAATTCGCCTGGACCGACCCGCCGTCCCTCAACTGGTTCATCCCGCCCGAGCAGTGGCGCCTGGTCTACGCGCCGGACTTCGACATTCTGACGAAGCTCCCATACTACAACGCCGAGTCGTATCACTTCGCCCTCGACGTCAGCGACCTTATCAAGCCCGGTGATAACACCCTCGTCTTCACGCACACGGGCAACAAGGACATCGCCCGAAACGCGAAGAGCGACTTGACGCTGGTGTTCCGCGACCTGCGACTGGAAGTGCGCCAAGGCCCCGGGGTCCTGCCCGGCGAGCCGCCCCGGCCGCCGCGCTTCCGGCC
>CAZZDO010000200.1:0-1755 GCA_964653205.1 uncultured Armatimonadia bacterium | reverse complement strand
GAGCGCGTCAACTTCGGCGGCCGTGAAGACCCCAACCTCGAGGAGCTGAGCCGCCCCGAATGCCCCTATCTCTTCCTGCCGCACGACGGCGTCGGCGTCGGCCTCGTGGCCTATGACGACGTGCTGCGCATGCACGGGGTGCTGTACTTCGACGACGCCCGGCAAGCCGGGGGCCTGCGCGACGATTGGTTCGGCCTACCGCCCCACGGCGAATACACAATGACCTGGGCGGTGTACTGCACCGCGACCAACAACGTGTTCGATCTCGTGAATCTCATCCGCCGCGACTGGGGCGTGTCGTTCCCGATCCCCGGCGGAGTCAACTTCTTTGAGCCCGACGCCATCCTGGCGTACGACGATGCCAAGCTCAAGGAGCATCTCGACCGGCTGAACATCAACGTCACGATGTCACAGGGCGGCTGGGTGGACCGCCAGAAGCTCATCGCCGGGGAGAAGAACGTGGGGCACGGGCCGATCGTGGCGGGCGACTACTACGCCGACTACCGCCGCCGGCTGAAGGCCGCCTGCGAGAAGCTGCGGCGCCTGCGGCCAGGCGTCAAGTGCCTGATCTACTACGATAGCTGGCTGGTGAGCGGCGCGGGCATCGCCGAGCACTTCGCTGACAGCTTCTACACCCGCGCCGACGGCAAGCCGCGGATGTACCAGGAGAAGTCCGCCTTCGACTTCCCCCTCGCCAACGTCGTGCCGACGCTGGACAACACCATGGGCCAGGAGAGTCTGGCGCTGATTCCGCCGATGATCCTGGACGAGATCGGCGCGGACGGCCTGTACTGGGACGAGATCGCCAACAACTTCGGGGGCAACGCCGACTACGCCCACCCCGACCCGTACACGTATCTCATTGACGCGACGACCGGCGCGATCGTCCGCCCGTGCGGCGCGCCCGACCTCGCCGCCCAGCCCTTCAAGCTGGCCTTCATGAAGGCCTTCCTGGACCGCGGCGCGATGATTCTCGGCAACGGCCCGCCCACCACCATGACCGAACAGCAGATTCACTTCACGCGCATGACCGAGACCGACATCCCCCACCACCCCGGGCTGGTCACCAAGACCTGGCTGCACACACCTGTGTCCTACGCCGGCTGGAGCACCTACCACAAGCCGGGCGTGACGGAGGCGGACTTCCTGGCCGACATCAAAGAGAAGCTCTGGAACGCGAACCTGTACCTGTTCTCGGCGCCGATGTTCTACCCCCTGTTCACGCAGGAGAACCTCGCCACGCACGAATACCCCATCACGGTCCTGGGGCTCGACGAGGGCATCATTGTGGGCCAGGAGCGGATCATCACACTAAGGCCGGGGCGGTTCGGCTGGCCGGGGCGGAAGTGGGCGGGGGAACTGCTGCTGTTCGACCGGAGTCAGACCATAGCAGAGCGCCGCCGCGTAACGCCGGGGCCTGACGGGTGCGTGGGTGTGGACTTCCAGCCCGAGCAGGCGGCCGCCATCGTGGCCGGGGAATAGGTGCTGCGCCCGTCCCCGCCCAAACATTCTCTTGGCATACCTCGTGCGCGGGGTATAATGAGCGCGGAGGTGAACCTTCCGCGAGGAGGAATAGCCTTCATTCAAGCCGGAGGGCGAGTCCGGCGCTGCCCGGTAAAGTCCGCCTTTGGGGCGGACCATCTGTCGTTAGGAGGCCACGGTGATGAAAAGGCACGGTTTCACGCTCATCGAGTTGTTGGTCGTCATCGCCATCATTGCCATTCTCGCTGCCATCCTGTTCCCTGTCTTTGCCAA
>CAZZDO010000199.1:0-9043 GCA_964653205.1 uncultured Armatimonadia bacterium | reverse complement strand
GGGAGGGGGAACGGCACACCCCTCCCCCGGCAGGTATCGGTCTCTACCCCTGCGAACCTCCCCCCATGCCCCTCACGCCGCTGGCCCTGGCCCTGCTGCTTGTCCCGGCCCTGATCCCTCTGATCGGGCCGGTGGCCTCGCGCGCGGGCGTCCTGGGTCCGGCTGTCCTCCTGGCCATCCTGATCGTCATTGTCCTCGACCATCTCACCAGCCGCCGCCTCGTGTCGCTTGAGCTGCAGCGCGTGACGGATGACAAGCTCAGCCTCGGCGCGGACAACCGCGTCGAGATTCGCGTCCGTAACCGCTGCCCGCTGAGGCTGTCCCTGCTGGTCAAGGACGATCCGCCCCCGGCGTTCGTCACCGACCACCGCACCTTCAGCCTGGCGCTCGATCCGTACGCCCAGGACACCGTCGCCTATCACACGCGTCCGCTGGCGCGGGGGCGCTATGCGTTCGGCAGTCTGCACGTGCGCGGGCGGTCGCGCCTGGGGCTGAGCTACTGGCAGCGCCGCTTCCCCGCCCCGGCCGAAGTGGCCGTCTATCCCAACCTCCTCGAAGTGCGCCGCTACCAACTGCTCGCGCGGTCGGACCGCTTGCGGCAGGCGGGCTTTCGGCTGACGTGGCGGCTGGGCCAGGGCACGGAGTTCGAGAGCCTGCGCGAATACACCCCCGACGACGAGTTCCGCAGCATTGACTGGAAGGCCACCGCGCGGCGGCGCCACCCCATCAGTCGCCAGTACGAGACCGAGCGCAGCCAGACGGTCATCATCATGATAGACGCCGGGCGCCTGATGAGCACGCTCATCGGCGACCTGTCGCGCCTCGACTACGCGCTGAACGCCGCGCTGATGCTGGCCTATGCCGCCGTCGAGCGCGACGACGCCGTCGGCCTGATCGCTTTCGCCGACGACGTGAAGGCCTTCGTCCCCCCGCGCAAGGGCCACCGGCAGGTCGGGCTCATCACCGAGGCGCTCTATGACCTGCAGCCCGCGCTGGTGGAGCCCGACTACGCCGAGGCCTTCACGACGCTCAGCGCGCGCGCCCGCAAGCGCGCCCTCGTCGTGTGCTTCACCGACCTCGTGGATGTCGAGGCCTCCAGCCGGCTGCTGGGCCACCTGACGGCGCTGGCCCCGCATCATCTCCCGCTGCTCATCACGTTGCGCGACCGCGACCTGCAGCAAGCCGCGCAGGCGCGCCCGGCCGAAGTGGCCGACGCCTACCAGCGCGTGCTGGCCGCGCAGGTGCTCCATGATCGTGAGACAGCGTTGGGGGTGTTGCGGCAGCGCGGGGTGATGGTCCTCGATGCGCTGCCCGAGAAGCTAACGGTGGCGGCGGTGAACCAGTACCTGGGGTTGAAGGCGCAGGGGAGGCTGTAGGCATCGCGTAGGTGCGCCGGTCCTCCGGCGCACGGCGACCCGCCGGCGCACGCCCCCGCCCCTCGCCCGCCGGAGGACCGGCGGGCCTACGCGGATTGCGTGGGGTCGGCGCTGTGCCGCCGCACCAGCGTCTCCAACTGCCCCGTCTCGATGTACGTCACCCGTTCGGCGATGTTGACCGCGTGGTCGGCGATGCGTTCCAGATAGCGGGCCACGAGGATGAGCGCCACCGCCGGCACGGTCAGCTCGGGTTGTTCCTGGATGATCCCCTGCAGCTCCTGGCGCAGGGCCTTCCACATGGTGTCCACGTCGGCATCCGTCACCGCGCAGTGCCGGGCCGTGTCCAGGCTGTGCTGGACCAGGGCCTGCAACGCGCAGCGCACCTGCCCCCGCACCAGCTCGCTCATCTTCGGGATGTCCCCCAGCGGCCTGAAGGTCGGCGCGTCGGCCAGACCGATGGCCGTCTTGGCGATGTCCACCGAGTAGTCGCCGATGCGCTCGAGGTCTACGATGATCTTCATGGCGGTGCCGATGAAGCGCAGGTCGCGCGCCATCGGCTGCTGGAGCGCGAGCAGCCGCATGCAGGTCTGCTCGATGGCCAGGTCCATCTCGTCGGCGCGGTCGTCTTCGGCCACGACCTGCCGCGCGAGGTTCAGGTCCTGCTGCACGAGCGCCCGGGTCGCGCGCTCGAGCATCCCCTCCACGTAGGCGCCGAACTGCAGCAAGTGCTGCTCGAGCTGGCGCAGTTCGTCGTCAAGAGCCTGGCGGGTGCGAAGGGGACCGTTATCCATGTCTATGCCTACCCGAACCGCCCGCGCACGTAGTCGTCGGTGCGCTTGTCCAGGGGGTTCTCAAAGATGCGTTCGGTGGGGCCGTACTCAATCAGCTCGCCCAGCAGGAAGAAGCCGGTATGCGTTGAGACCCGCGAGGCCTGATACATGTTGTGGGTGACGATCATGATCGTGTACTGGTCTTTGAGGCGCAGCATCAGTTCCTCGATGTGGAACGTGGCCGTGGGGTCCAGGGCGCTGGCCGGCTCGTCCATGAGCAGCACTTCCGGCTGCACGGCCAGCACGCGCGCGATGCACAGCCGTTGCTGCTGCCCGCCCGACAGCCCCAGCGCCGACTGCCGCAGCTTGTCCTTCACTTCGTCCCACAGCGCCGCGCCGCGCAGGCTCTCCTCGACGATCTGGTCCAGCTCGTCGCGCCGGGGGCTGCCGTGCAGCCGCGGCCCGTACGCGATGTTGTCGTAGATGGACATCGGGAAGGGGTTGGGGGCCTGGAAGACCATGCCCACGCGCTTGCGCAAGTCCGCCACGTCGAGCGTCGGCCGGAAGATGTCCTCGCCGTCCAGCAGCACCTCGCCCTCGACGCGCACGCCGTCAATGACATCGTTCATGCGGTTGAACCAGCGCAGGAAGGAGGACTTCCCGCAGCCCGAGGGGCCGATCAGAGCCGTGATCTGGCATGCCGGCACGGCCATGCTGATGCCCTTGAGCGCATGGAACGCCCCGTAGTACATGTGCAGATCCCGGGCTTCGAGCCGGATCTGACCGGGCGGGCGAATGATCACCTCATCCGGGGGTTGAACGACGGGCGACTCTACCACCGTTGCTTCCTCCGCAAATGGGTCCGATAGGCAATGGCCCCGGCATTGACCCCCAGCACCAGCAGCACCAGCACGAGCGCCGTGGCCCATTTCTGCTCGGGCGGCATGTTGGGCATCTCCGTGGACATCGCGTACAACCGATAGGGCAGCGCGACCACCTTGTCGAAGACGGAGTTCGGGTACGGGTCGGTCAGTGAGAAGAAGGCCGCCGTGAAGAGGATCGGTGCGGTCTCTCCGGCCGCGCGGCTGACGGCCAGAATGAGGCTGGTGATGATCCCCGGCAAGGCGTTGGGCAAGACGACGCGCCGCACCGTCTGCCACTTGGTGGCCCCCAGCGCCAGCGAGCCATCGCGCAGCCGCTGCGGCACCTGCCGGAGGGCCTCCTCCGAGGCGCTGATGACCAGCGGGAGCACCAGCAGGGCCAACGTCGCGCTCCCCGCCAGCAGGGACCGCCCGAACTTGAGCATCATGACGAACAGCGCCATGCCGAACAGCCCGTAGACGACCGACGGCACGCCCGCCAGGTTCACAATGGCGAGCCGGATCAGCCGCACCAGCGGCCCGCGACGCGCGTACTCGCTCAGGTACACCGCCGCCATGACCCCGACGGGCGTGGCGAGCACCGCCGTCAGCAGCACCAGCAGCAGCGTCCCCACGATGGCCGGCGCCAGCGCCTGCGAGCCCTTCACGAACAGCGCCACCGACAGCCCCGGAACGCCCTTGAGCAGCATGAGCAGCACGATAGCCACGACCGTCAGCGCCACCACGCCCGTCGCCAGATACAGCAGGGCGAAGGCGATCTTCTGGGCCGTGCGCGGGTGGATCCTCACGCCTTCACCCCCCCGGCGCGATGGATGATCACATCGGCGGTGATGCTGGTAATCAGCGTGATCGCAAACAGCAGCAGGCCGATCATGAAGAGCGCGAAGTAGTGGGGCGTCTGGTACGCCGTCTCACCCATCTCGGCCGCGATGGTGGCGGTCATCGTGCGGATCGGGTACAGGAACCCCTTGAGCCCCACGGGGATGACGCCGGCGTTCCCGGTGACCATCAGCACCGTCATCGTCTCCCCGATCGCGCGCCCCAGGCCCAGCAGACAAGCCGCCACGATGCCGGAGCGCGCCGCCGGGAAGGTGACGCGGGAGATCGTCTGCCACTCGGTGGCGCCCAGGGCGAGCGAGTTCTGGCGCAGCGCCTGGGGCACCGCGCTCAGCGCGTCCTCGGATACGGATACGATCGTAGGGATGGACATGAAGGCCAGCAGGAGCGAGCCGAGCAGCGCGGACTGGCCCACCGGCAGGTCGAAGGTGCGCTGCAGCCACGGCCCGACCATCAGCAGCCCCACGAAGCCGAAGACGACCGACGGCACGGCGGCCAGCAGTTCCACCGCCGGCTTGAGCCACTCCCGCAGCCGCGGCCGCGCCACCTCGCCGATGAAGACCGCCGCGGCCAGCCCCAGGGGCACGGCGATGACCAGCGCGCCGAGGGTGACGTACAGCGACCCGAGGATCAGCGGCAGCAGGCCGAACTTCGCCGGCTCGGCCGTCGGCAGCCATCGCTGCCCCGCCACCAGGCGGGGCAGCGAGGTGGTCTGCAGCAGGGGCACCGAGTCACGCAGCAGGAAGGCGAAGATGAGCAGGACGAAGAGCACGGCCGTGATCCCGGCCAGTTGGATGCCCCGCTCGATGACCCATTCCTGGAGGCGCTGTGTGGTCTGTCTCATCGCTCAATCCAACGTCGTAGTCTGCCGACGCGCCGAAGCGGCCCCTCTGGAAGCATCCCTGAGGGCGCCGCTCCGGCGTGCGCGGGGATGGTGCAGCGCTCAGCTGCCCGGCTTGGGCTCGGCGGCCGCTGCGCTCTTGAGCGGCACGAAGCCCAGTTCCTTCACGATGGCCTGACCGGCCTCGCTCTTGACGAAGTCCAGGTAGTCCTTGACGATGCCGCTCGGCTCGCCGTCGGTGTACATGTACAGCGGCCGGGAGATCGGGTACTTGTTCGACAGGACCGTGGCGTCGTCCGCGGCCACGGCGGCGCCGCCGCCGGCCGGAATCACCTTCAGCACCTTCACGGTGTCATTGACATAGCCCAGGCCCACATAGCCGATGGCGCCCTTCTCCTGCGCCACCACGCTGACGATGGTCTCGGTCGAGGGCTGGTTGCGGGCCTCGGCGGCGTAGTCGCGGTCCTTCGCCTTGCCGTGCAGTTGCACGGCCATCTCCTTGAACGCCTCGTAGGTGCCGGACGAGGACTCGCGGTTGATGAGCTGAATCGTGCCCAGACCCTTGGCGCCCGCCTCGTCCCAGCTCTTGATCTGGCCCGAGTACATGTCGGAGATCTTCTGCAGCGAGATCTCGGTCAGCGGGTTGTTCGGGTTGACGATGACAGCGATGCCGTCATAGGCCACGATGTGCTCCACCGGGTTGACGCCGGCCGCCTTCGCCTGCGTGATCTCGTCGTCCTTCATCTTGCGCGACGAGTCGGCAATGTCGGCGGACTTGCCGATGAGCGCCTTGATGCCGACGCCGGAGCCCTCACCGGAGACCGCGATGTTGACCTCGGGATGCAGCTTGTTGAACTCCTCACGCCACTTCTCTGCCAGGGCCAGCAGCGTGTTCGAGCCGACCTGGTTGATGGTGGTGCCACCGGCCGGCGGTGCGCCGGGCTCCGCGCCCGGTCCCGGCAGGGGCGGGTTCATCGCGGGCTGCTGCTCTTGCGGCCGACTGCAGCCGGTGCAACACAGCCACGTCACTGCCAACACGGCGCACACGGCTAGGAGGATCGTCGTCTTACCCATAAGTTCGTCGCTCCTGACTGGTTAGTACCTGATCTGGTACTGCACGCCGAAGTTGTCCACACTGGTAGCCGCGTACTTGTAGCCGTCAATGAACTCGCCCTGAACGGTGATGCGCTCGTTCTTGCTGAGTTCCCACGCGGCGCCGACCGTGTGGCGATCGTAGTCAATGGCCTTGCTGGCGCGGTCGCACGTGTCGTAGCGGTAGAAGAGCACCCACGGCGCCTGCGGCAGTTCATACTCGAGCATGGCGAGCCAGCCGTGGGTATCCTCGTTCAGGATCTCCCCGTCGAAATACTCGCCCTGGAAGTTGAGGCCGAAGTCGGAGTCGTAGCGCACATGCGCTCCGAAGACGTTCTCAGACCCGAAATCGGTGTCCACGCCGGCCACGTCCCGCTCCCGGCTGGCCCCCATGAAGCTCACGCCGGCCACGCCGGTCGAGCCGGTGATTGGCACCTGGGCGCGGATGAACCACGCCGGGCTGTGCGTGTCCTCGTCGCCGGCGGCGTCCGCATCAAACCACTTGCTCATGCCGTTGGTGTAGCCCACATCCACCTGCGGGCGGAACTTGCCGTCGGGCTTGGGGTGATACATGAACCAGGCCCCGATGGCCCGCTCGCCGGGAAAGAACCGCCGCGCCACTTCCGAGCGCTCCAGCGGCAGCCGCTTGGAACTGGAGGTCGGGACCTCATAGCCGAAGGGGACGGACTGGAAGCCCAGAGCACCCTTGGTGTCGGGACCGAGCTTGCGGGTCAGCAGCAGGTCCTTGAGTTCGACTTCGCCGTGGTCGTCGTCCAGGCCGGCCAGGTCGAACTGGATCTTGAAGCTGGTCGTGTCGTCGAAGACCGGCCCCTCGACCTTCAGCCGCGCCCGGCGGGCATCGAACGAATCATCATCTACAGCATCGTCCCAGAGGTTGAACCGGATCTGGGTGTAGCCGCTGAACTTCCACTCCGCCCTCGCCAGCGAGGGATACAGGGCCAGACACGCCACCAACCCCACCCAGACAACACTTCGCATGGTGCTCAAGACAACCACCTTCCCGATTGATCTCCCCGTCACTGACCGTCGCATCGGTACCTGACGCTGCTGGCAGCTTAGCGCGGCGTGATTAACCGTGAGTTATGCGCATGTTAAGGAGAGGTTAAGGCGCCGAGGGGAACGCGAACGCTGCGGCGCCCTCCGCCAAGGCAGGCGAAGGGCGCCGGAGACAGACGAAACGGTGATCGGGGCCTAACGGGCCTGGTGCAACGCCTTGTGACACTCGGCGCACACGATGCGCGGCAGGGCCGCCGGCAGCTTGTGCCGGGTGGCGGTCATGCCCGTCTCCACGGTCTCGTAGACTGGTATCGCCTCGCGGATGGCGTGATCCAGGCATAGCCCCATACCACAAACGATGCAGAGCGCCACGGCGGGGGTGTCGGTGTGACTCCGCTTGCAGACGTAGCACAGCATCAGGCCGCCTCCCCCTGCAGGCCTTCTGCCGCGGCCACGCGTCCGCGCGCGATCAGCGCCTGGTACGCCCCGGCCCCCACCAACCCGCCCACCAGCGGGGCGAGGATGTATACCCAGATCTCCACCCCGCGCGGCCCGGGGATGGCGACGGGCCCCCAGCCCGCGAAGTACGCCACGAGGCGCGGGGCGAAGTCGCGCATGGGGTTCAGGCCCGCCTGCGTCAGCGGCGCCAGGATGCTGATGATGATCGCGACCGCAAAGCCGATGAACAGCGGGTGCAGGTTCGCCTTGCTGGCCGACAGGTCGTTGCGGTGGTCGGTCAGGGCCATGATGAAGAACAGCAGGAAGGCCGTCCCCACCGCCTCGGCCAGGAACGCGGTCTTCACGCCGACCTGCAAGAAGGCCTCGGCGTCGGTGCCGTACACGGCGGGGTTGGGGAAGTACTCCCCGAACCACATGGCCGAGAGTTGGCTGCCCGGCGCCCCGCGCACGATGTGGTGGGCCGCCTCAAAGTGCACGCAGGTGGCATTGAAGAGCACCAGTAGTGTCACGGCGGCCAGCACTCCGCCGACCATCTGCGCCAGCACGTACGGGAGGATCCTGCCGGGCGGGAACTTACGGTAGGCCGCCATCGCCAGCGTCACCGCCGGGTTCAGGTGCGCCCCGGAGACGGACCCCACCGCGTAGATCGCCAGCGCGATGGCAAAGCCCCAGACGGAGGCGACCTGCCAGAGGCCCTTGTGCTCGCCGGTCAGGACAGCCACGGCCACCGACCCGGGCCCGAAGAAGCACAGGATGTACGAGCCCACGCTCTCGGCGGCCATCTCGGCGCACAGTGGGTGCTTCACGCCGCTGCCCCCAGCAGGGCCAGAGCGACCCGCACGATCTCGTCCCGGACGACCACGACCGCCGGATCATCCAGCGGGATGGTCTCGACCGGCAGCGTCGCTGCGTCAATCCCGGCGGCCGCCAGCACCTCATCCACCCGCACCGTGGCGTGCACCGCGTAGCCCTTCTGGGTCACGAGATGGTTGGCGCACAGCTTGTCGCAGGACTCGATGGCGATCACGTAGTCCTGCTGGATGAAGATGACATCTTCGGGCACTTCGGCGAAGAGCGCCGGGGCGCAGCCGAGGTCGGCGCGCTGGCCCAGTTCGGCCAGGGCGGCGTAGGTGGCCTGCCGGCCCACGGTCGCGGCAGCGCTGGCGCTGCCCAGGCACGGCTGCAGACAGACCCGGTCGGCCATCAGGCCACCTCCTCGGCAGCGAGTTCGCTCTGGACGCGGCGGATTTCGGCGCTCACCCCGGCGGCGACATCGGCCACCGCTGCCAGCCCCGTCTCCCCGAGGTTCGCGCGGTTCTCGCCGGCCAGCCGCATGTGGTCCTTCGCGACCAGCTTGAGCGCGAACAGCTTCGACACGACCTTGAGCCCCTTGGCCTCGCACAGGACCGTGCCGCAGTGCTCGCGGCAGCCGTCCACGAGGATGACCGGCAGGTTACGGCCCTGCTGCAGCACCTCAGGCACGTCGCCGGTGAGCGCCCCGACCGACAGCAGCACGACCTCGGGGTGCTGCTCGGCCACGCGGATACACGCGCGCCGCACGACCGTGGACATCAACTGCCCGATGCCGCTACAGCCCAGCAGGGCCACCGCCCGCCCTTCATGTCCCTGACAATCTCCCATCCATAGCCTCCTCGGCGTTCCCGCGTTCCCGATGTTCCCGCCTCACCGTTCCCGCCGTCCTCACCCCAGCGCCTTGGCCAGCAGCCGCTGCACCTCGTCGCGCAGCAGCACGCGCCCGGCCGACGCGAC
>CAZZDO010000198.1:0-9053 GCA_964653205.1 uncultured Armatimonadia bacterium | reverse complement strand
GGGTACAAGCCCCCGCCCTACAGAACCCACCATGTCCCGCAACCTCCGCCTCTTCGGCGGCGCAGCCATCATCTTCTACCTCATCGGCGCGATGAACGACGCGCCGGCGGTGTACGTGCTCGCGGGCGTCTGCCTGGCGGTCATCGCCGGCTGCTACTGGCTGTCGCGTCTGGCCGTGGCGGGGCTTGAGTTGGAGCTGCACCTCCCGCGATCTGAGGTGCAAGCCGGGGTGAAGGTCCCGGTGCAGATCATCCTGCGCAACATCGGCGTCATCTCCCGCCCCGAGGCCGTCATCCAGATCCCCGTGCGCAACCGGACCATTGCCGGGCTGGCCGACCGCTATGAGGTGCTCCTGCCGCCCTCGACCCCCGGCGCCGTCAGCGAGGCGACCATCGAGATCGCACTGCCGGCGCGCGGGCGCTGGGAGATCGGCCCGGCCGTGCTCGTGGGTACTGACCCGCTGGGGATGTTCCGCCGTCCCGGCCCCAAGTCGCAGCCCCAGTTCCTGCTGGCCCTGCCGCAGGTCTTCGAGATTCCCTGGATGTGGCGACGGCAGCTTCTGTCTCCGGCCGCGCGGCTGATGGCGGGCGCCCGGACGCGGCAGGGCGGGGAGTTCTGGGGCATTCGCCAGCACGAGCCCGGCGATGATCTGCGCCATGTGCATTGGAAGGTCACGGCCCACCGGGGAGACTTGGTGGTCAAGGAGTACGCCCGGGGCCGCGAACTGTCGGCCTCGATCTGGCTGGATGTGAGCAGCGCCAGCATGGTCGGGTCCGGCCTGCACTCCAGCCTGGAGATGTCGCTCTCAATGGCCGCCTCGCTGATCCCGGCGCTGCTCCACATGGACCAGGCGGTGGCGCTGTTGGGGCAGGGCCTGCCCCCCTCGCTCGCCGCCCCCGGTCGCGGGGAAGCCACGGCGGGGAGAGCCCTGCGGGCGCTGGCCGAAGTCCAGCCCCAGAACGGGCGCCCCTTCTCAGCGCTTGTCACCGAACAGGCGCGCGAGTCCCGGCCCGGTCTGACGGGCATTGTGATTACCTCCGGGGTCGAGCCCGGCCTGGAATCGGCTCTGCTGGCGGCGGCGGCGCGCGGCATGGCGCTGCGCTGCCTGCTGCTGGCGCCGGGCCCATTGCTGACACCGGAACAGCGCGCCCGCCAGGAGCATGTCGCACACCGCCTGCGGCATGTCGGCGTCCCGGTGGCCATCGGCGCCAACCCGAAGGAGCTCTCGCGCGTACTGAACGAACTCGTGGACCGTCAGGGCCTGGAACGGGCGGTGGCGACATGATGGCCCTCGAGCGGCGCGCCGAGCGCATCGCCGCCTTCTTCCGCCTCCCCCATTGGCCGTACGACCCGGTGGGCACCGTCGCGCGCGAGGGCGAGGGCACATGGCGCCGGCTCACCATCGCTGCCTGGCTGATGATGGGGGCGTCCCTGACGGCCACCGCCGCGGTGACGCGGGACATTTTGCTCACGTCCATCATGGGTGTGCTGCTGCTCGTCGCGCTGCGCGTCTCGTACCGACTTCACTTCCGCACCACCTCGCGCCTGGTTGTCAACTGGCTGACCTTCGGCGCGGCGTTCCTGACGGGCCCCCCGTTTCTGGCGCGCTACTGGCCGCTGCGGGACGGGCTGGTCGCCAGCGACAACTTCGAGGGCATAGGCTTCCTGATCCTGTGCTTCATGTGGATCACCGCCTTTCGAGCCTTTGCGGTGCGAACGGTCCGCGACCTGGTGGAGACCATCCTGCCATGCGGCTCCATCATCCTGCTGGCCCTGGTCGTCCGCCCCACACCCATCGTTCTCGGCTGCATGGCCTTGACGATCATGAGCATCCTGGCCCTGATGGCCGCCGAGCACCGCATCGGGGCGCGGCAGGATTACCACCCGCTCAGCCGCATCGTCCACAGCCACACCAGCCGGCGGGCCGGGTCGCTGTACTCCTGGCCCGCCCTGTACGCACTTGTGCTCATCGTCGCCGTCTTCACCGCCTGGGCGGCTGCCCGTTCGGAGCTATCCGGGAACTGGGCCGATTACGTCCGGTACACCATGGCACGCCGTCTGGCCCAGTGGATGCTGCCGCGCGAGAACGCGGTGGTGCCTGACCCCTCGATGTTGCTGGCGCGCCTGGACAGTTGGCCGAACAGCCAGCGCGCGGTCTTCCGGGTCCAGACCAGGCAACCGGGGAACTACCGCCTGAACGCCTATCACACCTACACCGGGGTGTGGTGGCAGCGCGGGGTGCATCACAACAGCCTGGCCGTCAGCCGTGGTGCGTCATGGGACTTCCCCCTGGCAGGGAGCGGCGCCGCACGCGAGGGCGCCACCCGCGTGCAGCAGGACTTCACCGTCTACAAGGCCCTGGTGGGTACGCTGCCTTCCCTCTTCTGTCCGGCCAGTATCACCGTACACCAGCGCCGCGTCCGCTATGACCGCGACCACGTGATCCGCATCCCCCATCTCTTGCGCCCCGGCGACACGTTCTCGGTCGTCTCATACACCCAGCCGGTCATCCCGACGTCACGTCCCGGGACCGACATCTCTCCTGACGACCTGAAGCTCGACTTGCAGCTACCGGACTCCCTGCCTACACGGGTGCGAGACCTCGCCCGGGAATGGACGCGGGAGGCCACCACCCCCTATGAGCAGGCCCACGCCATCGAGCAGCAACTGATGTGGAACTACAAGTACCGGCTCTCAGCGCCGACAGGGTATCCCCAGGACTTCGTGGACCACTTCCTATTTGACAGCCGCCGTGGCTTCTGCATCCACTTCGCCACCGCCATGGTCGTCATGTGCCGCACGCTGGGCCTCCCGGCCCGTGTGGCTGCCGGCTTCCTGCCCGGCGACGAGGACTCCGACAACGCGGACCTGTACACGGTGCGAGAGAGAGACGCTCACGCCTGGCCGGAGGTGTACTTCGCGGGCGCTGGCTGGACCTCGTTTGACCCGACACCCCCGGAGGACCCCGGCGGCACCGGCATCGCCCATGCCTGGAAGCAGATCACGACGGGGGCGACCACGGGCGGGCGGATCATGCTCGACTTCCTGCGCCGCAACGGGTCGGCGACGGTCCTGCTGCTGCTGCTGGCCGGCGCTGCTTTGGGCGCGGCCCGCTGGCAGGCCCGACAGCGGCATCTGCGCGGTTGGCGGGGCCAGGAGCCCCTCACCCGGATTGTTCGGGCTTACCTGCGTCTGCGTCGTCTGCTGGTGGAGAATGGCTTGCCGGATGACGCCTCACTCGCGCCCCGCGAGGCCCTGGCGGTCCTGCCCGAGGACCTGCACTACGTCCGGCAGGAGGCGACAACGCTGACGGAGAATTACCTGCAGGCCCGCTTTGGGCGCCAGAGCCCCGCGGTGGACGCGGCGCTGGAGGCGGAGGCCGGGATTGCCGAACTGCGGCGCCATCTGCGACACCGCCCGAAGGCCGGGCACTACCGGTGACGCCGCCACTCGAACCCATGCCCGGGGCCCCGCCCCATGTGGTATGGATCATTGGCATCGGCCTCATCGTCATGGCCCTGCTCATCGTGAGTTGTGTCGTGGCCATTGCCCTGTGGCTGCGCGACGAGGCGCGGTACAATGGCCGCTCACCGACGCTGTGGTTTGTGCTGGGGCTGATCGGTGGCTGGGTGACGGCCATCGTCTGGCTGCTCATCCGTGACCGGGACCGGAACCCGATTGACGATCCATGCGAGTACCGGACGTTGCGCGGGAAGGGCGAGGCCACGCCGCCCGAAACCGAGGAATAGCGACGCCCTCTAAGGACCTACCTGCCCGAACACGCCGTGCCGCCCAGCCGTTGGAGGAAGAGAATCGCATGCCGATCCGCACACACCTCGTTCTGTCCCTGATTCTACTGCTCATCATCGGCGCCGTCGCGCCGCTGCTGGCCCAGCCGCCGGCCGATCCAGCCCAGTTGCTGACGCTGGCCAATGGCTTCTTTGACCGGGAGCGCTGGGATGATGCTCTGACTAACTACGACCAGTTCCTCAAGGCGGCGCCGCAGCACGAGCACGTGCCCTTCGCGCTCTTCCGGGCCGGCGAGTGTCTCTACAATCTGAGCAAGTACGACCAGGCGCTGCCATACTACCAGCGCATCGCCACCGAATCCCCCAAGTCGGAAGTGGCCGGCGACGCGCAGTACCGCATCGGCGACGTGCAATTCAAGGCCGGGAAGTACGACGACGCGCTCAAGGCCTACCAGGCGCTGCTGGCCCGGGATGCCAAGAGCCCGCTGGCCTACCGGGCGGCTTACTGGCAGGGCGAGACGCTCTACCGCCTGGGGCGCTACGAGGAGGCCATCGCCTCGTATGAGAAGAGCCTGCAACTCAGCCCCGACGGCAGCTACGCCGCGTACGCGGGGTACTCGATCGCGCTGTCGCAGTACAAGCTCGGGCGCTATCAGGACGCCATTGCCCGGCTCGAGGGCCTCCAGAAGAAGTACCCCAAGCATGACCTGATGCCCGAGGTCAACTTCCGGCTGGGCGAGGCGCGCTACGCCGCCAAGGACTACGCCGCGGCGATCTCGGCGTATGAGAGCGTACTGCAGGATCCGGCCGCCGCCAAGCTGGCCCCGCTGGCGCAGTCCGGCATGGCATGGTCGTACTGGAACCAGGAGAAGTACGCCGAGGCTCTGGCGGGGTTCCAGCAGCTTCAGAAGGTCGCGGAGCCTGCCACTGCCGCCGACGCCGCCGTGCGCGCCGCGGACTGCCTGTATCTGCTGCAGCGCTTTGACGAGGCCGCGAAGGCCTACGGCGCCATCGCCGCCGGCAAGACGGACGCCGCCGCTACCGCCCTCTTCTGGCAGGCCATGTCGCTGGAGCGCAAGCCGGACAAGCCTGCGGCCATGAAGGCGTTCGAGCAGTTCACCACTGGGAACCCCCAGCACGAACGCCTCGCGGAAGCATACCTGCACCTGGGGGCCCTGCAGGTCGAGGCCAAGCAACTGCAGGCCGCGGAGGCTTCGTACAAGGCCGCGCAAGCCAAGGCGCAGGACGAGGACTCCAA
Organism: uncultured Armatimonadia bacterium; assembly: GCA_964653205.1. Classification (GTDB taxonomy): domain Bacteria; phylum Armatimonadota; class Zipacnadia; order Zipacnadales; family UBA11051; genus JAJFUB01. The sequence goes on along the minus strand of CAZZDO010000198.1, from coordinate 4,046 downwards.
GCTCCAGGCCCGTTACGGCGCTGCCTGGGCCGCGTATCAGCGCACTCAGTCCGACGAGGACCTCAAGGCGATCGAGGCGCTGGCCGAGCAGCAGCCCAAGTCCGAACTCGGCGCGCAGGTGGCGTATCAGACCGGCAAGCTACGCCATACCCGGGGCGACTACTCCCGGGCCATCCAGATGCTCAGCCTGCTCGTGCAGAACCACCCCCAGGACCTGCACCTGCCCGACACCCTCTACCTCCTCGGCGCCGCGTACGACAAGGCCGACAACGCCGCCAGGGCCGAGGAGTTCTACCGGCGGGTGCTGGACCAGTACCCTCAGAGCGAGCAGGCGCCGGAGGCGGCCGGCGGGCTCGTGGCTCTCTACAGCCGTGCCGGGGCCGTGGACAAGGCCCGGGCCATGCTGGACCGGATGGCTCGGGACTGGGCCGGCAGCAAGGCGCTGCCCCGGGCGCGGTACGTCCTGGCCGAGACGCTCTTTGGCACGCAGAAGTACGCCCCGGCCGCCGAACTGTACCAGGCGGTGCTGGCAGCCAAGACGCCGGAGCTAGCCCCCTACGCCCAGTACAGCCTGGCAGCCTGCAAGTTCGCCCTCGGCGACTACCAGGCTGCCGCCGATCTCTTCCGCGCCAGCCTCACTGACTACCCCCAGGCTGACACCGCGGCTCCCGCGAAGTACCAGCTAGCGCTCTGCCTGGGCAAGCTGAAGCAGCCGCAGGAGGAGACGAAGCTGCTGGAAGAGCTGCTCGCAGCCGATCCCAACGGCAAGATGGCGGATCGTGTCCTCATCGAGCTGGGCTGGGCCTACCTGGAGCAGAAGCAGCCCGCCCGGGCCCTGACCAGCTTCGAGAAGCTGCTGGCGCAGGCCCCGCAGAGCCCCCATGCCGCGGAGGCCGCCTTCCGCATCGGCGAGATCCGGTACGACGAGGGCAACTACGCGGCGGCTCAGAAGGCCTATGAGCAGGTCCTCGCCAAGTACCCGCAGAGCGACCTGAGCGACGAGGCCGAGTACAAGCTGGCCTGGGCGCTGCTCAAGCAGGACAAGCCCCAGGAGGCCCTGGCGCACTACCAGAAGGCCGCCGCCAGCGCCAGCGACCCGGCGGTCAGCGCCGACGCCCGCTATCAGGGCGCCGTGCTGCTCGCCGCTGACGACAAGTACGATGAGGTCGCCAAGCTGCTGGAGCCCGTGCGGGAGACGGCGCCGGGCGTTCTGGCGCCGCGAGTACTGCTGCTGCTCGGGCAGGCCTACCTGGCGCTCAAGGATGCCGCGAAGGCGGGGCCGCTCTTCCAGGCGGTGCTCACCCGCTATGCCGATGATCCCCTGGCGTCGCGGGCGTGGCTGGGCCTGGGCCGCTGTCAGAAGGCGGAGAAGAAGTACGACGAGGCCGCGACCACCTTCACGAAGGCCACGGCGCTCAAGGACACCCAGGCGGCGATGGAGGCGCAGTTCGAGCTGGCCGAGACGCGCCGCCTGCAGAATGACCTGCGGGCCGCCGCCACCGAGTACCTGAAGGTCGCCATCCTGTACCCCAACCCCGAGTGGGCCGCCCGGGCGCAGTACGCCGCCGGCGTCTGCTACGAACAGGCGCAGGCGATCGCGGACGCCATCAAAGCCTACAAGGTGGTCGTTGAGAAGTACAAGGATCAGCACGAGTGGCTTCAGAAGGCCGAGGAACGGCTCCGAGCCCTCGAGTAGCCGTACTGGACGGGGCCTGGCCGCGCCAGTGCTGTCTACGGTGCGTTTTCCTGCAGGCTGATGGCGTCGAAGTACGCGTGCCCGATCGTCGCGCTGCTCCCGTAGATGAGCACAGTGGCCTCTTCGGCGCCGGCGGGGGCGACTTGCTGCACCTTGAGCTCAACCCAACGGTCCCGTTCGCTGGTGCTGGTCGCGCTGTTGACCAGCCGCTGCCCGCCGGCCCAGAACTCCAGGTAGAGCGCAAAGCTGCCGGCCTGCAGCTCGTCAATCCAGACATGGCCCGTGGCTCGATACGTGCGCCCGGCCACGACGGGGACCCGTGGGCTGCGCAGGCCCTGCGAATCGGTCCCATTGTCGTCTGTGACGCTGGCAGCGGCGACGCCCGAGTGGGCCACGGCCAGAGTGTACGCTGTCAGGTTCCGTCCGGGGTTCCAGGGCAGCCAACCGTCGGGCAGGCCGGTGCGGGTGTCCAGCTTCTCGAAGCTGCCGTTGGCGGGCTGCGGGTCAGGTGTCTGCGCGGGGGCGGAGGCGTGGCCCACCAACACAGTGAGCATCAGAGCAGGGAGACTTGACCATCGCATGATCTGCGGGTTCCCCCTCGTCACGGACGATTCCTGCCACGGGAAGGCGTCGCCCCCATGATGCGCCCTCGGTGTGCCCTCGTCGGGGCCGTGGCCTTGTGCCTGCTGTGGCTTGGGCTGGTCGCCTGCCAGACCGGCGGCGACATCGCTGCCGGCCTCGCGTCCCTGGGCGACAGCGCCCAGCGCGCCCATCTGCCCGGACTGGCCGCCAAGCTCTACCTGCAGGCCTCCGTACAGGAACGCCACCGTCTGCAGGGGGCGGACCGGGCGTCGGCGGCCGGGAAGCTGCTCGTGCAGCGTATCATCTCCCATCGCATGGCGGCGGCGCGGACGCTGCTGCAGGCCGGCTACGTGGAGGCGGCGGAGCGCATCGCGTTGGAGGGCGCGCGCGCCAACTACGACGACCTGCAGGCACGGGCGCTGCTGCTGGAGATCCGCCTGCAAGGCCGTGACCCGGACGCCGCCCGGCGCGAGTTGATGCTCATGGTGCTCAAGCAGGAGGACCCACAGTTGCTCTGCCTGCTCGGGCGGGCTTTCGCCGCTGAACGACGGGACGCGGACGCCGAGAGCTTTTACCGGCGGGCCCTGAGCCGGGACGGCGGCCATGTGCCCAGTCTGCTGGGCATGGCGCGGCTGGCCGCGGCCAGGGGCGACCGCCGGGCGCTCAACGACTGGCTGGGCCAGGCTGCCCAGGGCGCTGAGCGCCCGGACGAGAAGCGTGCTGTCGCCCATCTCATGCCCCCGGCGGCCGATCCGTGGCAACGGGCCTGGGGGGCGGTGGTTCGACAGGGCCGGGAGCGGGGCGGGGCGCTGCTGTTTGCCCTGGCCTACATCGTCTTCCTGTTCGTGCCCAGCCTCTACGGCCTGTTGCAGAGGTGTCGGGGCTCCGGGGCGGCCCCCCAGGGCCCGGTTGCCTGCACGACCTCGGACCTGTAACCACGGTCAGTATCTTGCATTTTTGTTGCATCTTGTTCTTGACTCCTGCACAGGCCATGCCGTAAGATAACCGTCAAGTAGACTGCTTCACCATGACGACGTGCCCGAAAGCTGAGGACACGCCTATGTATCGCCGACTAGCTTTGCCCCTCCTGACAGTCCTGCTGCTTGCCCTGGTAGGCGCGGCCAGTGCCACCACAATCAGCTACAGCAGCTACATTGATTTCAACGCCACCGGCAGCGGGAACATCAATGTGAGCCAGTTCGACCCGTCACTGGGTACGCTCACTGCTGTGAGTGTGCACATCTACTACGCGGCTGCGTCAACGTTCCGCTTCGACAATGACGAGCCCTCCGGCACCGGGTCACGCTATGCCCAGCCTGAGATGGACCGGCGGTGGAACCTGAGCGGAGCCCATGTGACGGACTCGGCGATAGATCTCTTCACCGGCACCCTGGAGACCCTGACGGCCGACAATGGCGACGGCAGCACCCCGGACTACACCGGTCCGGACGGCTATGACTGGGGCGAGGTAAGTTGGAGCGGCCTGCACAGCAGCACGAGCATCGCCGCCGGTAACTTCGGGACCTACCAGGGCCTGGGCAATGTGACCTACACCGTCAACATGACCAGGCTGTCCAACGGCTTCGCTACGAACTCGATCACGTACGATTCCCAGATTGTGGGTGGCGTCCCCAGCAACCAGCGCATCCGCGTGCAGGTTGACTATACCTACGACACGGACTACATCCCCGAGCCCACCACGCTGGTCCTGCTCCCGCTCGGCCTCGCCGGCCTCGGGGCCTGGCGCCGCCGCCGCAATGCGGCCGCA
>CAZZDO010000197.1:0-9056 GCA_964653205.1 uncultured Armatimonadia bacterium | reverse complement strand
ATGTTCCCGATGTTCCCGATGTTCCCGATGTTCCCGATGTTCCCGATGTTCCCGCTGTTCCCGATGTTCCCGATGTTCCCGATGTTCCCGATGTTCCCGATGTTCCCGATGTTCCCGCCTCACCGTTCCCGCCGTTTCCGTTCACCAGATCAGCAATCCCTGCTGGTCCACCGAGCAGTCGAAGATGCGGGCCTCGGCGTCGCGCAGGGCGGTGCGCACGGCGTATTCGCGGTTGGCGGCGGCCATGAAGAGCATCGCGCCACCGCCGCCGGCGCCACACACGCGGCCGCCCGTGGCCCCGGCCTTGATGGCGATGTTGTAGAGCTGCTCGATCCGCTCGTTGGTGACTTCCGGATGCAGGCGCTTGTGCTGCTCCCAGACATCGGAGAGCAGCAGGCCGATCTCGGGGATGTCGCCCGAGGCCAGCCGCTGGCGGATGTCCTGCGACAGGGCGCTCATGTTCTGGAGGGATTCGATCACATCCGCGCGCCCCTCCTCAAAGCCCTCGGCGACCGCGTCGAGGATGACCTTGGCCGGGCGGCTGATGCCCGAGAAGCATACGACCATGCTCTTCTCCAACTCCGCCAGCCACGCCGGCAGCATGGGCACGTGGTTGACCTCGACATGCCAGCCCACGCTGTCGGGCCAGTACTTCATGAACTTGACCCCGCCGCCGGTGACCGGCGAGTACTGGTCCTGCCAGCCGTACGTCACGCCCAGGGCCACCGTCTCGCAGTCCCGCGCCATTTCGGCCATCTCGTGGTCGGTCATGCCGCGCCCGGTCAGGGCGTCCAGCGCGGCGATGATGGAGGTCGTGATGGTCGAGGAGGAGCCCAGGCCGGCGCCCGCCGGCATCTCCGAGTACGTGGTCATCTCGATCCCGTACTTCAGGTCGAACCGGCGGATGATCTCCTGCGCCAGGCCCAGCTCGCCGTTCACGTCGAGCGCGGCATGGTCCTGGATCTCCACGCGCTTATCGTTCTGGTCGGGCGCGTGCAGCACGATCTTCTTGTCATAGCGCTGCACGACCGAGCAGTAGATGTACTTGTTGATCGTGGCGTTGACGATGGCGCCCCCGAAGGCCTGGCAGGCCGGGACGTAGTCCGTCATGCCGACGAAGTCCACCCGCAACGGCGAGCGGACATTGATGAACTGGCGGCGGTTCATGCGTGCCTCCTGCGGTGCCGGGAAAGCGACGTCTTGCTGTCCCTTGTCATCTTCCGCACATGCCGCGGAAGTCCTCCCCCTCTCTGCTGCAAGAGGAGTGCCATGCCCGCGTGGCGAATGGCCTTGCCGCCAACGCGCACCCCACCTTCCCGGCTTGGAGCGAGACCCTATGCCCGGCAAACAGCGCATTCTGCTCCTGTCCGACAGCCCGACAAACCAGTTCGCCCAGCACCTGGCGCTGCTCTACCCCAAGCGCGTGACGGCGCTGGACTTCACCACCGAGGACCACCGGCTGTCGGTGCTGCGCAAGTACGGCTATGTGGTCACGATGGTGAACCACCGGCGCAACCTGGAGAAGCTGGACTACAGCGCCGTACGGGAGTTCGCCGCCGCCGGGGGCACGGTCGCTTCATGTCTGGCCGAGTACGCCTTCTGGCAGGGCGTGACGATGCTCAAGTCCGTCGTGCCCGAGGGTGACATGCCGGGCCTGCGCCTCTGCCGGCAAAGCGATATCACCGAAGGCTTCGCCGTCGGTGATGTGACCGGATGGTTCGGCAAGGTTTCCGGGGCGGTCGGCAACGACCAGAACGAGAACCAGTACTACCAGCGGCAGATCATGGGGCTGGAGGGGCGCGAGAGCATCAGCATCCTGGGGGTCTCGACCCTGAACGCCGGGGCGGTGCTCATCGAGGAGCACGTGGGGCGGGGCCGCATCATGGCCCTGGACCTGCTGAGCCTCAAGGAGCCGTTCTATGACTCGTACGGCAGCACGTACAAGTACCTCTTCCTGGGCAACCTGATCGGCAGCAGCGTCCACTACGGCAAGCACTACCCGCGTAAGCTGCCGTATGACGAACTGCTCGTCTACATGCAGCAACTGGCCGGCCGGCACAAGGGGCTCACGTACACCGAGGAGGGGCGCTGTAGCGACGGCCGGCCGCTGGCGAGCCTGTCGTGTGGCGACCGGCGCAAGCCCGGGTTTCTGTTCTTCAATGGCATCCACGGGTGGGAATGGGAGGCCGGCTACGGGCTGTTGCACCTGATGGAGCTACTGGCTGAGGACCCGCCCGAGGGCCTGTCGCTCCAGGACTTCCACCTCAAGGTCGTGCCGCAATTGAACCCCTACGGCTACGACCATGACTTCCGCCACAATGCCAACGGCGTGGACCTGAACCGCAACTTCCCGTGCGGCTGGGAGGAGTACGTGGGCGGCGACGATGTCTACCAGCCGTGGGATTTCGACTACAAGGGCCCGCTGCCCGGGTCGGAACCCGAGACGCAGATCGCTACCCGCCTCATGGAAGAGCTCAAGCCCGTCTGCGTGCTGGACTTCCACACGGCGCACTACATCTTCTGCAAGCCGGGCCACGGCAGCCGCAAGCTGATGAGCGCCATCCACCAGGACGTGCGTCGGCGCTGGAAGAACCGCTATCTCATTCAGCGTCCGTACTCCACGGAGTACCAGCAGGTGAACATGGACCGGTCGGTCACGTGGGGCGATGTGCCGCACCTGGTCTGCCACGGCGCGCAGCTCGGCATTCCAGCGTCCGTCCTGATCGAGATGTCGGGCAACCGCACCGGCCCGCACGCGCTCGTCATGAACACGGATACGACAATTGACATCTGTCTGGCGGCCATACACAATGGGCTGCGGTGGGCGGGGGAAGAGGCGAATCGGTAGCCCGGGGAGGCTCGTCTTGGCGGCGGTAGAGCGGGCGTCCCGCCCGCCCCGGACATGGTGGCGCGAGCCGATCTTGCGGGCGGGACGCCCGCTCTCCCACACGGAACCGGAGGTGGCTTGACATGAAGCTATCGCTGCTGACCTACTTGCTGGGCAAGGACCTGGAACTGGGGGAGCTGCTGCAGGTCTGCCGGGCCTCCGGCATTCCCGGCGTGGAGTTCCGCGCCGAACTGGACCACAGGCACGGCGTCGAGTTGGAGCGCACCCCCGAGGAGCGCGCTGCGATCCGGCAGCGTTGCGCCGACGCCGGCGTCGCCGTGGCCTGTCTCGCCACCGGGTGTAAATTCGAGTACGCCGAGGCCGATAAACGTCAGGAGGACATTGATCGCGCGAAGCGGTTCGTGGACCTGGCGGCTGACATCGGCGCGCCGCGCATCCGCGTCTTCGGCAACGCCTTCCCCGCGGAGGGCATTGACCGCGCCGACGTCGTCGAGAACGTGGGCGCGGCGCTGCGCGAGATCGCCGAACACGGCGCCACGCGCGATGTGGACGTGTGCCTGGAGATGCACGGCGACTTCTACTGGTGGGAGCATACGCTCAACGCCGTGCGCATCGCCGACCACCCGCGCGTCGGGGTCGTGCACAACTGCGACCCGCGCGAGATGAAGTTCGGGCCGATCGCGAACTTCTACGAACCGGTGAAGACCTACGTCCGCCACGTACACATGCACGATCTGGAGAACGGCTACCCGTATCAGGCTTTGATGGCGATGCTCAAGCGCGACGGGTACAGCGGCTACTTCTCACTCGAGGCCGGGGCGAGCGAAGAGCCCCGGCGCGTCATCGCCATCTACGCCGCGCTGTTCCGCGCGTGGCTGGAGACACTCTAGGAAAACTCCATGCCCGAGACACCCCTCCCTGACAAGCCAACCGTGACTGTCTTGCTGCCGGTCTACAACGAGCGCGAGACCATCCACGAGATTCTCCGCCGCGTGTACGCCAGCCCCTTCCCCACCGAGGTCGTCGTCGTGGACGATGCCTCCACGGACGGCACCACCGACCTGTTGCCGGAGTTGCAGCCGCAGTACGGCTTCAAGCTGCTGGCCCACGAGCGCAACCAGGGCAAGGGCGCGGCGTTGCGGACGGGCTTCGGGGCCGTCACGCAGGAGTTCGTCATCATCCAGGACGCCGACCTGGAGTACGACCCGCACGACTACCCCACGGTCCTCACGCCGCTGTTCGAGGGCAAGGCCGATGTCGTCTTCGGCAGCCGCTTCCTGGGCGGGCCGCACCGCGTGCTGTACTACTGGCACTTCGTCGCCAACCGGATGCTGACGACTCTGTCGAACATGCTGACCAACCTGAACCTGTCGGACATGGAGGTCGGCTACAAGGCCTTCCGGCGCGAGATCCTCGACCGCATCCAGATCAAGTCGGACCGCTTCAACTTCGAGCCGGAGTTCACCGCCAAGGTGGCCCGCCTGCGCCTGCGCATCTACGAAACACCGATCTCCTATTCCGGCCGCACGTATGAGGAAGGCAAGAAGATCGGCTGGCGGGACGCGGTGCAGGCGATTGTTGCGATTGTGCGGTACCGGTTCTTCAAGTAGCGGCGCGGTTCATCGCGCCCAGTCCGGCCACAATGCCATAGTCGGGCGCGATGAATCGCGCCGCTACGGAGCCCCCATGACCCCTCGCGAACGCTTCGTCGCCGCCCTGAATCGCCAGCCGCTCACCGGCCTCGTGCCCCACTTCGAACTCGTGTTCTTCCTCACGATGGAGGCCTTCGGGAAGGTCCACCCGAGCCACCGCGCCTATGGACAGTGGGACCAGATGGAGGAGAAGGAACGCGACCTGCACATCAGGGACATGGCGGGCCTGTACGTGGCGACCGCGGAGCGCTACGAGCACAGCGCCATCTTCCTGCACCAGAACCCCAACCGCATGGAGGTGACGTTCCGGCTCATTGACGCGGTGCGGGAGCTGTCCGGCGACCGCTACTTCCTGATGATGCACGGGGATGCGACCTACGGCATCCCCAGCGGCCGGGGCATGACGGACTTCGCCGTACGGATGGTGGATGACCCGGAAGGGCTGAAGGCCGGGGCGCAGGCGGCGGTGGACAACCAAGTCCGCGCCGCCGAGGCGCTCGCGGCCCACGGGGGCCTCGACGGCTTCGCCCTCTGCTCGGACTACTGCCTCAACACCGGCCCGTTCCTGAGCCCGTCCCAATTCGCCGAGTTCGTCACGCCGTACCTGGCGCGGCTCATCCAGGCCGAGCGCGACCTCGGTTTCCATGTCATCAAGCACACGGACGGCAACATCATGCCGATCCTGGACCAACTGGTGCAGTGTAAGCCCCATGCGCTGCACTCGATAGACCCACAGGCGGGTGTGGACATCGCCGAGGTCAAGCGGCTGGTCGGGGACCAGGTGTGCCTGATCGGCAACGTCAACTGCGGGCTGATGGACACGGGGACGGAGGACGAGGTGCGGGAGAGCTGCCGCTACGCGCTGCGACACGGGATGCCCGGCGGGGGCTTCATCTTCTCGACCAGCAACTGCATCTACACCGGCATGCGGCTGTCGCGCTACGAGCTGATGCTGGACGTGTGGCGCGCCGAAGGCGTGTACGCGTAGCCGACGGAACCGGCACAGGTAGCTATGGGAGGCACGGCCATGCTGGCCGTGCCTCCTTGGCGTTGCCCTACCGCGCATGCGGGCCTACTTCATCGTCAGCCCCCGCCCGATCACCTGCTGCTGCTTGGAGAGCAGCGTCTGCGTCGGTGTCAGGACCTGCCGCACCGCGCTCACACGCGTGGCCGCTTCCTGCAGCTTCCCGTTCACCTCGGCCTTCACTTGCGGTGTCGTGGTCGCGTCCCGGTTCATCTTCACCTGCGCCGCGGCCAGCGCGCCGGCGAGCTGCGCCGACAGCGTCTGCAACTCCGCCAGGCGCTTTTCCCGGGCCGTGGTGTCCTGCTGCAGGTGCGTCACCAACTGGCGCTCCGCCGGGTTGAGACGCTTGAGTTGGCCCCGGCCGGCGGCGGCGCTATCCAGGAAGGCGGTCGGCGGCAGGAGCAGCACCCCGGCCGGCGCCTGCAGGTTCTGCTGCAGGAGCGGGGCCTGCGTGGGCGGGCGCTTGGTCACCGGCGCCCCCATGGCCGCGGGGGCGCCCGCGGCACCCACGGGTGGCGTGGGGCCGAGGTGCGCCTGCAGCTCCTCGGCCGCTTCGAGCGCCTGCGCCTGCAGCCGCGCGGTCTCGTCGGCAAGCTGCGAGCTACGTGACAGCAGCACCGTCGGAGTCTCCTTGCCGGTCAGGGGCATGGTGCGGATGAGGACCGGCCCGGCCGTAGCGGTGGCCAGGGGCGCCAGGACCAGGCGTTGCGTGGGTCGCTTGAACTGCGCCACGGGCTCAAGGACGTTCGCCAGCGCGACCATCGGCCGCAGCAGCGCGACGCTCGGGTGGAGCGCCGTGAGGCGATACACGACCTGCACCCGCGTCTCGATGTCGGTGTCCATCCACATCATGAGGTCCTTGGTCCACTGGCGCCGCAGAACCGTCTCGGTGTGTACGCCCAGGCCGTAGTTGTCGGCCGGCGTGTAGCGTTTGGTCCACGTCTCGGAGAAGTCCCGCCCGGCGTCGCGCCCCGTGACGGTGAAGGCCACATCCAGGTACGGCGGCACCGAGGTCCCGCGATAGGCCTCGCGGACGTTGGTGTCGCGCACTTCGCCCAGCTCCGGGATTGTCCAGGAGCCCGTGGTCGGGAAGCGCGTCGGGGTGGTCGTGTGGGCGTCGAAGACCCGGCAGGTGACGACAACATCACGCAGGGCTTCGTTGGCGCTCAGGTCCACCCACGGCAGGTCAGCCGAGCGCCGCACGGAGACCGCCAGCACCTCGGCGACGAGCCCGGTGGTGGTGGCGGTCGCCGGCGGATCGAGGGTACGGCTGACCGTGCTGGACTGCATGTCGTCATGGACGGCGACGATCAGTTGCGGTTTGGGGGTGCCCGCGCGCCAGGCGACAGGCTGCTCCACGGTGGTCGCGCACGTCGCGCCGGACCAACCGCTGCTGAGCCACTGGCTGTAGGTGTTCAGCCCGTTGACGAACAGCTCCAGCCGCACTTTCGGCCGATCATCCGCGTCCTGTTCGGTGACGGTCACGGGGATGCGAGCGACGTTCCCGGTCCAGGTGATGGCGCCAACCGCGACGGTCGGGCGGTGCTGGGAGAGCTGCGGGACAGTGATGCCGCGGTTGTAGAGGATGGCCTTCAGTTCGTGGCGAGCCCCGTAGCTACCACGCCCAAGCCAGTAGTGCACGAAGTTGTCCGCCGAGTCCATGTACGTCTCATGGGTGAAGCTGTGGGGGTGGTCGGAGGAGACGATGCCCCAAATCTTGGCCAGTTGGGGATCGCTGATCCCGTCATAGAACAGGTCATCGCCGGGCGTGTTCGGGTCCTGCTCGTAGCGCTTCTCCCAGCCCGTGCCGTCGTGGATGTCCCACATGCTGGCCGCGATCTCGCCCTCGATGCGCGAGTGGTCGGCGGAGGCGGGGATACCGGTGTGCCAACTCGGGTTCTGGGTCTCGAAGTCGAAGGCGACTTGCCCATACTGTTGGTTGTGGGTGACGGCGGCCATGAACTCCGCCCAGGCTTCCGACCAGGCCCATTCGCGATGCTCAGCCACGGTGTCGAGGCTGTGGCTGCCGAAGCTGCCGTAGGTCCAGCCCGGCCAGGTCCAGTATTCGTCGGCCATGATGCCATGGGACAGTTCATGGCGCGCGGTGTCCGAGCAGCGCCAGAGGTCGCCGATATCGAAGTAGAAGTCCGGGAAGCGAATGTAATCCAGAACGCAGCGGTAGTCCGCCGTGTCCTGGCTGACGGGGTAGCTGACTTCCTTCTCCTCGAAGTTCCCCTCGCCCAGGGCACCGGCGACGAGCTTGCGCCGGTGGTCGGTCATCTCGCGGCACAAGAAGAATGCGCGCGCCCCGCGCTGGGCGCTGGTGCTGTCGGAGTTATCCAGCGCCGCCACGCCGCCGACCTGGTAGCGCCGCGCGTTGTCGCTCGACCCGCCGATGGTCAGGTCGCAGGTCGTGGTGTGGTTCTTCGCCGCGGTGAAGCCGCTGCTGACCGCCTGGTAGCCGTCAATCTGCCCCCAGTGGGTCTGGACCTCCAGCTTGTTGGGCACTTCAGCGAAGACGATGAGGTAGGCGTCGTAGCCGTCGCGCCACCAGGGGTTACACTTGCCGATGCTGTAGTTGCCGGCGGCGTCGGTGGTGCTCTCGACGTCGAGCGTGTCGGTGTCCCAGTATTCGGCCAGCACCAGGCGCACGCGGGCCTCTTGCAGCGGCTGGTAGCTGCCCTTCTGCGGGTTCCAGACGCGGATCGTGCCGCGGACGGTGACCCCGGCGTGGGCGGCGACGGCCAGGACGATCAGGGCGAGTACGGCAGCAAAACGGGTGATGCGGGACATGGTTCTCCTCCGTGCTGATAGACGCCCATCTACCAGTTCGGGGTCCGCCGCATATGCTCCTGCCGGCCGCAGGAATGCGCTGCGCCCGCGCGGAAGGGGCGATCTACCATGCGATACCTCATGCTGCTCTGTCTGGCCGTCCTGACCGTGCAGGCCTGCGCCGAGGCGCCGCCGCAGTGGCGCGGGGTGTGGGAATGGTCGCTGCCGAAGAAGACCGAGGCGGATCTCGTCCGCATCGCCGACAGCGCCCAGGCCCTGGGCTTCAACGCCCTGATGATGTACCCGCCCCAGCCCCTGCTCGGCTTCATGCGCGACCAGTGCCACCAGCGGGGCATCAAGCTCTACTACTCCACGGTCTTTTCGTACACGAAGCCGGAGTGGGCGCAGGTGATGCTGCCCGCCGAAGTCGAGCGCGCCAAGCAGCCGCTGCCGGAGGACTACATGCACGGGGGCAAGCCCGTGCACGAGGGCGAGGTCTTCAGCGGCAAGCTCCCCTGCTACGCCCGCCCCGAGGTGCGCGAGCACTTCCGCCAGATGGTCGTGAAGTTCGCCCAGCTTCCCGTGGACGGCCTGGCCTTTGATGTCGTGGGCTTCCAGAACTACCGCCGCTGCACCTGCCCCGTCTGCCAGGGGAAGACGGACCCCGAGCGGACCATCGTCAGCTTCATCAACGACATGGCCGCGGTCGCGCGTCAGACGAACCCGCAGATCGCCCTAACGATCCACATCTACCCGTGGT
>CAZZDO010000196.1:3068-9101 GCA_964653205.1 uncultured Armatimonadia bacterium | reverse complement strand
CCCGTGACTGTGCTGCGAGGTCCCTCGCCATGGGTAGAGCGGGCGTCCCGCCCGCCCCGGTGACCGTCGGCGGGCGGGACGCCCGCTCTACCCGTCTGTCCTGACCGTCGGCGGGCGGGACGCCCGCTCTACCCGTCGCGTAGGCCCGCCGGTCCTCCGGCGGGCGTTTGTGCGCCGGAGGACCGGCGCACCTACGCGGAGACGACGTCCAGCAGCCTCCGCACGATCTCCTCGCTGCTGATGCCGTCAGCCTCGGCGGCGAAGCTCGGGATGAGGCGGTGGCGGAGCACCGGCAGGGCCAGGGCGCGGACATCCTCAGTATCGGCCGTCAGGCGGCCTTCGAGCAGGGCGCGGACTTTGGCCCCCAGGACGAGCGCCTGCGGAGCCCGCGGCCCGGCCCCCCACTGCACCCACTGCTTGACGAAGTCCGGCGCGGCGGCATCCCCGGGGCGGGTCATGCGCGCCAGGCGGACGGCGTACGCGACGACGTGATCCCCCACCGGCGCCGCGCGCACGACCCCCTGCAGCCGCAGGATCTCCTCCCGGGCCATCACCGGCGACACCTCGGGCAGGGCGTTGGAGGTCGTCTCCCGGACGATGCGCTCCTCCTCGGCCGCCGAGGGGTAGTCCAGGTACACATTGAACATGAAGCGGTCAAGCTGGGCCTCGGGCAGCGGGTAAGTGCCCTCCTGCTCGATGGGGTTCTGCGTTGCGAGCACCAGCAGCGGCGGCGGCAGCGGGTACGTCTCACCCCCGGCCGTGACCTGCAGCTCCTGCATGGCCTGCAGCAGCGCGCTCTGCGTCTTGGGCGGCGTGCGGTTGATCTCGTCGGCGAGGATGATGTTGGCGAAGACCGGGCCACGCAGGAAGACGTATTCCCGGCGGCCGGTGGTGGGGTTCTCCTGGATGATGTCGGTACCGATGATGTCGGCGGGCATCAGGTCCGGGGTGAACTGGATGCGGCTGAAGGCCAGGTCCAGGGCGCGGGCCAGCGTCCGCACGAGCAGCGTCTTGCCCAGCCCCGGGACGCCGACGAAGAGACAGTGCCCCCGGGCGAACAGGGCGATGAGCAGTTCGCGGATGACATCGTGCTGGCCGACGATCACCTTGCCGATCTCCGCGGCCAGCAGATGCTGGGCCTCGGCGAGGCGACGGGCGGCGGTCAGATCGTCCTGGAGGGCCGGGTCAAGAGCATCCGGAGGAGGCGAGCTAGGCACGTGGCCATCGTAGCACGGCCCCCCGGCAGCGTCAAGCTGAGACGAGGGCGTGGCGCAGCCGGGGGCATGCACCCCGCCCAGACCGGCCGAGGCCGTCTGGCGTGGGTAGAGCGGGCGTCTCGCCCGCCCGGGCGGCCGGGGGCGGGCGAGACGCCCGCTCTACCCACCTGTTGTTCTCCCAGCCATCAGCGACCTCCTTGCGGAACGGGCAGCAACGGCGCCTGCGTTGACACCCGGTGGCGCACTCCCGTATCATGCGCTGGGGGATCGGGAACCCATGCCGCAATCCGAGGTCTAAGGCAAGTATGAAGCGTTACGCACCCCTTCTGGCCAGTCTGTGCGCCTTATTGCTCCTGGGCTTGCTGATGCGCTCCCAGGGGCAGTCGGTGCGCGCGGCTGCCCCTTCGCCCGTCGTGCAGACCGCCGGCGCCGAGCAGGCCCCCGCGGACCCCGGCCAGGTGGCCGCGGCGCCATTGACGCAACCCGCCACAGGGCCGAAGAAGTTCTCGATGATCGCCGTGGGCGACATCATGACCGACCGCAACGTCGGTGGGGCGATCAAGTCCAACGGCGTCCACAGCATTCTCGAGAAGGTTCGCGCGCTCACGAGCGATGCCGACGTGAGCTTTGCGAACCTGGAGTCGCCTCTATCCACCACCGGCCCGCACTCACCGAGCGACTGCATCTTCCGGGCGCGGCCCGAGACGGTGCAGGTGCTGGTGGACGGGGGCTTCGACGTGGTCACCCTCGCCAACAACCATACCTTCAACGCGGGCCGCGAGGGGCTGCTGCAGACGTTTGACATGCTGGAGAAGTACAACATCAAGTACTGCGGGGCCGACCGCGAGCGGCGTGGTGACCAGGCAGCGATCCTGACGGTCGGCACCGGGCCGGTACGGGTCGGCTTCATCGGCGCGACCGACCTGAGCATCGAGCACGGCTGCTACAACAAGGTCGCCCCGGACCGCAGCAACCTCATCGCCCAGATCCAGGCGGCGCGGCCCTACTGCGACATCCTCGCTGTGACCTTCCACTGGGGCGAGGAGTACCAGTCGCTGCCGACCCAGCGGCAGAAGAACACGGCTCACGCGGCGATCAACGCCGGGGCCGACCTCGTGCTGGGCCACCACCCGCATACGCTACAGGGCCTGGAGGTCTACCAGGGCAAGCCGATCCTGTACTCGATGGGCAACTTCGTGTTCGACCAGCGCGAGGGGGAGCGCATGGAGAGCGCGATCTTCAAGCTGGATTACGCCGCGGGCTGGGGCTGGCAGATCATGGCCAAGCCCATCTGGATCCCGCGGTCGCGCATGGGCCCGATCTACCCATCGGCGGAGCGACGCGACAAGATTCTGGCGCGCCTGGCGCGCATCTCCAAGCCGCTGGGCACAACGTTACAGATCAAGGACGGCAAGGCCTGGCTGCGCATCCCCGCGTCGGGGGCCACGAAAGAAGGAAGCAATACATGAGACAACGCATGTGGCTCGCCGCGGCGCTGCTGCTGTGCGCCGGCTGGGCCTACGCTCAGGGGCCGGCGGCCGACACGGTCGCCACGGTCAACGGCGAGGCGATCAGCCAGAAGCAGTTCCTCGACGTCCTGCAGGCGCGCTACGGCGAGCGGGTGCTGAATGACCTGGCCGCCAATCTGGCGATCCGCCAGGCCGCCAAGCAGGCCGGAGTGAGTATCGCCAAGGAGGAACTGGAGCGTCGCTTCCAGGCCACCCAGGCGCCGATTGATGCCCGAGCGCCGATGACCGGTGAGACCTTCGCCATGTGGCTCGCCAAGCAGGGACTCACGCCCGAGTCCTTCGTCGCCGGTCTGTACGACCAGATGCTGCTGGAGCGGCTGGTGCAGAAGCAAGTCAACATCACCGACGACGATGTCGCGCGCTGGTACCAGGCCAACAAGGACGTCGTCAGCGAGCCGGCTCAGGTGCGGATCGCCCACATCCTGCTGAAAACAGGCGAGGAGGCGCAGGCCCTGCGCACGCAGATCACCGGCCAGAAGGTCACGTGGGAGGAGGCGGCGCGCAAGTACAGCCTGGACGCCGCCACGCGGGAGGCCGGAGGCGACATGGGCTTTGTCCCCGAAGGGGAGAGCAACTTCCAGCACGCCGCCTTCGCCCTCAAGCTCCCCAGCGAGATCAGCCAGCCCGTCCAGACCACGAGCGGTTGGCACCTGCTCAGGCGCACCGGGTACAAGGCGGCCCGCACGCCTCCCTTCGAAGAAGTCGAGGCCACGATCCGCGACACGCTGCGCCGGCGGCAACTCATGAGCATGACCCTCGCCAAGCGGTCCGAGATCCTCAAAGCCGCCAAGGTGGAGTTCAAGGTGAACTTCACGCCCGAGGGGCCGCCGGTGCCGGGCCCCACGCCGGCGCCGCCGCAGTAGCTCTCCGCCCGCCTTGTCCCCGGCCCGGCCGCCCTGGCCGGGCCGCTCACTTTTTCCCGCCTCGCCGGAAGGAGGGAAGGGACCGGCGGTGGGGAAGCTACCGCCAACACGCGCACCAGCCACAGGAGGTCTGATTCAATGGATGCGGCGACCAGTGACAAGATCCTGGCCTCAGGCGGCCTTGAAGTCGCCTGGCCGAATGAGCCGCTGCTCGGCGGCTACTATGGCGAAGAAGAGATGGAGGTCCTCAACCGGACCGTCCGCGAGTCCTTCGACCCCACGAAGGGCTTCGGGTTCATCTGCCCGGAGATCGAGGAGTTCGAGGCGGCCCTGGCCGAGTACTGCCAGACCGCCGACTGCGTAAGTATCAACGGCGCCGGCAGCGGCCTGGACATGACGCTGATGTGCCTGGACCTGCGGCCCGAGGACGAAGTCATCGTCCCCTCGGTCAACTTCCGCGCCGCCCTGATGGCCGTCCTGGGGCAGAAGGCCAAGCTCGTCATCTGCGAGATTGACCCGCAGACGCTATGCGCCGACGTGGACGATGTGGCCAAGAAGCTCACCAAGAACACCCGCGCCATGCTGATCACCCACATGAACGGGTATTCGGCGCCGATTGACAAGTACCAGGAGATCGCCGCGGCCAACCCGCACCCGGAGTTCGGCCCCGCCAAGTTCATCGGCGACGTGGCCCGTTGCATGGGCGGCGAGTACCAGGGCAAGAAGAACACCCACGGCGCGTGGATGAGCGTGCTGTCGTTCCACACCCAGAAGCTCATGACGACACTGGGCGAGGGCGGCGGCGTGACGGTAGACGATCCGGAGATGGCGCTGCGCCTGCGCGGCCTGCGGCAGTTCGGCTGGGCGACCGGCTGGGGGAGCAACTACAAGCTGACCAAGATCCAGGCCGCCGTCGGTCTCGTGCAACTCCGGAAGCTCCCGCAGATGCTCGCCGAGCGCTACGCCGTGGCCAAGGCCCGCGACGCGATGCTCCAGGACGTGCCGGAGCTGACGCTGCCGTACGAGGGCCCGGACGTCAAGCACACGTACTACCTGTACACGCTGCTCGTGCCTGAAGAATGGGCCGGGGCCAAGCGCGACCAGCTCATGAAGATCCTCATCGAGGACTACAAGGTCTCCAGCGTGGTCGCCAACCCGCCGTGCCACAACACGGTGCCGTTCATCCGCGAGCGCGTGCCCGGGCAGGAAGTGCCGAAGTCGGAGGTGATCGCCGCCCGGCTGTTCTGCATCCCGATGCACCCGCGCATGAGCCAGAACGACAACGAGTACATCTGCGCGGCGGTGAGCAAGGCCGTCCAGCGCATCCGCGAGGGTGACACGACGTACCTGGCCGCAGAGGAGTCGGATGCGACGAAGGCGATTACGGGCCGGGCGGGGTAAGCAACGTATGGAGTCGCGGGGTGTCGGCGCAGCCGACGGGGCCCCGCGACGTTGTCGGGTTCAGCAATCGAGAGTCGTGGGGCCCCGTCGGCCGCGCCGACACCCCACGACTCTTCTCGTATGGGCAGGGAGGCAAGCCGTGATCCAGTTGCGCGGGTCTGCTGACGACATCGGCCGCCAGTGGGGCGCGATGAACCGGGGGGACATCGTCGCCCATCTCGAGGAGTTCCTGCACCTCGCCCGCGATGAGCATGGCCTCGATGAGGCCACGCTCATCGCGCGGTCGCGGCGGCATGTCTCGATCATCGAGCAGCTCGCGCCGCACTGGCTGGATGAAGCGGCAGGCATCGCTTCGACCGCCGGAGTAGCGCTCGACACCTATCTCGCCTGCCTCGTGGGGCGCTATCGCGGGCTGCTCTTCAGCGAAGACTGCACCTCCTACGCCGCCGTCGGGAGCGCGACGGCCGACGGCCGCCCGCTCTTCCACAAGAACCGCGACAACCGCGCCCGGCCGCAGGCGTTCTACCGCAAGGAGACGCTGCTGCCGCGCATCCTCCCGTTCATCTCCGTCGGCGACACGAGCGACACCGGGGCGATGATGATGGTCAACGCCGCCGGGCTGGCCGGGTCGGCCGACATGGGCGGCAGCGACCCCGACCCCCGCCACACGGGCCTGATGAACCCCTACGGCCTGCGCCACATCGCCGAGCGCGCGACAACGTGCACCGAGGCCCTGGCGATCGTGCGCATGATGAACGACCGGGGCTGGTACGCCGGCGGCAGCATCGCCACGAACTGGGCCTTCGCCGACGCCACCGGGCACGCCATGATCGTCTACAACGCCCACCGGAAGGTGGAGGTCACGGCCGAGACGCGCGACGGGTGCGTGCAGACCGTCGAGCGCGAGGGCTTGCGGCCGCTGCTCGAGCAGGGACGGCTGACCCCCACGGACTTCAACGACGCCTCGCGCCTGCCGGGCGTGTGCGTGGCGGGGAACTGCTCCTCGCTGACGGTGCAGATTGA
>CAZZDO010000196.1:1714-2968 GCA_964653205.1 uncultured Armatimonadia bacterium | reverse complement strand
GACGAGGCAGCCGCGCGGGAGCGGCTGACGCTGCTGGCGGCCGAGGCGGCGACGGCGAAGGTCGTGTAGGGCCGCGCTGCCGCTACGGGTTGATGACGACCTTGTTCCGCTCCGGTGTGCCCATCACTTCCATCGCCTGGTGAATCTCCGTCAGCGGGAAGCGGTGCGAGATCGCCAGTTCCGGGTTGACCAGCCCCGCGCTGATGAGCCGCAGCGCTCGCTGCATCGCCATCGGGTTCGTGCCGAAGCTCGCGTCCATGCGGGCTTCGAGGAAGTGCGTCAGGCCGCCGTCGAGTTCAAACGTCTCGTGGGTCGTGATGCCGAAGACGTTCCAGCGCGTGCCGCGGCGCAGGAGGGTGACCATCAGCTTGACCGCCTCGATCGGCCCGGCGGCTTCGACCACAAGGTCCGGCCCGTCAGGCAGGATGTCGTACACCGCCTGCTTCGGGTCGCACTCCTTCGGGTTGATCGTGTGTGTGGCGCCGAGACCGCGCGCGGTGTTGAGGGCGTAGTCGCTGACATCCACGGCGATGAGCTTGCCCGGCCCGGCGGCCTTCGCCACCATCAGGCAGTACATGCCGATCCCCCCGGTCCCGATGATGACCACATCATCGCCCACCTGCATCTCCGACATACGGATGATACCCTTCCACGCGCCGCTGACCGGCTCGGTCTGGCAGCCGGCGTCGAAGCTCACGTGCGCGGGCTTGTGGTAGAGCGTATTGGCGTCGGTGAGCAGATACTCGGCGAAGCTACCCGGACGGGTGTCATCGGGGCCGTCGCCGCCGGTGGTGTACGAGTGGGCACAGTAGTGCGTGTTGCCGGCACGGCAGTTGGCGCACACCCCGCAGAACCCACTGGGCTGCACGACGACCTCATCCCCCTCGGCAAAGCCGGTCACGTGGGCGCCGACTTCGGCGACGATGCCGGCGGGTTCATGGCCGGGGATCGAAGGGAAGCGCACATTGCGGCGGATGCCCTTGATGCCCTTGTAGTCGGTCGCGCATATGCCGCAGGACTTGATGCGGACGACGACCTGACCGGGGCCGGGATGCGGGGTGGCGACTTCTTCGAGCACGAGGTTGTCAAAGTCGTGAAGCACAGCAGCGAGCATGGCGGTCTCCTGGTGGCAGCGTTAGCGTTCTATCTGGGCTTGCTCTGGTGCGCGAACAGCACCAGCGCCGCGACGATCATGAGCGCCGAGATCGAGCACGGCAGCCACACCGGCCCGAACCACGGCACGGGAATCAGGAA
>CAZZDO010000196.1:0-1614 GCA_964653205.1 uncultured Armatimonadia bacterium | reverse complement strand
CTTGTCGCCCCAGCCGAACAGCCCCGACTTCGCCGTCAGGATGCGCTCCCGGCCGACCACGTAGCCCGCGTGTAGCTCGACGGGCGTGAAGGGAAACATGTGCGCCGTGATGGTCGGGTGGGTCAGTTTGACGACGTTCCAGCCGCAGTAGTAGTACCACAGACCGCCGTTCTGCAGGTGCGTGCGCACCGAGGGCACGATGTCCTCTTCACTGCGCACGCGGTCGGGCGAGCTGAGCCCCAGCGGGCAGTACAGGTGCGCGTAGCGCAGGTTGCCCGGCTGCCACGCCTCGACGAAGCGCGGGAAGTGCAGCTTCGTCATCGTCTCGGTCACGGGCTGGCCGTTGCCGATGAGGATCTTGCCGGCGTCCAGCACGCGCCTGCACTCCTGGACCTGGTAGTCCTGGCAGTACAGCGCGATCGTTGCGACCTTCTCCTTGATGGTCTGGTGCTCCATGTCCGGGTAGGCCGAGTGGCCGTCGGTGATCCCGTGGGCGACTTCGTGGGCGCTGTGGGAGAGTTCGTCCCAGTACACGCCGTCGAAGCCGAGTCGGTCGCAGACAAGGTCGAAGGTCTTGTTCATCTCGCGGCCGTAGGCGTTGGTCGTCGTCGGCAGGAAGAGCCAGAAGGTGGGCTTCCAGCTTCCCGGCGGGTACGCGCGTTGCTGGCCGTCAGGCCCCAGCATTCGCGCATCCCTGAACTCCTCGATGGCCGCATCTAGCCGCGTGATGTAGACGTGCAGGTACTGCAGGACCTTGAGGCCGGGCGACAGCGCCCGCAGCTTGTCGGCCTGGGCCTTGAGGCGCTGCTGCTCCTCGGGCTCCTGCAGGAAGGCCAGGCCGTGGGACAGCTCTGCCGGCCGGGGCATGGGGATCTGCAGCGAGACGACCCGCGCGCCCTGGTTGACGAGCCACGCCTTCAGGTCCGGCACCTGGTCCTCGCGGGTCGGGTGCGGGGCGAACGAGAACTCGCCGGGGATGGTGAAGTTCGTCCCCCAGTTGCGGCGGATGGCGTTCACGAAGTCGAAGTAGTCCCCGTGCGGCACCGGGTAGATGGCCCAGCGCAACTCGTACGTCGCGCGCGGTTCGAGCATGAACAGGTTGTCCACGAGCCCCGCCTCGGCCGGGTCGCGCGTGGCGGACTGCGCGCACTGCGCCCGCAGCACGTCGTCCTCGGCCACGATCCCGATCTCGTCCTCCCCCTGCCGCACCAGCACCGACGGGTTGTCGCCGCCCTTCTCGTAGCCCTGCATGATGCGGGACCTCAGGCCGCGCAGGATCACTTCGCCGCTGGCGAGGCCGGCCGTCTGGATCATGTACCGCACGCCGATGTGCAGGTCCTGGTCGGTCAGGTTGGTGAGCTTGTCGGTGACGGCGATGTGGTCGGGGAGTTGCTGGACGGTGCGGTCGAGGCGATAGTGCTTCGCGGCGGCCTCGCGCCCGGTGTCGTCGGGCTGTTCGCCCAGGACGTGCCAGCCGGCGTTTGGATACGAAAAGCTGCTCTTGACGTTGAGCGAGAGCCCGCCACAGGTCACGCGCAACCCGCCGCCGGGGTGGGTCTGCAGCGTGTAGGCGACCTTGCTGCGGTCCGTCGGCGCGATGACGGCCAGGGGGGC
>CAZZDO010000195.1:0-9164 GCA_964653205.1 uncultured Armatimonadia bacterium | reverse complement strand
ACCCATGAGCTTGATGCGGCTCTCATCCGCGCCGGGCGGGACTTGATCCCCGGCGGCGGCGATGAGGCGGGGGCTCGCGTGTCGCAACTCCAGCCAACGCTGCACGGCCTGCACGAACTCCTCCAGGGGCGTCTGCGGCAGCCACAACAGCGGGGCCACGCCGCCGGACAGGATGAAGTCCGGCCCCGCTTCGGCGCGGCATTCCTCGGGCGTCAGATCGCCGGTCGGCGTGGGCGTTACGGCATCGGCGGCGTCGGCGTCGGTCTCGGCCAGCATCCGCAGCCCGCCCCGCAGCCGCCCGTCCAGATGGAGGCCGACATGCTTGCCCGCCGCGTGCAGGCGGCGGATGGCCTCGACGTAGTAGTCGTGCGACCAGCGGGAGAAGAAGTGCGGCGGCTGGATGTCGGTGGAGAAGTTGTCGCCGATCAGGATGATCTCGGCGGGGGACTGCGCGGCCACGTCAATCATCCGCAGGTTGGCCGCGTTGATCTCCCCCACGATGCCGGCCAGCAGGTCGGGGTAGTCGTGCGCGGCCAGGAGCGTCCCCTCCACGCCCATCCACAGGTTCATCAGGTAGCCGATGGCGCTGTAGCCCAGCGACAGGCACACGACCCCCGTATCGCCGACAGCCTCGCGCCACGTCTCGTAGTGACGCCAGTCGGCCTCGAAGCTCCGGTGCGCCAGCGCGTACGCCAGCACGCGCAGGTCCTGCTCGGACCGCACGCCCCAGTCGCCGATGCGCCAGGAGTACGTCTGCTCGTCCCAGACGCGCGTGCGGGAGATGCTGCCGACGGGGGTGTGGTAGCGCCAGACGAGTTGCTGGGCGTCCGGCAGGTCATCGCGCTCGACCTCGGCGATGACTTCCGGGGCGTGGCGCGTGATCACGAACGACGCCAGGCTGGGCAGGTAATAGCCCACGCCGTGGTCGCGATGGTAGGCGATCAGGTCCGTCTCGGGCTCGACGAGCGGGCGGCTCAGGTCCCATGGCAGCCGCTCGCGGTGCAGCCACCAGTGGGATAGGTCCAGCATGCACGGTACGACATCGGGCGTGTCGCCCCGGTAGACGCTCAGGATGCGCTCCCGCAGCGTCACAGCGCGCCGTCCCCGACCCACAGCCGGTAGACCGTGTTGACGTCGGCGGCGCCGGTGGTGCCGCCGATCACATAGAGATAGTCGTCCACGGCCGCCTGGCCGCCGGAGTTCCACGTCACGAGCGGGGAGGGCACCGGCGGCGCCGGCCGCCAGAGGCTGCCGTTGAGGGCTTCCACGACGGTCGTACCGGTCGGGATGCCCGAGGTGCTGCCCCCCATGGCATACAGCGCGTACGGGCCGACGCCCAGGGACAGCGCCATGCGCGCCGTGTACAGCGCGGGCGCGGCGGACCAGGTGTCGTTGGTCACGTTGTACCGGTACACGGCGCTAGTGGGCGTGGAGTAGGGGCCGAGGCCGCACACATACAGGTCGCCGCCGAAGACCGCAGCCGACCCCAGGGAACCCGCCACCGGGAAGTCGTTCTTGCTCGCCCAGGTGTTCGTGGACGGGTCGTAGGTCTGCACGGCCGCGCTGGCGCCGCCCGAGGTGTTCGCGCCACCGATGAGCCACAGCTTGCCGCCGAAGTCGGTGGCCGCCGGGGCGGACACGCCCGTGGGCATTGTCGCCTTCGCCGTGAGGGCATACGTGTCCGGGTCAATCTCGTAGGTCGTGTTGACGCCCTCGCCGTATTCCTCGGCGAGGTAGATCTTTCCGCCGATGACGCCCAGCGCCGGGGCAAAGCGCTCGACGGGCAGGTCCGGCGGTTGCACCCACGTCTTGGTGCCGGGCGTGTAGACATGCCACTGCGTCGTCGGCTCGTTGGTGGCCATCGCGCCAAAGCAGTAGATCTTGCCATTGCAGACGACGGTGCGATAGGCGCCGGCGGCCGGCGTCGCATCCCACAGCTCCCACCCGCGCACGCGCACATCGAGGCTGCCGGTCACGCCGCCCACGGTCGCGTTGACGCCCGTCTTGCCCGGGAAGGCGGCTGTCACCTTGCCCAGGTTGTCCACCGTCGCGATCTTGCGGTCATCGGTGTCCCAGGTGAAGCCCGCGACCAGCAGGATGTTCCCCTCGCTGTCGTACGCCGTAGCCGTCAGGTCGAGCGTCTCCTCGACGTTGAGGATCGTGCTGGCCTCGCCCGGGTCCACGACCACCTTGTCCGGCGTCGTGCCGAGGGTCACATTCACTTCCGCCGCCTTGTTCGGCAGCACGTCCACATCCTTGACGGCCCAGGCCAGCATGTTCCCGGTCGCGTGCACCGTGCCGTCGGGGTCCTCGGTGAAGTCGTCGAACGCCCCGACGTGCATGTGTACCTCGCCGATGGGGAGGCCCGTGATGTTCACATCCGACGTCGTCTCACCCGTCGGGCGCTTGACGGTCACGACCTGCTGCCAGGCGCCCTGGGTCAGCGTGATCTGGAGGCACTGCGTATCCGCGGGGATGGCTGCCGGCGCCACGCCCGCCGGCGCGGCGGTTGGCCACTTGATGTGCATGGTCAGGGCCCCGGTCTGAGCGCCGGGCTCCGAGTGGCCGCCACAGCCGGCCAGCAGCCATAGGGCCAGGATGGCGACGACCGCAATCGCGCACAGCGCCAGAACGCGCCGGGTGTTCCGATACATGCCAAAGCCTCCGTCGGTCGGCGGGGGAGCAGTCCCCACATGAGCGTCACTACACCATTCGGCCCTGCCGCCGCGCTTTCCTGCCCGCCGGCACGGCCATCTCAGTTCCGCAAGCCCTGCAGCGGCGCGGGGATGCGGCCGCCGCGGCCCACGAACCGGCTGCTGTCCAGCTTGCTCACGGCCATCACCGGCGCGCGCCCCAGCAGCCCCCCGAACTCGATCGTGTCGCCGACCTGCTTGCCCGGCGCCGGGATGATGCGCACCGCCGTCGTCTTGCTGTTGATGACGCCGATGGCCGCCTCATCGGCGATGATGGCCGCAATCGTCTCGGCCGGCGTGTCGCCCGGCACCGCGATCATGTCCAGCCCCACCGAGCACACCGCCGTCATCGCCTCGAGTTTCTCGATTGAGAGCACGCCGGCCTCGGCGGCCTCGATCATGCCCAGGTCCTCGCTCACGGGGATGAACGCCCCGCTGAGGCCTCCCGCGTACGACGTGGCCATCAGCCCGCCCTTCTTCACGGCGTCATTAAGCAGTGCGAGGGCGGCGGTGCTCCCGGCCGCGCCGCACTGCTCCAGCCCCATCTCCTCGAGGATGTGCGCCACGCTGTCGCCCACCGCCGACGTCGGCGCCAGTGACAGGTCCACAATGCCGAACGGCACGCCCAGCCGCCGCGACGCCTCCTGCGCCACGAGCTGCCCCATGCGCGTGATCTTGAACGCCGTCTTCTTCACCGTCTCGGCCACGACTCCCAGGTCGCCGTCCGGCACTTTCTCCAGCGCGCGCTTGACGACCCCCGGCCCGCTCACGCCCACGTTGATGCAGCACTCCGGCTCGCCGACGCCGTGGAACGCCCCGGCCATGAAGGGGTTGTCCTCGGTGGCGTTGGCGAAGACGACGAGCTTGGCGCAGCCGAGGCCGTCCTGGGCGGCCGTGAGCTGCGCGGTCGTGACGACCACGGCCCCCATCTGCCGCACCGCGTCCATGTTGATGCCCGCGCGGGTGCTGGCGACGTTGACCGATGAGCAGACGATCTGCGTCTGTGCGAGCGCCGCCGGGAGGGCCTCGATCAGCGCCTCATCGCCGCGCGTGTAGCCCTTGTGCACGAGCGCCGAGAAGCCGCCGATGAAGTCCACGCCGACCTGCAGCGCCGCGCCGTCGAGCGCCTCGGCCAGGGCGAGGAAGTCGTCCGCGTTGTGCCCGTCGCCCACCAGCGCCAGCGGCGTCACCGACAGCCGCTTGTTGATGATGGGAATGCCGAATTCGCCGGCGATCTCCTCGGCCACGGGCACGAGGCGGCCGGACAGGCGGATGATCTTGTCGTGGGCGAGCTGCCGCGTGCGCGCCGGGTCGCGGTCGGCGCAATCGCGCAGCGAGATGCCCATCGTGATCGTGCGGATGTCGAGGTTCTCCTCCTCGATCATCTGCAACGTCTCCATGATCTCGGCGGTGTTCAGTAGGTGCATAGGTGTCTCGTAGTGGCGCAATTCATTGCGCCTGACGTTGGCGCGATGAATCGCGCCGCTACAACTGCCCCGGCCCGCGCGTCTCGGTCTTGGCGTCCTCGGGCTTCAGCAGCCGCACCTGCACCTTCGGCGCGGACGCGTCCGGGCTCGCGTCGGTGTAGGTGATGGTCGCGAGCATGCCGCCGGCAATCTGCAGCGGCCGGCCGCTGAGCTTGTCGCTGACGTCCAGCCCCTCGGCCGGGATGTCCGCCGGCAGCAGCGTCATGGGACCATACCACACCGTGCCCTTCTGCTGGAAGCGGTACAAGTAGATGCGCTCGAGGCTATCCACATCGCCGGGGATCGTGAGGGTCTGGCTCACGGGCCGCCACTGGTCGTTGAAGCGGTTGGCGACGACGCTCTCCATCCACACCTCGCGGCTGGGCTTCACCGCCCGCAGGACGGCCAGCGAGTTGCCGCCGTCGGCGGCCTTGCCGGTGAGCGTCAGCGTGTACTTCGCCCCCGGCCGCACGTAGCGCCGGATGTAGAACGACGCCACGCCGTAGCCGTCGCTGAAGCCCTTGTAGCCCGTCGGGTCCGCCGGGTCCTTGAGCGCCGCGAGATCCTCGGGCAGCAGGTTGCTCGCCACGATCCGGGCCTTCATGTCCGGGGTGATGAGCAGCGTCATGCCCGACCAGATCTCGCCGTTGTAAGTGAGCGTGTTCGTGCCGTCGGTGACCGTCGGGTTCTTGATCGGTGCGCCGGTAGCGACGAGTTCGACCGCCGGGCGCAGCCCGCCGTGGCGGAAGCCGTTCTCCGTCCACGACGTGCCGCTGGCCCTGACCGCGTGGCTCTCCAGTGATGCGAACGCGACCGACGCCGCTGTCGCCGCCTCGCCCGGGTCGGTGTTCGTGCTGCTGGCGGCCACCCTCAGCGCCGCTCCGCCCTGCAGCGCCTTGGCGTCCTTGACGGTCAGCCACCAGTCCACGATCTTGCGCCCCCCGGCCGGGATGTCGCCGACCGCCAGTTCCGTCGCCGCCGTGATGTTCGGGTCGGCCACGATCCCCTTAGGCAGCGTCAGCTTCACCTTCACCTCGCGCGCGATGGCCTCGGCCGGGTCGTCGTAGTACGTCTCATCCTTGGCGTTCTCGATGACCGCCACGAGGTGGGGGATGGCGCCGGGCTTGAGGTCGTCCAGGTTCACATCCAGCGCCACGCGCAGGTGCAGGTAGCGCTTCACCACATCGAAGCCGACCTTGTGCTGCCGGGCGATGAGCCGCAGGTGCAGGGCCTGCGACGTGCGTCGCGTGTGCCACGCCGGGTCCTTCGGCACGGTTGGGTCGTCATTCCACACCCCGCGCGCCGCGCAACTGCCCTCGCAGTAGAGGAAGTACCCCAGGTTCTGGGGGACCTTGGTCATCACCATGCTCACGCAATCGGGCCACGAGCACAGCCGCATGAAGCTCGGGTGCGAAAGCTGCGAGAAGAACAGCCACCCGTGCCGGCGCACATGGCGCAGGTACTTGCTCTCCCACACCTGTGCGTTGTTGGGATAGGCCATGAAGCCATCGCACAGCCCGGGCTTGATGAGGTCGCGGAAGTACACCGGGTAGCCGCCCCACTTCACCAGGTCGAAGTCCGCCGGCAGCGGGTCGGGCAGGTCATCCAGCGTCGCGAAATTGGTGTGGTGCCAGTACAGCACCAGCTTGCCTCCGGACTCCTCCTT
The DNA here is from genome assembly GCA_964653205.1 of uncultured Armatimonadia bacterium. Classification (GTDB taxonomy): domain Bacteria; phylum Armatimonadota; class Zipacnadia; order Zipacnadales; family UBA11051; genus JAJFUB01. Next base: position 3,339 of record CAZZDO010000195.1, on the reverse strand, counting down.
GATGATCCGGTGGATGGCCGCCATGCTCTCGATGAACTGTTGCCCCAGCCAGCGCTTCATGTCGGCGTCCCACACCAGCGGCTTGCCGCGCGCCTGCTCAATGGCCGCCTTGTGCACTTCGAGGACCTTCGGCAGCGGCCCCGTCCCGTCGTAGCGACACAGCTCCCCGCAGCCCCACCAGCCGGGAATCTCCTCGAGGAACGTGAAGCACACGACGCTGTCCCAGTTCGTCAGCCCCTGCCGCAACTGGCGAATGGCCTCGCGGGTGCGGCGCTCCATCTCGGCGCGCTTGTCGGGGTACAGCATGTAGTCCAGGCACGAGCCGGTGTGTGAGTGCACCTCGGGAATGCCCAGCCCATTGATCGGCCACACCCGCGCCGAGAACTTCAGCTTCGGGTTGATCTCAAGCAGCCGGTTCATCAGCTTGACGGTGTCCTCGCTCCCGATCTCGACCACGAGCCAGTCCCAGCGGGCCAGGTCCAGCTCGCCGATGGCGTCAATGGCGTTGCTGAGGTAGGGGGCGTAGGCGCCGTGGCCCAGTTCCCAGTAGTGGTCGGGGGCGGTGACAGCCACGCCACAGCAGGATACTGTCAGTGCGAGAACGGCAAGCAGGCGTGAAGCCCTGGGCTGCATGTGCGGACCTCCTGCAGAGGGGGCGCGGCGACTGCGGACGGCCGCCGCACGTGGTGGTGACAGCTTCGGCCCCGCGCGGGCCGCCTCCTGCTGGCCGGCACGAAAAAGGGGCTGCGGAAACGCTCCGACAGCCCCCAATGCGGCCCGTGCGGCCCGGCGCGCTACTTGAACGTCCGCGGGAACGACGCCGACGTGTCCAGCGGCACGTTCAGCGTGTTGTTGCCCTCGCTCTTCTCGCGGACGGCGCCGAGCAGCGCCGAGGTGGTCGGGAAGTCAGCCGTCACGAACAGGTAGCCCTTGGCCCAGCCATAGTTCAGGGTCAAGGTCACGACCGTCTGGCCGCCGGCGGGGATCGCCGGGGTGGCGACTTCACCGAGATAGCCCGCCTGCATCGGTTGGTCGGTGCGAACCAGGACATACTGAATGATCCCGGTCTTGGTCGGGCCGGCGTCGCGCGTCCCGATGTTGGCCACGGTGATCTTGAAGGTGTACGGGGGGAACTCGCCGCCGCCGCGAGAGACCTCGACCTGCTTGACGACCAGGTCCGGGATCGCGATCTGAAGTGGTCCCAGCGGCGCGCTTGCCGCCCCTCCGCCCGCCGGCGCACACAGCGCGGCAGACACACACAGCAGCGTCAGACATGCAGTTACGGTGATCAGGCGCATCGAACGTCCTCCTTTGTGTTGGGTGCTCTCTTGCGGCATGTGCGCTCGACTCTCACATGTCGCCAACACGACATTCGCTCTGGTGCGGACTCCCACCTGCTCAGGTCCCCGGCGATTTGTGGCCGGCCGGCTCGTCGGCGGGAGCCTGCAGCAACTCGCGGATCTTGTCGCACAGCGCCCGGATCGGCGCCGGCTTGTCGAACCACGCGTCGGCCTTCATCCATTCCAGCACCGCCTGGGGGTTGCGGTGGAAGTCGAAGCCCATGTCGTGGACGACGGAGGTGAGCATGATGATCGGGGACTTGCGGAAGCGCGGGTCGCGCCGCAGCGTCCGCGCCAGCCGCGCGCCCGAGTCCGTGCGCTCCATCATCATGTCCAGCACGAAGGCATCCGGGATCTCGCGGTGGGCCACCTCGATTGCCTCATCGCTGCGCTCGGCCACCACGACCGTGAAGCCTGCGCTCTCGAGAATCAGCCGGTGCTGCTCGAGGAAGTCCGGGTCATCATCCACGACCATGACCTTGAGGCCCTCGGCGCCGGCCTTCGGTCCGGCCTCCGCCCGCAGGCGCAACGTCACCGTCGTGCCCGCGCCGGGCGGGCTCTCGACCAGAATCTCCCCGCCGTGGGCCTGCATGATCCCGTGCGCCACCGGCAGTCCGAGCCCCGCGCCGCGCAAGTCCTCCTTGGTGGTGACGAACGGCTGGAAGATGCGGTCCATCAGGTGCGGAGGGATGCCGTGGCCGTTGTCGTGGACCTGGATCTCCACCGTGCGCCGGTCCTCGGTCGGACGCGCGCTGACAGTGATGTGGCCGTCGGCGCCCACAGCCTCCAGGCTGTTGGTGAGCACGTTCACCAGCACCTGGGCCAGTTGAGCCGGGTCGGCGACGACGGGCGGCAGGTCGCCCGCCAACTGCTGCTCCACCCGCAAGCCGGCGCGACGCAGCCGCGGCTGCAGCTCCTCCAGTGCTCGCGCCACAATGGCGCCGACCTGCGTCTCCTCCCACTGCGGCTCGCGCTGCCGCGCGAAGCCCTGCAGGCTCGCGAGCACCTCCCGGCAGTGCAGCGCCTCGGCCATGATGCTCGCCACATCCTCGCGCCGCACGTCGTCATCGGGCATGTTGTCTCGCAGCAGTTGCGAGAAGAGAACGAGCCGCGCGAGGGGGTTGCTGATCTGCTGGCCGATGTCGGCGGCCAGCTCGCCCATCGAGGCTAGCTGCTGGGCGCGCATCGCCACCTCGCGCGTCCGGGACAGCTCCTCGCGGCTGCGCGTGATCTGGTCGAGGTTGACCTGGAGCTGGTCAATCAGGTATGGCAAGCACATCTCCGGCTCGGCCAGCCCCTGGTACACGGCGATGGCCTTGTCACGGCAGGTCGGGTAGCCGCACGCCCCGCAGTTCAACTCATCGGCCGGGGTCAGCTTGCTCGTCTTGGCCAGGATGTCCCGGATCTCCGTCTCAGTGGGCTGCGGCGACTGCAGGAGCTGCGGCGCGAACCCCCGGCTCACGTCCACGGCGCCGACCCGCTTGAGCGACTGCGTCACCTGCCGCTCCAATCGCTGCAGGCTCCGCACGTGGGCCGTCACGCGCTCCTTGCGCGCGAGCAGCGGGAGGTTGTCCACGTACGCCGGGCCGGCGATGCAGCCCTCGCAGAAGAGCGCATCCACCAGCCGCGGGGCCACCGTGCCATCCGCCAGCTCCCGCAACGCCGCCAGGCAGCGTTCCGGCCCTTCCACCACCAGGATCGAGTCGTCCAGCACATCCGCCTCGATGGCGGCCGTCTTGAGCAACCCGCCGGAGACGGGGAACACCGCGCCGAGGTAGGGGAGGGGATCATCGGCCATTGAGGGCGGCAGCGCCGCCGCGTCAATCCCTCGCTTCTGCCACAACTCGTCCAGGCCCTTGAAGCTCAGCACCGCGTCCACGGCCCCGGCCACCGCCGGGTCGAGCCGCTCCGCCTTCTTCGCGATGCAGGGCCCGATGAACACGACCGGGGCCCCGGGCGCCAGCTCCTGCTTGACCGCGCGAGCCAGCGCCACCATCGG
>CAZZDO010000194.1:1470-9198 GCA_964653205.1 uncultured Armatimonadia bacterium | reverse complement strand
TCTCGCGAGCCTTGGCGAACACCGGGAACAGGATGGCGGCCAGGATCGCGATGATCGCGATGACGACCAACAACTCGATGAGCGTAAAGCCTTTGCGCATGTGCGGCCTCCTTAGGGGATCAGTTACTGTCCCCATTCGCCACCCTCTCACAGATCTCCTGCGTACGTCAACCCCTTTTCTTGCGCCGGTCGTCCTCTATCCGAACCATCCGATCGGCTCGTCGCTGATGTCCTGGATCACGTTCTTGAAGCGGCAGTTCTCGAGCAGCCCGTGCAGGCCGCGCTCCACGCCCAGGCCGCTCTGCTTCCATGCCGGGAAGGGGCTCGTGGGGTAGACCGCGTTGTAGCAGTTCACGTAGACCGTGCCGGAGTGGATCGCCCGGACCATCCGCTGCACGCGCGACGCATTCGTCGTGAAGACGCCCGAACCCAGCCCGTACGGTGTGTCGTTGGCGATGCGGATGGCGTCGGCCTCGTCCTCGAAGGGGATCGCCACCAGCACCGGCCCGAAGATCTCTTCGCGGGCGATGCGCATGTCGTTGGTGACATCGGCAAACAGCGTCGGCTCGATGTAGTAGCCGTCCGGGTGGGGGAGAGGGTCAGGGACCTGGCCGCCGGTCACGACCCGCGCCCCTTCGCTCTGGCCGAGGGCAATGTAGTCCCTCACGCGGTCAAACTGGTCCTTGCTCACAATCGAGCCCAGTTGCGTCTCCGGGTCCATGGGGTTCCCCACCCGCAGCGCCGCGAAGCGCTTGCCGAGCCCCGCCACGAAGCGGTCGTAGATGCTCCGCTGCACCAGCAGGCGGCTGCCGGCGATGCAGTTCTGCCCGTTGTTGAGGAGAATGCCGAACTGCGCGCCCGACAGCGCCTGGTCCCAGTCGGCGTCCTCGAAGATGATGTTGGGGCTCTTGCCGCCCAGCTCCAGCGACATGTCGGTGATGTTCTCGGCGCACAGGTGCATGATGATGCGCCCCACCTCGGTGCTGCCGGTGAAGAAGACCTTCTGCACGCGCGGGTTGGTGCACAGCGTCTCGCCGACTTCACTGCCCGGCCCGGAGATGACGTTCAGCGCCCCCGGCGGCAGCCCCGCCTCGGCGAAGATCTCGCCCATCAGGAGCGTCGTCATCGAGGTGATGCTGGCGGGCTTGATGACCACGCTGTTGCCCATCGCCAGCGCCGGGCCGATCTTCAGGATGCCCAGGAAGAGCGGGAAGTTCCACGGGGCGATGCCGGCCACGACTCCGTACGGCTGGCGCAGGCTGAAGTCCACCTGGGTGCTTGTGGGCAGCGGGATCTGCTCGCCGGTGTTATCCAGGCAGACCTCGCCGTACCACTTGAGGTAGCTGGCCGAGACCGGGATGTCAATGTTCCTGGCCTCGGTGATGGGCTTGCCGACATCGAGCGTCTCCAGTTCCGCCAGCTCGTCGAGGCGCTCCATGATGAGGTCGGCGGCCTTGACGATGATTTTCCCGCGGCTGGCGCCGTCCATCGCGCCCCATTCGCCCTCGAAGGCCGCCTGGGCAGCCTCGCAGGCGGCAGCCACGTCCCCCGCCCCGCCCTTGGCGATGGTCGCGATCGCCTCGCCGGTAGCCGGGTTGACGCTCTGGTACGTGCGACCGCTCCTGGCGTCCACGTATTCGCCGTTGATGAAGAGCTTGAACTCGCGCATGGTGTCCTCCTGTAGGGGCGCCATTCATGGCGCCCAGGGCGCGATGAATCGCGCCGCTACGCCATCCTCGCAATGATCTCGTCCTGCAGCACCTTCCCGCACCGCGTGAAGTCCGCGCTGTAGCCGGCGACACGCACCATCAACCCGCGGTAGTCGCCCGGCGCCGCCTGGGCGCGGCGCAGCGTGTCCGCGTCCACCGTGTTGATCTGAAGTTGGCTGCCGCCCTCGGCCATGTAGGTGCGGATCAGGTCCACCACCTTGCCGCGTGCGGCGGGGGTGGCGAAGTCCTGCGGGAGCAGCCGCAGCGTCGAGACGTTCCCCGCCACCAGCCGCGAATGGTCCAGCGTACACAGCGAGCGCAGGACCTCCGTGGGTGAGCGAGTGATGCCCTGCGAGCCGGCCAGGGAGTCGCCGAGGGTCTCGCCGGCGCGGCGGCCGTCCAGCGTCGGCCCCATGAGCAGGCCATAGGCGATGTGCATGTTCTCCCCGCCGGCCAAGTGCCCGAGGACCAGCGCCGACCGCAGCGGCGTGCTCTGCCGCTCCAGCGCCTCGGCCATCATCGAGACGAGGCGCGCGCCGATGGCATCCACCGAAGGATGTCCCTGGCCGAAGCGCGGCAGGGCCTTGAGGCGGGCCCGTAGCTCCGCGTCGTCGGCATCGAGCCGCGCCAACAGGGACCACAGCGGCTCGCCCTCATCGAAGGCCAGGAGCAGCGCCGCGTAGATCATGTCGGCGGCATTCGTCAGGCCCTGCCCCTCCCAGTGGCCGTAGTGGCTGCGCAGGCCGCCATGGGCGATGTCCCGGCAGCGCGCCAGGCATTCGGGCATCAGCAGCGACTGCGCGTAGTTCGGCTCGACCCGCACGGCGTCGCAGTGGGCGTTGCAGTCGCGGCAGGCCGCAGCCACCTCGTCAATGTGTGCGCCGATGGCGCTCCAGAGTTCCTGCTCCGCATTCACCCCGCGCGCGGCGGCGTCGCGTAGCGCCTCGTCGGCCAGGAGCGCGAAGTTGAGCCAGCCGTTCGGCGCGCCCCAGTTGCCCAGCCCCGGCGACACGACCTCGGCGCAGCCGCTCAGCGCGTAGTTGCGCGCCTCTTCAAGCGGCACGCCGAGGCGCTGCAGGCCTTCCAGCACCGGCGCATCGCCGAAGAAGTTCGGCTCGCCCAGGCCCTCGCCCAGCATCGTCACGGCTAGTTCCAGCACGTCTTGCGGCGTGTGCTCGTGGACGCGGACATAGATCGTCGGCCGCAGCATCCGCACCGACCTGATCGCCTGCAGGAACAGGCGGGTGAGGTCGTTGGTGGCGTCGGAGCCGTCCGGCAGCACCCCGCCGAGCGTCAGCGTCTGGACCGAGCTGACGTTGCCGTCGGACTCGCTGTGGTCGGCGTGGATCTTGATGAGCAGGCACTCGATCAACTCTTGCGCGCGCTCGGGCGTGATCCGCCCGGCGGCCAGGTCGCGCTCGTAGAACTCCCACAGGTACACATCGGGCCGCCCCACGCCGTCCCCCGCCGCCATGTAGCCGAACCAGAGGCACTGGATGGCCTCGTGGAACGTCGCGGCGGGTTCGGCGGGGACTCTCTCGCAGATGCGCGCGATCTCCAGCAGTTCTTCCGCGCGGTCCGCGTCGGCAGTCGCGGCCAGCTCGCGGCACGCCGCCGCATACGTCTGCGCGTGCGCGATGAGTGTGTCATGACCCATGGCGAAGGCGAGGGCGAAGGCGCGCTCGGCCCCGTCGCGCTCGGCGGCGATGGCCCGCGCCCGCTCCGCCAGGGCCCGGCTGCCCGTGTGGATGAGTGCCGGCCAGTCCACGACCTTGTGGTTGAAGGAGCCCTGCGGGGAGATCAGCCCGCGCTGCGCCATCGCGTGCAGGTCGGGCCGATCCGGCGGCGCGTTGCGTGCGAAGCCCTCCACATAGGCAGCCGTCCCGTCAGGGATCCAGCCGACCAGGTGCCGCCCCTCCGAGTCGCGCAAGCGAGCGCCGACGATGAGTTCGCCGTCGCGGACCACGGGCGTCAGACGCGGGTAGAACTGCGCGAAGCCGAGGGCGTTGGCGGTGAAGATGTCGGTGCCCTCGGGCACGGTGACCTCAGCCGCGAGGCGCGCCTGTTCGGCATAGGGGGCGTACACCTGGTGGGCCGCCGCATGGGCCAGGGCTGCGGTGCGCGGCGTGGAGCCGCGACGGACGGCGGACGGCACGCATGTCAGTTGTTCGGCGATGGCCAAGGGGTCACCTCAGACACAGGGTCTGTCTACGGAACAGGCGGCAGCAAGCCGCTCGCACGTCAGATCCGCCTACAACTCCAGTGCCACCACAACCTCGCCCGCCGCCACCGCCACCAGCGCCAGCCCGCCCATGTCCAGCACCGTCATCTGCGTGACCGGCCCGGCGAGCTTCGCCGCCTTGACCGGCTGCAACTGCGCATCCAGCTCATAGACGATGCCATCACGGCAGCCGGCCACGATGAACTTGCCCGCCAGCGCCAGCGACAGCACTGGCGCGCTCAGCTTGCGCATCGTCTTGACACTGCCGTCGCCATTGAGCACATACACGTAGCCCGTGTCCGACGCGATGACCGTCTCGATCTTGCCGTCGCCGTCCACGTCGGCGCACTTCACGTCACGCACGCCGTAGCCGAAGTTGTCGAAGTTCCACGCCACGCGCCCGCGCCACGGCGTGCAGGTGAAGGCCCCGGTCGAGGAGCCGTTGAGAAAGTCCGGCTGGCCGTCGCCATTGACATCGGCCACATCAAACACGACATCGCCCAGCTCGGAGTAGCTCCCCGCCATCGCCCGCCCCTTGCAGTCCACGACCTCGACGGCGCCGTAGCGGTTGCCGGCGACGACCTCCAGCTTCCCGTCCTTGTCCAGGTCAATCAGCCGCATCCGGAACGTGCCGTGCTCGATCTGGTTGAAGCTCCACACCTTCTCCAACGTGAAGTCTGTAGGAGCGCTCACCAGAGCGCGATAGCGGACGATGTTGCCGTTGCGCGTGCCGACGATGATGTCGAGCTTCCCGTCGGCGTCCACGTCGCCCACGCAGACATTGGCCACGCGTGGGTCGCGCACGCTGCTCGTGCCGACGCGCAGGCGCGCATCGCAGTGCGTCTTGGACAGCACCTTGCCATTCGCGTCGGTGATGTACAGGTACTCGTCATCGGACGCGATCAGCACCTCGGGCTTCTTGTCGCCGTCGAGGTCGGCCACGCACATGTCGTTCACGCGCGCGCCGGTCTCGACGGTCCACAGCTCCTTGCCGGAGACGTCGAAGGCCACGCACCTGCTGCCTCGCCCGGCGAGCAGCGTGCTGAAGCAACCGTCATGAATGTACGCGCCGACGAGACGGTTGATGACGGCGACATCCTGATCGTCCTCCATGATGGCCGGGGAAGTCCAGGCTGGCTTGAGGGCGGGGTAGGGCAGCTTGTCAGCCCCGGCGGACTTCGGGGCGACGGCCTGCTTGGCCGCCGCTGCCAGCAGCTTCGCGGCCGGGAAGCTCCCGGGCGGGCCCTCGGATGGCTTCGCGCCGCCGAGAGTGTCGAGCCGATCCGCCGTGAAGAATGCCGGCGCGTCGTCGCCGCCAACCACAAAGACCCCCCACGGCTTGCCATCCTTCAGGATCAGCACCCGGCCGTCGTCCACCCGCCGGATGTCCAACTCCCGCGGCCCGTCGCTGCGGTCGTCGTAGAACAGCGTGGCGTCGCTCACCGTCTGCCCGGCCTTCAGCTTGCCGCCGAACAGATGGCGCAGGTACTTCAGCCGCAGGTTGACGTTGTTGGTGCGATCCGTGATGGCCGCCTGCGCCGTGCCGTCACCCTTGAGGTAGAAGCACGCATCCGGCGCGGCCTGCACGCGATCCTGCGGCAGCGGCGGGGGCTTGAGCGCATCAATCGTCGCGATCTCCTTGCCGCTCTTGTCGGCGATGGCGACCTTGTGCAACATCGTCCCCGGCCCTTCGCGCAGGGCAATGCGGAAGAAGTGGACCCCGTCTCGGGCGACCTTCACGTTGGGCGTGGGAACATCCTTGGTCCAGGCGGCGCTGGAGGGCCCGAGCTTCTCGATGGGCACGTGACAGGCGACCGGCTCCGCCTCGTCCACCTGGAGCCAGAAGCTGTCGCTGCCGCCTCCGGTGCCCTGGCCGAACAGCGTCACGGCGTACTCGCCCGCCGGCAGCGTCACCGGGAACTCCATCCGCGAACTCTGGCTGCCGAAGCGCACGACCTTGCCGACGCCCTCGGCCTCCGTGTATGACAGGTCGCGGCTGCCCATGCCGCCGCCGGTCGGGCGGCTGACCTTCACGCAGCGCCCGTCGAACTGAAGCTTCCCCAGGTCGAGCATCTTGTAGACGTTCTCGAAGGTGTAGTCCCCGGCCTCGCGCGCGGTCAACTCGTCCACCACGACGAAGCCCTCGCCCTTGAGCCACAGGATGTGGCGGGTCCAGTCCGCGCCGTTGTAGTCCGTCACGGTCGTCCGGGTGTAGCCGACGCCCGGCAGGTCGGCGTGGGCGTCCAGGCGGGTGAAGGCTGGCTCCAGTGTCGCGCAGCGGCCGTCGCGCACGACGCTGATCATGTTGTGATCGGTCGTGTTGCGGACGAGATAGTCCCCGTCAATCAGCCAGTCCTCGCCGTGGGCATGGTAGCGGATGATCGAGTTGCCGTCATACTGCAGGTGCTTGCCGCGGGCGAAGCCGTCCAGCAGCACGAACTGCCCGTCCTCGGCCATCTGCTCCCGGAAGCTGATCTTGTCGAAGGACTGCTCATACGTGACGTCGGTCTTCGTGATGCCCTCGCCATAGGACGGGGAAGTCGTCGCCCACTTGTAGTACTCCTCGGGCATGCGGTACACGTTCACGCCGACGATTTCCGGCCACGCCTTGGGCTCGATGTCGGTGTGATAGGGGTTCGGCCACTTCCCGTCGTAGAGCCGCTGCAGCCGCCACAGGTAGCGCGGGTCGCGGTAGTACCAGAAGGCGATCGGCAAGCCGTTCAGCTCGTAGCCCGGCCCCTTGCCGTAGCCCGAGTCGCCGAAGCCGGGAGTGTTGCCCATGTTGTCGCACACGCCGGTCAAGTACTCGGCGAACGTCCGCACATTGCCGCTCTCGAAGAACCGGTAGTCATTGCGCGACAGCGTGTACTCGATGGTGTGGCGGGGCGTGATGGTCAGATAGCCGTCGGCATCGCACTGCGGCTTCCAGCTCTTGAGTTGCCCGCGGAACGCGCCATGCACCTGGGCGAGGTAGTCCGCGATGGGCTCCTGGCCGGGGTAGTGCCGCTCGAACCAGCGGGCCAGCCAGTACACGCCCAGCAGCGGAAAGGTCTGGTGGTTCCACACAATGGTGTCATTGTTGGCGAAGCTGCCCCAGTTGTAGACATTGCGGCGCATGCCCAGCAGTGTGGCGAACAGCACGTTCTCGGCGTCGCGGCGCTCGGCGTCCGTCCACACCGGCGCCTCCTCGATCACATCCCAAAGCTTGCCGATGTCGCAGGAGCTGGTCTCTTCCGGCCAGTCGAGCTTGTACTGCGGGTCAGCCACGAGCCGGTCGCGGCACAGGCCCATCAGCCGCTTGGCCTGCAGGGCCCACGCCTCGTCGCCGCTCTCGCGGTACGCGGCGCAGGCGCGGTGGAAGTCCAGCAGCAGGCTGGCCGACGGCGCGCTCGCCAGCAGCTTCTGCCGCTGCTCGTCGTTCATCGGCTTGACGCTGGAGACGAACAGCAGGGGCCTGTCCAGGGCGCAGTCCGGGCCGTCTGGCAGGCGCTTGGCCAGCTCCGTCACGCCCGCCTTCGCTCCATCCAGGTCACTCGCCTCGATGGTCAGGACATTGATGTCCGCGAAGTTGAACGGCTGGTGCACGGTGCGCAGCGCGAACGCCCCTCGCCCCGGCCACAGCGAGTTCGCCTGCGTGTAGAAGTTCCAGTACAGCCGCTCCATGATGAAGCTGTTGTTGACGTTGCCCAGCGCCAGGATGGTCTGGTCGGTCTTGAGCAACCCACTGAGGGTAGAGCGGGCGTCCCGCCCGCCGGGGGCCGGCTGAAGCGCGGCCCCTCCGAGGGCAGAGCGGGCGTC
>CAZZDO010000194.1:0-1370 GCA_964653205.1 uncultured Armatimonadia bacterium | reverse complement strand
AGCGCGGCCCCTCCGAGGGTAGAGCGGGCGTCTCGCCCGCCTTCGGTCGTCACGCTCACGAGATGGATCGGCAGCGTCGCCCCGGTCTTCCGCTGGATCGCCGTCTGCAGGTCCTGCGCCACCTGCTGCCACGCCGGGTCCGACGGGCAGGCGATGCTGGCCGCCGGCTGCCCGCCTTTCGTCAGCGTCGTCTGCAGCTTGAGCGGGCGCGGCCCGGCCAGCGGCTCCTGACCCCACTGGAAGACTGCGGCGGCGACGGACTGGCTCGCGTCGGCCTCCTTGAGCGAGGCGTCGTCAATCAGCGTGTCGCTCGTCCAGAAGTGCATCGTGTAGAGGTACAGACGCACGGACTTGCTGTCCTCGGGGGCGATGGCGCCGACGCTGTAGCGCTTCCAGTCGCCGCCGATGGGGGAGAGGATGTAGGTGGAGAAGTTCCTGGGCTCCGGCGCGCCCATAAAGGTGAGTTGCAGCACGACGGCCTGGTCGTTGTTGCGTGCGAGGGCCTTGGCCCACACCGACGCCAGGTAGAAGCGCCCTGGCGTCACCGGCACATCCTGCTGCACACCAATGGCGTAGCGGTTGTCGCGCTCGTTGGGGCCGGTGTCAATGAGATGGAGCGCGGACTTCCCCGTCCGCGCGGTCGTCTCGACCTTGAGCACACTCTCCGGCACGCCGCCGCCATACTGAGCCCAGCCCGCGGGCAGGCCCTTGTCGGTGATCTCCTCGAAGGAGGTGTTCTTGAGGAGTTCCTGTTGGGCGACGGCGGGGAGCATGAGGCCCAGGCCGAGCAGGATGGCACACGTGCGGATGGTAGTAGTTGGCATGTGAAGTCCTCTGGTGGTGTGCGACAGTGACGGCATGCCGGCTGGGCTTCGGCAGGCTCAGCCTCGCGAGAAGCCGGCGCTCCCGGGAACGGCCCCACCCCATTCCCTAGACCCTACCCCCTGCCGTTACCCTGCCTTATCCGTCTTCGCCAAGTGCTCGGCCACCTTCTCCTCGGCCTTCTTGAACTGCACCTCGCACAGCCGCGCGTACAGCCCGCCCTCCATCGTCGCCAGCTCCGCGTGCGTGCCGCGCTCGACGATCTTGCCCTGGTCTAACACCAGGATCGTGTCGGCCTCCATGACCGTCGAGAGACGGTGGGCGATGGTGAACGTCGTGCGGCCCTTCATCAGCCGGTCGAGGGCCTCCTGGATGAGCGCCTCGGACTCGGAGTCCAGCGCGCTGGTGGCCTCGTCGAGGATGAGAATGCGCGGGTTGCGCAGCAGGGCGCGGGCGATGCTGATGCGCTGGCGCTGGCCGCCCGACAGCCGCGTGCCGCGCTCGCCCACGAGCGTCTCGTAGCCGTCGGGGAACTCCATGATGAAGTC
>CAZZDO010000193.1:0-9220 GCA_964653205.1 uncultured Armatimonadia bacterium | reverse complement strand
GCGACGGCGGCAGGCAAGGCGTATCTGGTCGAGCGCGCCGCGCAGCCGCTGGCGAAGCTCCCGGCAGCGCGGCTTACGCCTGAGCCGGCCGTGGGGCCGAAGCAGTCGGGCCGCCGCCTGCCCGCCTACCCGCAGTGGAACGGCCCCTACCTCGGCCTCGACACCGAGGGGCGCAGCCCGCAGCGGGCGATGATGCAGCGCAGTGTGCAGGCAGCTGAACAGCGGATTGCAGCGACAACGCAGGGCCTGCACGCCGTGGGGCGGTTGCGGCCGGACGCGCCCGTCGCCAACGGGAAGGACGTGACGCTGGACCTCGGCCAGCCCCGGACGGTCAGCGCCATCGTCTTCTCGCGCGACCGCACGGGCCTGTTCGTGGACCAGCCGGTGGTGGGGTATGTGATCGAGACCTCGGCGGATGGACAGCAGTGGGAGACGGCCGTGGACAAGCCCAAGTCGCGCGCCGCGCCGGCCGGCGAGGCCGTCAACTTTGCGCCAGTCGAGGCACGCTACGTGCGGCTGAAGGTCTGGGGGGCGTACGGGGGACCGGCCCGCGTCGAGGAGATCGTGGCCTACGGACCCTGAGAACTGATCAGGCCCGACCTGAGGCCGGGCCTGGACTGCTGAGCCGCAAACGCGGACGTTTGCGCTACGCGGTCTCGACGGGATGCACCGAGACGATCCGGCGGCCGTTGGGGACGTGCTTGAACTCCACCTGACCGGGCGCCACGGCGAAGAGCGTGTCGTCCTTGCCCTTCATGACGTTCGCGCCGGGATGGATCTTCGTGCCGCGCTGGCGAATGATGATCGTGCCGGACGTGACAACCTGCCCACCGTAGGCCTTGACGCCCAGGCGCTTGGACTTGCTGTCTCGCCCGTTCTTGGAACTCCCCTGTCCGGTCTTGTGCGCCATATGTCAACACTCCTTCGGAAGCTCTTCGGATCGCGTGGCCCCGCCGGTCTGCGGCGGGCGTGTGCGCCGGAGGACCGGCGCGCCTACGCGGAAATGGACGTCACGCGGACCTCGGTGTAGTCCTGCCGGTGGCCGCGGATCTTCTTGTAGTGCTTCTTGGGCTTGTACTTGAAGACGATGATCTTCTTGCCGCGGCCCTGGGCCACGACCGTGCCGGTGACCTTCGCGCCAGCCAGATGCGGGGCGCCGACCTTGAACTCCTCGCCGTCGCGGACAGCCAGAACCTCCTCGAAGGTCACTTCCGTCTTCGCCTCGACGGGCAACTTCTCCACACGAATGACATCATTCTCGGCGGCGACATACTGGTGGCCGCCGGACTGGAAAATCGCATACATCCTGGGGCTCGTCCTTTCGGGGGCGCTGCGCCATTGCACAGGCGCCGAAACAAAGCACCAGCCGCATGCGCTGGCTGGCACGGATTGGTAGTATATCGGTTCGGCAGGGGCTCGTCAACCGCAAATCGGGCAATCTGAGCCTCAGTTCACCCCATACAACTCTGCCGCGTTGTCGTATAGCAGCATCCGCCCCAGGTCCTCCGCCGCCTCCCGGCTCAGGAAGTCCCGCTCCACCTTCTTCGCCAGGACATCGGCCAGGCACGAGCGCGCCATCACGAGGTGCCCGTACACGAACTCGGGCATGTTCACATCTGAGCCGAAGCCGAGTAGCCGGTAGCCCGGCACGAGATCAATCCACTCGTCCAGCGCCTGCCGGCTGGCCTCCATGCTGATGACGTACATCCACGCCATGTTCAGCCACACGTTGCTGAAGTGCTTGGCCATGGTGCCGATCTCACGGCTCCACGGGTAGCCCGCGTGATACAGGTTGAACCGCGTGCGCGGGAAGTCGCGGATGAGACTGAGCAGCAGCAGCGGGTTGGAGTCCGGGATCCAGCAGCCGTTGCCCTGCACGCCGGTGTGGAGGTCAAAAATCAGGTTCAGGTCCGTGCACAGGCCACACAGGAAGAAGATGATGTAGTCCTCCAGGCGCTTGGCGTCGGACCACGGCAGCTTCTCCCCGCGCAGCGCCCGGTCGAAGATCAGCGCCGCCGCAACCTCCGGCACGGGCTCGGACTGCAGCGTCCGCCGGTAGGCGTGGGCGAGCTTGATGCCTACGGCCCCGCGCGCCCGGTAGCGCTGGACGAGTTCGGCGAGAGCCTCGCGCAGCTCCCGCACGCACCGGATCTCCCGCCCCAGGAAGCCCTCGAGTTGCTGCCGTGGCTCCGGGCGGTACAGTTCCAGTGCCGGCTCCATGCGCAGGATGGCCGTGAAGTACTCCGGCTCCCAGTCCTGGAACCAGGGGATGTTCTTGACTTGCGTGCGCACGTGGGACCGCTCGACGATGACATGATGATACCAGTCGGGGTCGGCCGTCTGCGCCTTGATGCGCGCGTTGAGCGCCTCCCAGTTGTCGTCGCCCAGCTCCTCGCCTTCCATCCCGAACAGGTCACGGTAGACGACGAGATTATGGCGCCAGTACGACTCGTTCCGGGCGCGCTTGAGGATGGCGCGCAGGCGCTCCCAGCGTTGTTGGTCCGACGAGCCCGCCGGGGGCAGGGCCTCGGGCATGGCCGCCGCAATCGCCGCGACCTCCCGGTCGAAGTACGCCGTCATCTGGAAAAGACTCCTCGGCCCCTGCTCGACGTACTCACGCCGCAGACACGTATGGGCGTGGCAGTCCACCACGGGCAAGGTATTCAGATACACGGCCAGGTCGTCGCGCAACGTGTTCATGGCTTCTCCCCGAACTCAATCTCGGTCCCTCTCCCCCACTGCTCCCCATAGCAGTGCAGCCGCACGTCGTCGGTCTCCGGCGGGGAGTTGGAGTCGCCGTAGCTCCAGAACATCCGCACATCGCCCGGCCCGAGTTGGTGGTTGAGCGCGATCTTCACGTTGTTGTGCGAGTAGTGCGACCCGGTCGTGACATGCTTCGTGTTCTCCCACGTCGCGCCGCCGTCGGTGGATTGCCACTCCTCGATCTCGCCGCCGTCCTCGCTGGGCTGCACCGGCGTGGACGGAATGTAGGCACGGATATCGTCATCGCTTAGGATCGCGAGGCCGCCGTCATCATACATGTGGTCGCTTTCAGCGATGGTACTGAAGTGCCAGGCCGCCCCGTCGAAGCGCCCAACCTTCCACAGCCCGCGGTACGTTTCCACCTCGCTGTCAATGAACAGGACGAACGGTCGGCCCTGCGCATCGAGCTGGATGTCTTTGAGCCACACGCCGTGCGTGCCGCAGTTGTAGATTTCCTCCTGCGTGTCGAGCGTGATTGGCAACTCGTACGGTGTCCCGTCACTCCGTCGCCACGTGGCCCCGCCGTCGTCAGAGCAGGCGTAGTAGATGTGGTGCCGCCGCGCCCAGGTGTGCTTGGTCTGCCGCTCCTCCTCGGTGCCACCGTTCAGACGCGACCACACGAAATGGAGGCGGCGCGGGAAGGCGCCCGTCTCGGCAATGGTGATGCCGTAGACCGAACACTCCGCCAGGCTGACCAGCTCCCGCGACGGCTCCCAAGTGCGCCCGCCGTCACGCGACACCGCGCAGCGCCATTCGCTGTCCGTCCACGCGCGCTTCTCGCGGTAGGAGACGAAGATCTCGCCCGGCAAGAGTTCCCACGGTTGTGGATATGAGGTCAGGGGGTCGGGCAGGTCGCTGACCTGCTCCCAGGCACTCAGGTCGTAGGGCGTGAGCGACCGCAGCACCTTCGTCGGGTGGCAGTGCGCCCCGTAGAAGACGACCAGGTGGCCGCCCTGCTCGATGAGCAGCGTGGGGTTGCGGTGGGCGTCGCCGTCGGGGTTGCTGCCGAGCACAACCGGGTAGGCGAAGCGGCCCGTCGCGTGGTCGTAGCAGCTGATCGTGGGGGCGTTGTCACCGTTCCCGTACACGAAGAAGGTCCGGTTGACCGCCGGGGCGTATATGGCCATGGGGCGGTGCCACGCGCAATAGGTGGCCATCGGCCCGGAATAGACCCAGTCGTGGCCGGGCAACGTGTTGACCTTGTGCCCGCAGCAGTACCAGATGCCGCGGCATTCCGGCGGCGGAAGGGTATCCATGAGGGGCCTCGTTCCTGTAGCGGCGTCCAGCGACTGCAGATTCACCCCCCGCCCCCACGACACCTCTGCCCATATCGGCGGGAAACTGCCGCAACTGCCGGCCCGCTGGGTTGTCTATGGAACTGAATAATTCGTCAGCGCCACTCACTATCTGCATCGCTGCCGGCGCTGGTCATGGCGGATCTGCTGCATGGGCCTTTCCGGGCCCTACTACGTGCCTTGCAGTGCCGCCTGCAGATGCGGATGGTACCTATGTCCTCCTGTCCCGACATTCTGCGGCTCCAGTCCCTGGCCGATGGCCAGTGTGACCAGCCTGAGGCCCGTGCTCTGACGGACCACGCGGCCTCCTGTGCGGCCTGCGCCGAGAAGCTGCGCGAACTGCGCCGGGCCTGCCTGCCCCTGCACCTACTCACCGAAGCCCCCCCTGTCGGTCTGGAAGCCCGCCTCCGCGAGGCCACGCGTGGTGTGCGCCCGCTGGCGGCGCTCACCTGTGAGGAGGCCCTGGAAGGGGTCTCTTTGCGGCTGGACGGGGAACTGGATCATGCCGCGGCCCAGCGCCTCGAGGCGCACCTGCTGGCATGCGCGACGTGCTACCGCGCGGCCACGGAGATGGAGATCGCCGCGGGTGTGCTCCGTGCCACTGAGCCGGAGGCGGCGCCGGCCGATCTGCTGGCCCGCATCCAGGTCGCGGCCGAACTGGCCGCGCCCGCCCGCCCGGCGCCCGTGCGCGCCCCGCTGCTGCGCCGCTGGGGCATGGCCCTGGGCAGTGCGGCGGCCGCCGCCGCGATCCTTCTCGCCATGTTCGTGCATTCGCTCGCGCCAGTGACGCAGGCCCCCGTGCCCATGGTCGCCAGCGCGCCGCCGGCACCCGTCGTTGTGGCCGCGGAGCCGACACCCACAGCCCCCGTGCCTGCGCCGTCAGCCGTCACACCGGGGCCGCCGGCCATCGCTGCGGCTCGGCCGGTACGGGCGTCGGAGCCTACCCATGTCGCGACTGCCCGCCCGGCCGCCACCCCGGCCCTGCCCGCACGCGTCGCCTCAGCACCGCCGTCGCGCACCGTGACTCCGCCGCGCTTGCCGACGTCGCCCGCGAGCCCGTCAGGGGCCGTCGTTGTGCCGGGCGCCCCGACCTCCGTAGCCGTGGCGCCGCCTGTCCTGCCTGACGTGCGTGTAGCGCAACCCACGTTGGCGGCTCTGCCGCCGACGCACACCGACGTGGCCGCCCCGGCGACACCCCGCGCTGCACCATCGGGCCCATCACGCGCGGCCGCCGACGTGCCCAAGCCCACACCGGCCGAGGCCCCCGCGCGACCGGCCGCCGCCCCAACGCCGACCCGCACGCGCAGCAACTGGGTCAGCCGCCCGGTTAGCGCTGAGCGCGAGATCTACAGGTCCGACGATGTGAGCCCCCGCCTGGCCGACGCCCGCGGCGAACTCGCCCGCGACACACGGGACATGACCCTCTACCGTTCGCCCGGCATCACGATTATCCGCTAGCCGGTCCGCAAGTCGCGTCCCGCAACGGCAGGCCTCGGCCTGCCGTTTTCGCTGTGCGAACCACTGTCGCCTGACGAAGGACCTCGCGTCCCCGTCGCCGAAGCTCCCCCATCATCCCCGCAAAGGAGCCCGTCATGTCCGCGCTGCGCGAACGCCTGCGGCAGCACCTCGTCGCCGCCACCGAACTCCACCTGCCGCGCTTCGACGAGCGCAGCGGGCGCTTCATCACCGCCCCCGCCGGGGCCATCGCCCCGGGGGCCAAGCCCGAGGACCTCGGGTGGTGCCCCATCAACCAGGACGTCATCTACGCACTGGCAACGCTCGTGACGGCGCCGGACAGCCCGCACTATGGCTCGGAGCGGCTGCTGGGCATTGCCTGCCGCGCCGGCGACGCCATCCGCGACTTCCAGTACCCCGACGGCCAGGTGGAGTTCATCAAGGCCGATGGCAGCAAGTGGGGCCCGACGTACATGCCCTGGACCAACTACGCGTGGCTGGAGGCGTACGCGCTCCTGCGCGACCAGCTTGGCGACGAGCGCCGGCAACGCTGGGAGGAGGGGCTGACGCTCGCCCACGACGGGCAGGCGCGGGAGATCAGCAACGGCCACGTGCACAACATCCCGGCGTGGAAGGGCATGAGCTGCGTCCGCGCGGGGCAACTCTTCGCCCGGGACGATTGGCGTCAGGCCGGCGAAGCGATGATCGCCCATACCGTTGCCGCGCAGGACGAGGCAGGCTACTGGCCCGAACACGGCGGTCCCTCGACGCTCTACAACCTCGTCTACGTCCATGCCCTCGGCCTGTACCACCTCCACACCGGCGACGAGAGCGTCCTGCCGGCCCTGCGGGCCGCCACGGAGTTCCACAACACCTTCACCTACCCCGACGGCGCCGTCGTCGAGACGATTGACGGGCGCGTCAAATACCATGCCCGCGTCGCGCAGTTCGCGTGGCCTGCCTTCTCGCTCTTCCCCGAGGGCCGCAGCCTCGTGCGGCATCTCATCGCCGGCTTCGACCCGCAGCGTGACTCCGAGACGATGCAGGGCGGTTGCCTGGCCTCGGCTGTCCATCACGTGCAGGAGGGCCCGGAGGCCCCCGGCCCGCTGGACGAGGTCAGCTTCGCGCGACCCTATCGCGACTGGGCCGTCGTCGCGCGGCAGGGCCCGTGGTTCGCCTGCCTGAGCGCCTTCGTCTGCCCGCCGGTCAACAGCCGCTGGGGGCAGGACCGCCAGAGCTTCCTGTCGCTCTGGCACGAGCGCACCGGCCTGATCATCGGCGGGGGCAACTCCAAGATCCAGCCGGAGTGGTCCACGTTCGCGGCCGGCGGACGCTTCATGCCGGGCAGTGGCACAGTGAGCGACGGAGAAGTCGTTCTGGAGTACGGCGAGGTGCGGTGCCTATTGAGGGTGGACCTGTCGGACGGGACGGCGGCGATCACCGCCGGGGCGCAGAACGGCCTGGCCTTGCACAACCTCGTGCTCAACATGAAGCGAGGCCAGCGGCTGCGGACGGCGGCCGGCCTGGACATCACGTTGGGCGACGAAGCCCTGGCCCTGGGGACGGCCCAACTGGGGGAATGGCTGCAGTTCGGCGACTGCCGCATCACCCTCCCCCACGGCGCGGAACTGCGCTGGCCCAGCTACGCCTACAACCCCTATGCCATTGATGCGGCCCCACCGGACGGTTCGGAGATGGGCGTGCTGTCCGTCCGTTTGGACAATGGCGAGGTGACATGGCGAGTCACTGTGTAGCGGCGCGATTCATCGCGCCCATTGTAGCTCCCAACCTCCGGGCGCGATGCATCGCGCCGCTACGGCTGCCAGTCCTTCGGCAAGTCCAGCACCCACACATCGTTGACCAGCGGCCAGGCGTTCCCGGCCACGACCCATAGCTTGTCCTGGAAGACGTAGGCGGAATGCTCGTGCCGGTCCGACCAGACCGTCGGCGTCTTCAGCTCGTGCCAGTTCGCCCCGTCGGTGCTGTACCACACGTCGCCGTAGTTGCGGTTGGGCTCCTTCGACCAGCCGCCCAACACCCACATGGCGCCCCGGTAGACCACCGCCGAGAACCAGATGCGCTCATGCCAGGGCGCGTGGGCCGTGGCCTGCGTCCACGTGGCCCCGTCCTCCGAACTCCACACGTCGTTGTAGGCCTGGTAGGCGGGCAGATAGTTGCCTCCCCCCAGCACCCACAGCTTCCCCTTGAACTCCAGCATGGCATGGTAGGCCCGAGGGGCCCACGGCGCGCGCTCCGTCGCCTGCGTCCACGTCGCGCCATCGGCCGAGGACCAGACATCGTTGCGCAGGTGGCTCTCGTTGCCGAAGAAGTACTGCTCATTGCCGCCACACAGCCACATGCGGCCTTGATGCACAGCGGCGGCGGCGCCCAGGCGCGGGCTCCAGCCGGCCTGCTCGGCCACACGCTCCCACGCCGCGCCGTCGCGTGAGGCCCACACCGCGCTGGTCGGCCCGCCCTCAGGCAGCCGCCCGGCGTACCAGCCGCCCATGAACCACATGCGGCCGTCGAAGGTGATCGTCGTCGGCAGGTCGCCATGCTTCCAGCCCGCCTCGTGCGTCACTTCCTCCCAGTGCGCGCCATCGGCGGAGGCCCACACATCGCGCGGGCCGACGCTGTTGGAGTTGAACCAGCCGCCCAGCAGCCACATGCGGCCATCGTGGACCACCTCGCCACAGGAATCGCGCGGCGCCCACTGCGCGTGCTCCGTAACCCGGACCCAATCAATCGTCTGCGGCTGTGCCATGAGAGCCTCCAGAGGGAGCATCAATAGCATGAGTACAGCGAAGCGCGCCATGTCGTGCCCCTACATTCCCGGATAGAGGGTGTTGTTGTAGAGCGTCGGGAGAGCCAGCGGTGTGGCGTTGGCGTAGACGCAGGCCCCGCGGGAGCCGAACAGGATGATCTCCTCGCGGCTGTCGCCCCACACATCGGCACGGGTGCAGTAGAAGTGGAAGTGCTCCCGCGGGCGCCCGTTCGGCAGCACCATCGGCAGTTCGGCGATGATCTCGCCTGCCCCGTCGTAGATGACGGCCGGCTCGTGTGGCCCGCGGCTGTAGACGAGGATGCTCTGCAGCGGGCTCGCGTAGGGGCGCGATTCATCGCGCCCGCCCAGCCAGTTGCACTCCAGGCACGCCGCGTACCACCCACCCGGGGGCTGCTCTCGCCGCCACAACTCCCGGCCCTCCAGGTCGTACAGATACAGCGTCGCCGCAGCCCGCATGCCGTCCGCCTGGGGCTGGCCCCGGTCAATGGCGGCGAACTGCAACTCCGAGTCGTCGCGGAACCGCCCGGCCACGACGTGCTGCGCCTCGGCCAGCGGACGGCTCCACAGCTCCCGGCCGTCCACGGTCAGGCAGTGCAGCCCATGGTTGCCGAACAGCAGCCGCCACGACCCGTCCACCAGCCGCACGACATACGCCGCGTCCTGATGCGTGCCGGCTGCGTCATGCTCGAAGAGCACCGTCCCATCGTGGTCCACGAGCGCGAAGCCGACGAAGATCTCGTCACAGCCATCGCCATCCACGTCGCCGTAGGCCGGGAAGTGCCCGACCGATCCCTCGTAGTGCCACAGCACCTCGCCCGCGTGCGACACGCCCCACATGTTCCAGTAGCGGTCCTTGACCACAAGGTCCCGGCGGCGCCCCTGGCCGGTCAGGTCGGCGAAGAGAAAGCTGTCATCCGCCGGG
>CAZZDO010000192.1:0-9233 GCA_964653205.1 uncultured Armatimonadia bacterium | reverse complement strand
ATCTCGTTGTCCCCGGCTTTCAGTGTCCCCGCCGGGAGGGGGATCTCCTGTGAGGACCAGTTGCGTTCGGCGCACTTGTTGGGGCCCTCGAAGACCGTCTGCCCGTTGATTGTCACGCGGATCGGGACGGCGCCGGGCTTGTCGTCGTCCTGGCCGGTCAGGACGAGGCGCGCGGGCTTCGCGGGCGCGGCGTCCAGGTGCAGCGTCGTCCACATGGTCGGGTTGGTGCTGCCGACGCCGTAGACCCAGATGGCGCGCCGCTCCGGGCATTCGTGCGCGTAGTCTTGCGGGCCGATGGGACCGCGGAAGCCCTCCAATTCCATCCGCCAGCCCCCCTTGACGGCCGTCTGCGCGTACTTCTGCTGCTCGGCCGCCAGCGTCCCCGCCGGGTCCTTGATGAGCCGCTCCATGAGCGGGTCGGCGTACCACGGGGAGCGCTCGACGCGGAGGCGGGCGATCTTGTAGAGCCACTCCTGGCCCGTCACGCGGCGGATGAAGCTGCTCAGGCGTTGGGTGCGCGCGATGGCCGCGAACTCCGCCAGCCGCTCGGCGAAGGCCGCCTCGCTGATCGCGAGCTTGCCATTCACCGGGTTGCGGGCGTTGAGGTCGCCGAAGAGCACGATGAGCTTCTCAGCCTGGACGCGGTAGAGGCGGGCGCGGTCGGTGCGCACGGCGTCTTCGGCCTGCGTCAGCATCGCGAGGGCCTTGTCGGCGTATTCGGCCGTGACGGTGTGCGGGCTGGCGGCCTCGCACTGCTGGTGGATGGGCCGCTCTTCTACTTCCTTGGAGAGGTAGTCAAAGTACTGGCGCACGAAGGGCGCGGCCGCGCCGTAGTAGGCTGGCATGAAGTCGGCGATGAGCGGCTCGACCTTCGCGTCCGGGTGCCACAGCAGCTCGCTTTGCACGTAGATGAACAGGTTGTTGAAGTTCCTGGGCGTGCCGCAGTAGAAGATGCCGCGCACACCGTTCTTGGAGTAGAAGTCGAGCTTGCGCTTCATCGCCCAGAAGCTGCCGAAGGGCTCGTACCAGTTCTGGTAGCCGGTCGGGTAGTCGAAGATGTACATGTTGCGGGGGCACTTGGCGAACCAGCCCGTCAGGTCGGCGTAGCCCTGCTGGTTCTTTTCACAGGTCAGGTCGTGGCTGCTGCAATCGGTGCGGTGCGGGTACGGGCAGTACTGCACCATGACGTTGGGCTCGGGCATGACCTTCGTCGGCGGCGGGGAGGTGGCGTTGGTGTAGGCGAGAGTGAGGATGCGCTTGTCGGGGTACTTCCTGGCGACCTCCCGGGCGATGGCGTTGACGTAGTCGAGCAGGCGGTCGGTCATCTCGACGCCGGGGATGGCGTCGAGGGCTTTGCACTGGTCACACTGGCACCAGGCGAAGCCGTCGCCCTGCGAGACGCCGAAGAACTTGCGGTCGGACTGCTGGTCCATGAGGGCGAGCAGGCGCTCGGCGCAGATGCGGCGGACGTCGGGGTTCGACAGGCACAGGTGGACGTCGAAGTGCTCGCCGTGGCGCTCCTTGCTCAGGCGGTGGCCGTCCTTCTGGAGGGCGAAGTACTCCGGGTGCTCCTGGCAGTACTTGTCGTACGGGAGCAGGTACGCCGCGGCATGGACGATGTTGCCCGGCTCGCCGATCTCCGAGGGAGCCATCATGTCGTCCTTGGGCGTGTTGCCGAGTTTGAGGTTGGCGGCGAGGTTGCGGAACTCGTAGCAGGGCTTGTCGGCCAGGGCGCAGTCGGGGATGGTCAGGGCGGCCGTCTCAGGGATGATCTCGCACCCGGGGGCGTAGAACTTGCAGCCGAGCCGCCGCAGGAGGGCGTAGACGCCGTAGACCGTGCCGACATCGCGGGCGCCGCAGATGCTGACGCGACCGTCGCGCACGCGGACGACGTAGCCGTCGTCGGCGATCTTCTTCAGCTCGGCCGCCGTGATGTGGCCGGCGGTCACGGCGGCGGCGCCGATGACGACGGACCCCGCGGGGAGGTAGCCCGTGGTCTCCGCGCGTTCAAGGCGCCTACCGGTCATCGCCTCAAGATAGGCGGCGAGTTCGTCGGCGGCGAAGAGTTCGCGCTTCGTGGCGCCCGGGGCGATGAGGATCTTGCCGGCGGGGGCCTTCCTGCCGATGGTGATCTTGCCGGGCTGGCGGGGAGGGGTCGGGGGCTCAAGGCGCACGGTGTACACGGCGATCGTCTCCTCTCCGGCGCTCATGCCGGGCCCGGCGAAGGGCCAGATGCCCTGGCGCGCGCCGTAGCGTTCGCGGCGGGCGTCAAAGGGATAGAGCGTGCCGAAGTCCGCGGCCTCGAAGATGAGGTTGCGCTTCGGGGTCTTGAAGGTCAGGACGGGCCCGGCGGGGGCCAGGCCGCCGTTGACTGCCTCGGCCGGAATGGGCACGCGGGCGGTGACGCTGCCGGCGGCGTTGGCGATCTCGATGGCGCCGTCGGCGAGGGCCTCGGTGGGGATCTGGGCGATGGAGTACTCGACGGGGCCGATCTGCGCGGCGGCGGCGGGCGTCACGCGGAGCGTGAGGCGGACGCCGGCTTCTTCCAGCACGGCCTCGTAGGTGAGCTTCCCGCCGGGCAGGTCGGCCGTGAGCGTGACCGTGTGACCGTCAGCCGAGGCCTGCGCCGTGCCCTGCTTCCAGGCGTCGCCGGTGCCGATGACCGAGCCCTGGTACTCGGGCTTGAAGACGTTGAGGTAGGAGCCCTTGGAGAGGACCTCGCCGGCATAGGTGAGGCCGACGCCGCCGGGGCCCATCGTGGCGCTCCAGTCGCCCCGGGTGATCGTCACCGGGGCGTCGGCAGCGTAGGCGGCCAGCACCGCCAGCAGCCCCATGGTGCAACTCAGCCATCGTGTCATGATCCGGACCTCCTGGACAATTCTCGCGGCATCATATCATCAGCGTCGCGTCGCCGTAGCTGTAGAAGCGGTAGCCCTCCCGGGTGGCTTCGGCGTAGGCCGCCAGGATGCGGTCGCGGCCGGCGAAGGCGGCGACCATGACGAGGAGGCTGCTGCGCGGGAGGTGGAAGTTCGTCAGCATCGCGTCCACGGCGCGGAAGCGGAAGCCGGGGCTGATGAAGATGTCCGTGAGGCCGGAGCCGGGGTGGATGAGGCCCGCGTCGTCGGCGACTGTCTCCAACGTGCGCACAACGGTCGTGCCGGCGGCGATGATGCGGCCGCCGGACTGCCGGGCGGCGTTGATGGCAGTGGCGGCCTCGGGCGTGACCTCGTACCGCTCGGCGTGCATCCGGTGGTCTTCGAGGCGCTCGACCTGGATGGGGCGGAACGTGCCGAGGCCGACGTGGAGCGTCAGGCGCACGAGGCGCACGCCCGCGGCCCCGAGCTGCTGGAGCACGTCGTCCGTGAAATGCAGGCCCGCGGTGGGGGCGGCAACCGCGCCGGGCGTGGCGGCGTAGACCGTCTGGTAGCGCGTCCGGTCCGCGGCCTCGGGCGCGTCGCGGTGGATGTACGGCGGCAGGGGCATCTGGCCGAGGCGGTCGAGAACTTCGAGGAGGGGGCCGTCGTGCTGCAGGCGGACAGTGCGGAGGCCCTCGGGGCCGGTGGCGATGACTTCGGCGGTAAGTTCGTCGCCGAAGGTGACGCGCTCGCCGACGCGGAGGCGGCGGGCGGGCTTGCCCAGGGCCTCCCAGTCCCTCTCCCCCACCTGGCGAAGGAGGAGGAGTTCGACCTTCCCGCCGAGCGCGTCGGAGACCGACGCGCCTACGCGGCCCATGCGGCGGCCGAGGAGGCGGGCTGGGATAACCCGCGTGTCGTTGAGGACGAGGCAGTCGCCGGGATGGAGGTACTCGGGCAAGTCGCGGAACATGCGGTGCTGGAGGAGGGGCCGGATACCGGCGGTGAGGCTGCCGGTATTCGGCCCCTCCCGGGGGATGACCAATAGGCGCGACTGCCCGCGCTCGGCGGGCGGATGCTGGGCGATCAGCTCCGGGGGGAGGTCGTAGTCGAAGTCGGACAGCAGCATGGTGGGTCATTCCCCGGGCGCAGGGGCGGGGCCTGCCGCAGGTCGGGCCGGCGGATGGGGGGAAATGTGACGCGGAGGTGGCCACGATGTTGCGGCCCATGCTCATCGCGCTGCTACTGCTGCCCCAGATCGCCCTGTCACAGGAGCCCACCATGCCCCGCAAGCCCAACGTGATCGCCGTGCCCTGGCACATCTACCGCCACTATGGCGCGGACTTCTCGCGCTGGCGCGAAGCCGCCGTGGGGTTCAAGGGCTGGACCAGCGAAGTGCGCGACCTGGACCTCTCGAAGACCTGCCTGGCCCTGATGCACTTCCCCGACACCGGGCTGACGCCGGACACGGAGTTCGGCCCCGACTGCCCGAACCCCAATGCGTTGGGAACCATCGAGTGGATCCCGCGCACGATGGAGGTGGTGACGTTCCGGATGCCGGGGCTCGTGACGGCGGCGCGTGCGGCGGGGCTGCAAGTGGCGCATGTCGGCGTCGGCGGGGGGATCTACATGGAAGGGCCAATCTGGGAGCAGTGCGTCAAGGAGGCGGGCGCCCCGCCGCCGGAGGACACAGACCGCATCGCGAAGGACCCCAAGGTGGCGGCGCAACACACGCGGGATGTGTTTGATCTCCCCCGGCAGTCCCTCACCCCCGGCCCCTCTCCCAGCGGGAGAGGGGAGAAAGGCGCTGTGCCGCCGCATGAGTTCGCTCTCCCCAGGGAGCTGTGGCCGCAGGGGAATGACGTCATCGCCCAGCACCCGTGGCAGTTGCACCGGCTGCTGCAGAAGCGGGGCATCACGCATATCATCTATTCGGGCTGGGCGCTGAACTGGTGCCTGTGGTTCTCGCCGTGCGGGATGTGCGACATGGACCGCAAGGGCTACCTGTGTTCGGCGGTGCGGGGCGGGTGCGTGGCCATCGAGAACGCGGAGTCGGCGGTGGGCGAGAAGAACCTGGAGTACGCGTGCTGGAAGACCTCGACGATGTTCGGCTACATCTTTGACCTGCACGAACTACAGGGCGCGCTGCGCCAGGCGGCGGGGCCGAGGCGTCCATGACCCCCGCGACGCGGCGCCTGCGCCTGGTTCTCCGGGTCATCATCCTGCTGGCTCTGGCGGGCATCTTCGGCTGGCAACTCCGACCGCTGAAGCCCGCCATCGTGCGGCCGATGCCGCAGGCCCGGGGTGTGGGGATCGCGAGCGAGGGACCGGAGATCGTCCAAGATAGCAGTTGCACTGTGGCTACCGCGCCTCTTCCCATCCTGCGCCTTGCCGTCGTGAAGCACCCGCAGAAGGGACCGTGTCTGCTGATCCTGACGGCCGAGCAGCCAGGGCCGCAGCCGCGTCTCAGCCACCTGTACCTCGCCCGGGAGCGGGACCTCAGCCAGATGTGGGAGCTTTCGCCCGAGCCGGACTACAACTTCTGGGACGTGAGCGTCGGCGATGTGGATGGGGATGGGACGGAGGAAGTGGCGCTGTGTACGTACAGCCACACCGCGCGGGACCCCAACGTCGCGCGGCGCTTCTTTGTCTATCGGTGGGACGAGCAGGGGGACCTCGAGCCGGCGTGGCGCGGCAGCCAGCTCTGCCGCCCGTATGTAACCGCGGCGCTGGCGGACATGGCGGGGGATGACGCGGCGGAGTTGGTGTCGGTCGAACGAGCACTGTCGGGGAAGCTGATCGTGGTGGCCTACCGGTGGAACCAGTTCGGCTTCTGGGGGCTGGGGCACACGGGGGAGTATGACGCCATCGGGGAGATCACGCCCGTGCGCACCGCCGGGGGCAAGGCGCTGCGCCTCCAGGTCCGGCGGCTGTGGCGCATCCGCGAGGTGCTGTGGCAGCCGTAGAGACAGGGATGGGGGCCCCGGCCGGCGAACATGCTCAGTGGATCAGGTTCCGGTGACGTCGTCGCAGGTACGGACACGAAAGGGGACTGTGCGATGAGAAACCGCCTCGTGCTGTTGCTGGTTGTTGCGCTGCTGGCCGTGCTGGTGGGGTGCCGCAAGCCCGCGCCGCCCGTCACCACCCCCGCCACACCCACCACACCCGCGGCCACCGGGGAGATCGGCGGCTACCCGTTCGGCGCCGCCGGGAGCTTCAGTGTGGCGCTGACGGACAAGCCGACCTTCACCCCCGCCGTACAGCCCTACAGCGTGGCGAAGGGCCTCACGAACGTCGCCAACCTCGCTCACTTCAAGAGCGACCTCGCGCCCGAACATCTGCAGATGATCCAGCAGAACGGCTTCGTCGTCATGCCGGGGAGCTGGAAGCAGATGGAGTTCATCTATGAACTCAACAACTACCCGCGCGAGCACCGGCCCAGCTTCGTCACGACCGACTCGGTCCTGCACACCATGCACGTCTTCTATGACTACATGCTGCGGACGATGGAAGTCACGAAGCTGTACGAACGGGCCGAGAAGCTGTCGCTGGGGCTGCTGCAGGCGACCTCGCAGAAGCTCTCCGAGCAGTTGCCGCAGGAGCTGAAGGAGGCGGCCAAGCTCAACGTTGCGTTCGCGCTCGTGCCGGTGAAGCTGCTGGAGATCAAGCCGGACCAGTGGGGCGTGGACGTCGCCGAGGACATCGGCAAGATCGCGGACGCCGAGCTGGCCCTGATGGAGAAGCACGAGGGGTTCGACCGCTCCCCGATCACCGACTTCGACATTGACTACTCGCAGTTCGTGCCGCGCGGGCACTACACCCGCAGCGACAAGCTCAAGCGCTACTTCAAGGCGCTGATGTGGTACGGGCTGGTGGCGCTGCCGCTGTACGACCAGGAGAAGCAGCCGAAGCTGCAGCCCCGGCAGGCGCGGCAGGCGTACCTGCTGGCCCAGCACATCGTGTATGACAGCGCGGGCGAGGAGCCGCTGGGGAAGATCTGGGAGGACATCTACGAGCCGACGGCGTTCATGGTCGGCTTCGCGGATGACAACACGCCTGCGGACTTCATGAAGGGCGGGCAGGCGGCGTGGGGCGACGCCAAGGACGCCGCGCAGCTCGTGCCGGAGAAGAACATCATCACGCTGGCCGAGAAGCTGGTGGCGCTGCACCCCGCGGAGATCATCCCGGCGTCCATAGCCGGCGATACCAAGCTGCCCGGCAACCCGCAACTGCGCCTGATGGGACAGCGGTACATCCTGGACTCGTACCTGTTCCAGCACATGGTCTTCCCGTTCGTGGGCAAGACCGAGGACCCGAACCATCCCGGCACGTTCAACATGCGGACGTTCCCGATGGGGCTGGACATGGCGTCGCTGCTCGGGTCCGAACGGGCCTACCAGATCGCCGACACCGTGTACGAGCAGACGAAGTTCGCGAACTACGAGAAGCAGACGCAGGCGCTGCGCGCGGAAGTGGCGGCATACCAGGACGAGGACTGGAGCAAGACCGTCTACAACGGGTGGCTGCACACGCTGAAGCTGCTCTTGGAGCCCAAGACGCAGGGCTACCCGAGCTTCATGGCCAGGGAGGCGTGGCTGGACAAGCAGCTCAACTGCGCGCTGGCCAGTTGGGCGGAGCTGCGGCATGACACGATCCTGTACGCCAAGCAGTCGGTGGTGGCGGAGTGCGGCGGGGAGGGCGGCGAGCAGAAGCCCCCGCCCAAGCCCAAGGGCTACGTCGAGCCGGAGGTGCTGACCTACTGGCGGGCCGGGCTGCTCTTGACGCAACTGCGCGACGGGCTGAAGGCGCGCAAGCTGCTGGATGAGGAGGGCTCCCTGACCAACAAGTTCGGGAGCTTCATTGAGCTGCTCACGAGCCTGCAGGCGATCTCGATCAAGGAGCTGCAGAACGAGGCGTTGACGCAGGAGGAGTTCGACCTGATCGAGTTCTACGGCGACCACCTCGCGCGGCTGAATCTGTTCACCAGCGAGAGCGCCGAGAGCAGCGAGATCAGCTCGGCGGCCGACAAGGACATGGCGGTGATCGCGGACGTGCACACCGGGCCCATCGGCGGGGAGAGCTACGCGCTGGAGGAGGGCGTGGGCCGGGCGGCGGAGATCTACGTCGTCTACCCGATGCAGGGCAAGCTGACCATCGGGCGCGGGGCCGCGTTCTCATACTATGAGTTCACCGTCCCCGTCGCCGACCGCATGACCGACGAGGCATGGCAGAAGAAGCTGGACTCGTCGGACAAGCCGAAGGTCCCCGCGTGGGTCAAGAGCTTCCGCAGCAGCCTGGGCCCCAAGGGCAAGCGGGATGTGGAGGAGAAGGGGTTGCCAACGTTCAGTACCGGCGGATGCTGAGGCGAACGGCGGGACTCGGGAAGCGGGAACCGGGAATCGGGCCGAGCCGTAGGAGCGCCAGCTTCCAGCTGGCAGCCGTTCCTGGGAGCGCCAGCTTCCAGCTGGCAGCCGTTCCTGGGAGCGCCGGCTTCCAGCCGGCAGCCGTCCTGCTCGTGCTGCTCACACTGTGCGGCTGCGCCCACCGCCCCGCACCGACCGTCACCATCGCCCTCGCCGGCGATGTGATGCTGGGGCGCGATGTGCGGCGCATGTGCGCAGCGAGGGGCAACGACTACCCGTACGAGCACGTGGGCCGCGTCTTCCGCCACGCCGACGTCGGCTTCTGCAACCTCGAATCCCCCCTGACGGACCTGCCGGTGCGCTTCCCCCGCGTCAATGCGCTCGTGGGCACGGCGGGCATGGTGGACGCGCTGGGGCAGGCCGACATCGGCGTGGTCAACCTCGCCAACAACCACGCGGTGGACGCGGAGCGGGCGGGGCTGGCGGACACGTGCCGGCGGCTGGAGGGGCACGGGCTCGCCATCTGCGGCGCGGGGCAGACGCTGCAGCAGGCGGAGGCCGGGACGGTCGTGAGACGCCCCGGCGTGCGCGTCGGCTTCATCGGCTACAGCAACTTCCCCTACCTCAACTTCATCCCCGACCCGCAAAGCTGGAGCCTCCTGATCCTCAGCGAGGCGAACCTGCGGCGCACCGTCCCGCCGCTGGCGCGGCGGAGTGATGTCGTGGTTGTCTCGTTCCACTGGGGCAAGGAGGGCGAGCGCGAGCCGAGCGAGTGGGAGCGGCGCATGGCCCACCTCGCCATTGATCTCGGCGCGACCCTCGTCGTCGGCCACCATGCCCATGTGCGCGGGCCCATCGAGCGGTACGGCAAGGGGCTCATCGCGTACTGTCTGGGAAACCTCATCTTCGACGACCAGAGCTACGGCGGCAACGAGGGGATGATCCTGACGTGCAGGGCGAGCCGCGACGGCGTCGAAGAGTATTCCGTGACGGAGACGGTGGTGCGCAAGTGCCAGGC
>CAZZDO010000191.1:0-9255 GCA_964653205.1 uncultured Armatimonadia bacterium | reverse complement strand
CACGAGAAGAACCGAGCGCAAACGCCAGCCCAGACAACCGGCACAGTAATACTAGACTATCCCGCGGAGCCAGGCTCCGCCTGACGGATTGGCGCATCGACCCTGCGACGGGGGCGTCTCCAGGCGCCCGGGAGGAGATCATGTTGAACGCACGCCAGCACTCGGTCATCCTGTCACTCTTCACAGCACTCCTCTTCACAGCCCTGATGGGATCTGTGGTCTGCGCTGATAGCCCCCGGGGCGGCGAGCAGCAGCTCATCAACATTGATGTGAAGGACGCTCCGGTGGAGCAGGTCCTGCGCATGCTCGCCAAGGCCGCCGATGTCAACATCATCGTGGGCCAGGACGTCAAGGGCACCGTGGAAGCGGTCACGCTCAAGGATGTGACCGTGGATACGGCCCTGCGCATGATCGCCCGGTCGCTGGGGTTCTTCTGGTACAAAGAAGACAACGTGTACTTCGTGTCCACGCAACCGCAGGCCGGGGCGGGCCCGAGCGGCACGGCGGGCGGCGGCGGACAGCTCGCGACCGCGGCCCCCACACCGGTGGGGCCGGCGACTCGGCCCACGGCACCTGTGGCCACGCCTGCGCCCACCGCGCCGGTGATGCCTCTGACGGCCACACCGCCGCCCCTCCCGGCCACCGTGGCGCCTCCGGCAACCGTCCCGACCGCGGAGCCGAAGCTGGTCTCGACGCTCATCCCCCTCAAGTACGTGGACGCCGCCGAGATGGCGATCCTGTTCGGCGGCGTGGTGAGTGACGGCGGGGCCACCGGCAACCGGTTCCCGAGCAGCACGCGCGGCGCGATGCGGCGCAACTCCGGTCGCAGCGGTCGCTATGTCCAGTCCGACGTGTTCGGGCTGAACTTCGGCATGCCGGGCGGCGCCGGCGGCATGAATCAAGACTTCGGCGGCGGTGGCGGCGGCGGCCTCGGCGGCCGTGGTGGTCGCGGCGGGCAGACCGGCGGCCAAACCGGCGGCGGGTTGGGCGGCCAGACCGGCGGCGCCGGTGGACGGCGGGGCGGCACCGGCGGGCAGGGCGGCGGCGGCGCCCTGGGCACGATGCTCCCCGGTGAGATGGAGCCGCCCATTGCCTTCTTGCCGCAGAACGCGCTGCTGGTGCAGGGCACCCAGGAGGACATTGACCGCTTCCGCGAGATCCTCGACCTGCTGGACAAGCCGGCCAAGCAGGTGGAGATCTCGACGAAGTTCATCAACGTGCAGACAACCGACGCGCAGGCCCTCGGCATTGACTGGAGCATCTCCAACGGGTCGCTCGAGTTCTTCAACCAGGGCTTCGCTCCGGCTGAAGCGGTGAACAACGTCGTGCGGTTCGCTCACGGCCGGTTCTCGGCGCAGCTCAACGCGCTGCTCTCGAGTGGCCGCGCGACCGTCATCAACGAGCCGCACGTAATCACCGCGAACAATCAGTACGCGGAGATCGAGTTCACGACGACCATCCCGTACTTCTCCGCCACGGTGTCCTACAACCAGTTCGGCACGCGCGAAGTGGACTTCACCAGTGACGAAGTGGATGTCACCAACTCGCTGTTCGTCGTGCCGCGGATCAACGTGGACGACAGCGTCACCGTGTACCTCGAGCCGCTGCTGGAAGACAACATCGGTGAGGTCGAGGGGCCCAACGGAGAGCGCATCCCCATCGTGACCTCGCAGTTCGTGAGCACGCAGGTGCGCGTGGGCGACGGCGAGACGATTGTCATGGGCGGACTGATCCGCAAGAACGAGAGCAGCACGCTGCGCGAGACGCCGTTGCTGGCCCGCATCCCGATCATCGGGCCGCTCTTCCAGGCCAAGCGCCTGACCAAGGACAACTCGGAGTTGCTGATCTTCGTCACGCCCCGCATCATCCGGGACGTGCCCAAGCAGTAGGCGTCTCCGTCCTTCGGGTTTCACCAACAAACGGCACACGAGCGGTGCCGTTTGTTGATATTCGGGAAGCGATTGGCATGACGGCCCTTCCGCCACAGCGAGTGCCGCTCCGCCCCGCGGGCGATGACGCCGCCGCCGGCGCGCCGCTGATCGTGCGCGTGGAGTTGCCGGGCGCGGGGTACGATATAGTCGTGGGGCGCGGCCTGCTGGCCGACCTGGGGGCGTTGGGCCGTGCGGTTGGCGCCGGCGCCGGGCTGCTCGTCACCGACGAGACTGTCGCGGGCTTGTACGCCGAGCCTTGCCGGCGCAGCCTTCAGGAGGCCGGCTGCCAGGTCGCGCTGGCGACGGTTCCGCCCGGCGAGAGCAGCAAGACGCTGGCCGTGGCCGAGCGGGTGTACGACGCCTGCCTGGACGCCCACCTCGACCGCGGGGCGACGATCTTCGCCCTGGGTGGGGGGGTCGTCGGCGACCTGTCCGGTTTCGTGGCCGGGACCTTCATGCGGGGCATTCGCCTGGTGCAGGTCCCGACGACGTTGCTGGCGCAGGTGGATGCCAGCGTCGGCGGCAAGACGGCGGTAGACCTGCCGCGGGCCAAGAACGTCGTCGGTGTCTTCCACCAGCCCTCGCTGGTCGTGATTGACGTCGCGGTGCTGCAGTCGCTGCCGGAGCGCGAGTTCCGCGGGGGCCTGGCGGAGATCGTGAAGCACGCGGCCATCGCGGACGCGGAGATGCTCAGCTTCCTGCAGGAGCAGGCGGCCTCCGTCCTGGCGCGCGAGCCGGCGCTGCTGCGGCAACTGGTGGCGCGGAACTGCCAGATCAAGGCCGAGGTCGTGCAGGCCGACCCGCAGGAAGCCGGCTGGCGGGCGGTGCTCAACTACGGGCACACGATTGGTCACTCGCTGGAGCGCGCGGCGGGCGAATGGGACCTGGGGCACGGTGAGGCGGTGGCCTACGGGATGGTCGCGGAGGCGCAGTTGGCCGAGCGGCTGGGGCTGGCGGAGGCGGGCCTGGCCGAGACATTGCAAGGGCTGCTGCGGGCCTTGGGCCTGGCGGAGGGGCGGCCGCAGTTGGACGTGGGCCGGGCGGTCGAGGCTCTGCGGCACGACAAGAAGTTGCAGGCGGGTCGCCTGCGGCTACCGTTGGTCCCGCGTCCGGGGGAAGTCGTGCTCCGCGAGGATGTGGGCCTCGAGGCCCTGGCGGAGACGTTGACGGAGGCCTTTGCCTGACACAGGTTTGCGACCATGGCGCTACGGACACCACGAACAAGACAGGTCGCGATGGATTTGCAGAGCCGCGTGCAGGCCGGCGGTTCGCTGCTGGTCGGCCTGGGTTCGGTCATACTGACGGTGATGGTGATCCTGGGCCTCGTGGCCGGCACGGTGCTGGCAGTGTTCGGCCCCTCGGCCCCGTTGGTGACGGTGCCGGATGTCAACGGCATGCCGAGCCAGGACGCCGAGAGCCGTCTGAAGGCGGCCGGCCTGCCCATGAAGGTCGTCAACTACGAGTACACCACCGACGTCCCCGAAGGCAGCGTCGTTGAGATCAGCCCGTATGCAGGAAAGCTGGTGCGCGCCGGTCGCGAGATCCGCGTGGTCGTCAGCCGCGGTGCGCGCATGGCCAAGGTGCCGAAGCTGGCTGGCATCACGCTGGCGGAGGCAACCGAGCGGCTTGGCAAGGAGGACCTGCAGGTAGGGGAGGAGGAGCGGCGGCGCAGCGACGAGCCGGCCGACATCATCCTCGCGCAGGACCCTGCGCCGGGGAAGACGCTCCCGCGCAAAGCGAAGGTCAACCTGGTGATCAGCGGCGGCAAGACCTTTGACGAATACTCCGCGGGTGACCACACGTATCTATTTCGCACGCTCAAGGTCATCGTCGCCCAGGGCAAGGCGCTGCAACTGGTGCAGGTAGATGTGAGCGGCGGCGATGAGGACAAGTCCTTCTACGAGCGGCTGTGCCGGCCGGGCGAGGTCGTGCGCGTAGATCTCTACGGCCAGCGGGGGTCGCGGGTGCGGGTGCGGATCGAGGACGAGACTGTCTTCTCGGCGCGGCTGTGACCGGAGGATCACCAGGCTTGGGGCCCAGCGAGCACGACCTGATCCGGCAAGCGCAGGCGGGCGACCGGCGCAGCTTTGACCAACTGGTCACCCGGGCCTACCCGCTTGTCTTCAACACCGCGTACCGCATCCTGGGCGACCACGACGCCGCCGCCGATGCCACCCAGACCTCCTTCGTTCGAGCCTACCGCTCGCTCCGCACTTTCCGCGGCTCCTCCTCCTTCACCACGTGGCTGTATCGCATCGTCAGCAACGTCTGCCTGGACATGGTGCGCCAGCGCCGCCGCCACGCGCAAAGCCTCACCCTCGACTCCGACGACGAACCCCAGACCGAACGCGACATTCCCGACGAGAGCGCCGCACCCGAGCGGTCCGCCCTGGAGAGCGAGCTCCAGCGCGCGGTCCATCAGGCGCTGCAGAAGCTCACGCCCGAGCACCGCCTCGTGCTGACGCTCTATGATCTCGCGGGCTTCTCCTACGAGGAAATCGCGGCCACGCTGAAGCTGCCGCTGGGCACGGTGAAGAGCCGGCTGAACCGCGCGCGGCTGGCGCTGCGCGACGAATTGCGCCACCGGACGGAACTAATCGGCTGAACCGGCCGTCGTATGGCTACTGGCAGACGGCATGTTCCCACGGTGGCGAGCCCGCTCCCGTCTCACCCGTCTGCCGGGGCTAGCCCTGAGGCCTGTGGTTCCGGGGCCAACCTCCTGGGTCAGAGTGGAGTTGTGGCATGGACTGCCTCACTTGTCAGGAGCATTTCTCCGAGCTGCTTGAGCAACCTGAGACGACCTCGGCGGCGGCTAGTCATGTGGCCGAATGCCCGACCTGTGCGGAGGCCTTCGCGGCCTTTCGGCAGACCGTGCGAGACCTGCGGAGCCTCCCCATGGTGGCCCCGCCTGCCCATCTGCCGGGGCGCATCGCCCGGGCGCTGGATGAGGCCCCGGCTCCGCGCGCGGCCGGGTGGGCGCTGTGGCAGCCCCTCACCGCCGGCCTCTCCATGGCGGCCTGCCTGTGCCTGCTGCTGTGGGCTGTCGTGCTCCATCCCGTGAATGTGTCCCCCTTGCCGGTCGGCTCTCAGATGGCCTATCAAGCGCCGTCGGCGACGACGCCGGCCGCCCTGCCGTCCGCGAGTCCCTCAGGCGCGCCGACCGCCGCAACCCCCGCCAGCCGCCCCGCCCGCGCCATGTCGCGGCGCGGCTACGCCGGGCCGCGTTTTGTGGCACGGCCCCCGGCCCGACCGGGCACTGCGGCGCGCACCCAGCCGCCCTCCTTCGGCTCCTGGGGCGAGCGGTTGGCCCAACTGCCGCCCATGCCGGCCTCCTCGGGCGGCCCGACGCCCGCTGCCGGCGATGGCTCCGGCAAGCCCGCCGGCACGTTCGCGGCGTCTGACCCGGTTACGCCCGAGGCGCCGCTGCATCGCCAGCCCGGCACCGTGACGCTGGCCTTCACGCCGCCGCTGGACAAGACAGTGGGCGAGGCGGTCGTCGGTGAGTTGACTGTGTCCGGCCAGGCCGAGGCGATGATCACGCTGCGCGTCACCGGCGAGCGCGGGCTGCGCGTGACCAACGCCCACGGGGGGGTGGTCTATGAGGGCCCGCTGCGCAAGGGCGAGACGCTCAAGGTGCCGCTGCGCCTGCTGGCATGGCGCGCGGGGGATCACCAGTTGCGCGCCCAGATGGAGAGCGACGTGCCGGGGGTGGCAGCCGACCTGAAAATCACGTTGGCGGGATTTGTGGGAGAGATGGGGAAGAATGGGGAGGCCGAGGTGTCTCTAACGTTCCATGAGACACCCGCGCGTAGGGCCATTCGCCAACTCGCCGCAGCCGCCGGCGCCCGCGTGGTCGTGCACGGGGATCTCGAGCCCAAGGCCGTTACACTCGATTTCAGCGCCGGTGTGCCCTTTGCTGCCGCCCTGCGGATCCTGTGCGATGATTGCGGCTATCGCATTCAGGAGCGCGACGGGGTGTACCACATCGTCAGGTAAAGTGCTCGCCGGCAGAGGAAGGTGACCGTCATGCGCCCCATTCTTCTGCCCCTCGGAGTCGTGCTGGGCCTGCTCGCCCTTTCGGCGGCGCAGGCCTGCGTCGTGATCCCCACCCCGCCGCCCCGGCCGGACATCAAGCCCCTGTATCTGGAGTGCAAGTCGCAGCACGTCGAGACCGTCATCGTGGACCAGGTGGCCAAGACGACGGTCACGACGGAGTTGCACAACCCCCACCGCCAGGCGGTCGAGGGCACCTTCCTGTTTCCCGTGCCGGCCGGCGCCAGTGTGAGTGACTTCTCGTACTGGATCGGCGACAAGGAGATGAAGGGGGAACTGCTGGACCGCGACAAGGCGCGCAAGATCTACGAGGACATTGTGCGCAAGATGCGCGACCCGGCGCTGCTGGAATACGACGGCGACCAGCTCTTCAAGGCCAGCATCTTCCCGATCCCGGCCGGCGGCGACGCCCGCACCAAGCTGCAGTTCACGCAGGTGCTGAAGGCTGAGAACGGGCTGGTCCGCTTCCTGCACGCGGTCAAGCTGGGGCGCACGACGCCCAACCGCGGCGAGTTGATCGTGGACGTGAAGATCAGCTCCAGCGTGCCGATCAAGTCGGTCTACTCGCCCACGCACAAGGTGGACATCACCCGCAAGAGCGACCGCGAAGTGCGCGCCGGGCTCGAACTGCAGAACACCGACTTCAACGCCGATTTCGAGCTACTGTACGGGCTGGGGGAGAAGGACTTCGGCGTCAACGTCCTGACCTACCGCCCGGTCGGCGAGGCGGGCTACTTCATGCTGCTGCTGGCCCCCAAGCAGCAGTGGGCCGAGCAGGAGATCGAGGGCAAGGACGTCGTGTTCACCCTCGACACCTCCGGCAGCATGAGCGGCGAGAAGATCGAGCAGGCCAAGAAGGCCTTCACGTACTGCCTGAACTCGCTCAAGCCCCGCGACCGCTTCGGCCTGCTGACCTTCGCCACCGAGACGCGGCTGTTTGAGGACAAGCTGCTGCCGGCCGACGCGGACAACATCAAGCGCGCCAAGGAGTTCGTCGGCCAGATCGGGGCGGCCGGCTCGACGGCGCTCAACGACTCGCTGCTGCAGTCGGTGGACCTGTTCGGCAAGCCCGGTGACCGCCCGCGCATGATCATCTTCCTCACCGACGGCTTGCCGACGGCCGGCGAGCGCAACATAGACCAGATCGTCAAGAACGTGGCCAAGGCGAACAACACCGAGGCCAGTGACGACGCCGAGGAGCGCGTCTCGCGGGTGTTCGTGTTCGGCGTCGGCGACGATGTGAACACGCACCTGCTGGACAAGATCGCCGAGGGCAACGGCGGGTCGAGCAACTACGTGCGGCCCGGCGAGGACATCGAGGAGGCCGTCTCGAGCCTGTATGCCAAGATGAGCCACCCCGTGCTCTCGAACGTGACGCTGAAGCTGGACGAGGCCAAGCCCTTCCAGGTCTACCCGCAGAAGCTCCCCGACCTGTTCGTGGGCAGCCAGCTGGTCGTGACCGGGCGCTACGAGGGCCGCGGACGCTCGAACATCATCCTCAGCGGCATGGCCGGCGGCAAGCAGACCGTCTACGAGTACACCGGCGAGTTCCCGCGCGAGACGGAGGAGAACGTCTTCGTGGCGCGCGTGTGGGCCGGGCGGCGCATCGGCTATCTGCTCGACCAGGTGCGCCTCAACGGCGAGGAGAAGGAACTCAAGGACGAGATCGTCAAGCTGGCGATGAAGTACGGCATCGTCACCCCGTACACGAGCTACCTGGTGCAGGAGGACAAGGAGCTGTCGCGGAATGCGCCGCTGGCGCAGCGGGCCTTCGGTGGCGCGGCGGCAGCGCCGGCGATGCCCGGCGCGATAGGCGCGGCGGGGCCGGCGCCGACTGCCGCAGTCCCGGCAGACGCCCTGAAGGCCGCCGTGGGCGCGGGCGCGGTGCATGCCGCGCAGAGCACCCAGGCCTTGCGCTACGCCACCCAACAGGAAGCGCAGTACCAGGGCTACCAGCAGGTGGCACAGAGGACCTTCTACCAGGACGGCGAAATGTGGGTGGACACGACCTGGCAGAAGGACGCTAGGACGCTGCAGGTGAAGGCCTTCAGCCAGGCGTACTTCGACCTGCTGCGGGCGCGCCCGGACCTGGCCCCGTATCTGGCGCTGGGCGAGAAGGTCCAGGTGCAACTGACGACGGTCGCCGTGCAGGTGGGGCCGGAGGGGCTGGACACGCTGACCGCCGCGCAGCTTGAGGAGCTCAAGAAGTGATGCCACGTGCTGCCGTGTCGTATGCTCGCAGCCGCCAGGCCCTGTTGTGGGGCCTGGCGGCCCTGCTGTTGGCCGCGCCGCAGCTTCCGGCGGCCCCTTTCCGGCCGGGGGCGATGGTGCTGGACTTCCAGAACGTCAGCGGCTACAGCGGCCACTTGCTGGGCCGGCGGGCCGCCGACCAGTTGGCCCTGGACCTGGGCGGCACCGGCTCCTGGCGGGTCATTGACCGCTCCCAGACCCGGCGCGGGGCCCAGAAGCGAGACCTGCGCGCCCCGTACGCCGTCGGCCTGATGCAGGAACTGGCCCACGCCCTCGGCGCCGACGTGATCTTCACCGGCGCCATCCAGAAGCTCGAGATCAGCGCCAAGGCCGGCACCGTGCGGTTGACGGTCCTGGTGGAGGCGGTGGACCAGATTTCCGGCCAGTCGGCCCTGGCCACGGTGCAGACCGGCGAGGTGTCGGTACGCGATAGGGACCCCGAGCCGACCGACGTGCTCATCGGGCAGGCCCTGGCCGCGGCGTGCGCGTTGGCGGCGAAGGCGGCGGCCGTGAATACGGGCCTCGCCCTGACGGTCATGGACCCCGGCGACGGCAAGACGCTGCGGGTCAAGCCCGGCCCGGGCGTCACCGTGGCCCGGGGCTACCGCCTGCTGTTGTACCGGGCGATGGTGGAGGGCGAAGAGCGCGTGCCGGGCAAGCTGATCGCCGCCCTGATGGTGACTGACTGCGGCCCCGACGCCTGCCAGACGCAGGTGCTGGCCAAGGCCGGGGACATCCACACCGACGACCTTGCCGTGAGCATCTGCTGCAAGGACAAGGGCAACTGATGGCGACGATGCGCCGGCTGCGCGTGTACGGGCCGCAGGACGTGCGGCTGGAGGAAGCGCCACGACCGGGGCCCGGCCCCGGAGAAGTGCTGGTCCGTGTGGCTGCGGTCGGCATCTGCCGCACCGACCTCGAACTCTACGACGGCATCCACGGGGCCATCGTCAGCGGCATCCAGCAGTACCCCTTCGTCCCCGCCCACGAATGGTCCGGCCACGTGGCTGAGGTGGGGGAG
>CAZZDO010000190.1:0-9298 GCA_964653205.1 uncultured Armatimonadia bacterium | reverse complement strand
TCGGCTTGCTGCTGGTGGCGATCCTGATCCTCCGGCGGCAGAAGGCCAGACATTAGGGGCAGGCCTTCTCTTGCCCCTGGCGGCTAGTGCGGCGGGGCCGCCACACGCACCTTCGCGGCGCGGATGACCCGGCCGTGGAGCGCGTAGCCGGGCAGCACTTCCCCCACGATCGTCCCCTCCGCCACCTCCCGCGTCTCCACCCGCTCGACCGCCTCATGCCGCGCGGGGTCGAACTGTTGCCCCTCAGTCGCGACGCGCTCGACGCCGAACCGCACCAGTACATCCGCCAGTTGCTGCTGGACCATGCACACCCCGCGCAGCAGGTTCTGGGCGGCGTCGCCGTCCACCTCACAGCCGGTGGCGCGCTCGAAGTTGTCCAGCACCGGCAGAATCTCCAGAACGAGCTGCTCGTTGGCGAACTGCATCTGCTGGGTGCGCTCTTCGGCGGACCGGCGCCGGAAGTTCTGCAAGTCCGCCACAGCCCGCAGGTGGGCCTCCTTCGCCTCCGCCAACTCCGCCTCCAGGTCCGCCAGCAGCCCCTCGGCGGTGCTGTCCACCCCAGCGCTCTCAGCGCCAGCCGCGGCTGCGCCGTCATCTTCCGTCACGGGCGGCTCGGCCCCATCGCTGATGGGGATGCGCCTGCCCTTGGCTTTCTGATCCTCGTCAAACATCCGGCATGTCCTCCACCTGTTCGTCGCGTTTCCTGATCACTGTGCTGATGCGCAGAATGGCCGTGGCGATCTCGCCGGCCGCCTGTAGCGCATACAGCTTCACCGGCACGGCATCCACGACGCCGAGTTCGAGCATGTCCGCCAGTTCCCCCGTGTCGCAGTCCACGGCGAGCGACGCCCCCGGCTGCGCCCGCGCCACCACTTCCTCGACCTTCTCCAGCGGGTTGTAGCCGGCGTTGGTGATGATCTGCGCGAGCGGGCGCTTGAGCGCCTCGATGACACAGTCCACCCCATATGCGGTCATGCCGGCCACGCCCTGGCGGGCCTGCTGCACCGCGGGCAGCGCCGCGATCTC
Source organism: uncultured Armatimonadia bacterium (assembly GCA_964653205.1). GTDB lineage: Bacteria > Armatimonadota > Zipacnadia > Zipacnadales > UBA11051 > JAJFUB01. The sequence continues at coordinate 8,272 of CAZZDO010000190.1, read as the reverse complement.
CGCCGCGCCCCCACCGGGCAACACACCGCCGCGCAACGCCGCCTGCACGGCCGCCGCGGCATCCTCGGCGATCCGGAGCCGCTCCTGCCGCACCTCTGCCGTCGCCGCGCTCACGATGATCGTCGCCGTGCTCTCACCGGCCCCGCCGCTGATCCGGAGGTGCCCCTGGCGTTCGTCCTCGGCCACACGGTCGGCCTGTCCCATCAGCGGCGTCAGCTCCGCCACAGGCCGCCGCAAGGCCGAGCGCTTGAGCGGCCGGGCCCCCGTCAGCCGCGCCACAGCGGCCAGGTCCCGGCGCGTCACCCGCCGCACCGCGAGCACGCCCTGCTCGGCCAGCGCCTCCTCGGCGGCGTCGGCGATGCCCCGCTGGGCCATCACGCAGTTGACCTGCAACTCTGCGAGCTTCCCCAGATGGTCGAGGAACTCCCGCTGCAACTCCAGGTAGCGCTCGAAGCCCGCCTCCGTCGCGAGCGCTTCCTGCTCGATCTCCTCGGGCTCCAGCGCATCGTCCAGCAGCAGTAAACGCGCCGGAGCGACCTCGAGCGGCATCTGCTTGCTCAGGCGCTGCTTCTCGACGATCAGCCCGTCCAGCACTTCGTTGCCGGCGCCCTCGATGGCAGTGAGCCGATCGCCCAGCCGGAAGGCCGGGTCGTGCAGGAGCTTCTCCTGCGGCAACCGCCGGGCGGCCTGTAGCACCAGGTCGGCCAGGTCCGCTTCCCCGCGCCCCGCCACCAGCGCCGCCTGCCGTAGCAGCGGATCATCCAGCGTCACGGGCCGGGTCGCCTCGCGTAGTGCTTCCGTCGCGGCCGCCAGCCCGACCTTCATCCCCTCGATCACCCGCGTCACCGGGACGCCGCGCTCCACCTGCTTGACGCCCTCGGCCACGAGCGCGGCGGCCAGAATTGTCGCCGTCGTCGTCCCGTCGCCGACCTGCTCGTCCTGCGCGCGCGCCGTCGCGATGAGCAGCCGCGCCGCCGGGTGGTTCACCTCGATCTGCTGCAGGATCGTCGAGCCGTCGTTGGTGATCGTGACCTCGCCGTGGCGGCTGACGAGCATGGAGTTGAGCCCGCGCGGGCCGAGGGTGCCCTCGACCGCCCCGGCGACAGCGGCGATGGCGGCGGCGTTGCCGGCCAGCGCCGAGAGGCGCTCCTCACCTTGGCCTGTTCGCTCAAGCTCTCCGCCTGCGTTCGCCACTGCCCGCATCCCTTCGGACTACTGGTACGCTCGTTCGCGCGGTCGTATCCAGGTCACAAGTATCTCCTGCCGCGCGCTATCCACGTAGAAGGCCGCACGGTAGTCACCGCGTCGCACCCGCCACGAGCCCGCGAGCACCCCCTTCAGCTTGCGCACATCACAGCCGTGGTGGGGCCAGCTCTCAAGTCTGCGGAGGGTCTCCAGCATGTTCTCCCTGTGTCGAGGCGGCAGGCGTTCCAGGTCCGCGCACGCCTGATCAGTGAGTGACAGCCGGTACATGCTGCTCCTTGGACTTGCGGCAAACCTCGCCCAACGTGACAGTCCCGGTGCGATCACCGCCCCGGAAGCGCTTCACGGCCTGAACGTGCTGCTCCACGCGGTCTCCGTCAAGCAGCCAGTCCACATCCCGCTCCTCCGCCAGGAACTCAATGAAGCCGAGGATTGAGTTCCGCTCACTGGCCGGCAGCAGTCTCAGTATCTTCGCCGCGCGCTCGATGCGCTTGTCCACAGTGGCCATGTCAAGTCTCCTATCTCCCCAACTGCGACAGGGCCTCGGCCAGCTTCCGCGCCACGAACCCGACGGCGCCCATGGCGCGGCGGTAGTCCATGCGCGTCGGCCCGAAGATGCCGACCACTCCGCGCATCTTGCCGTACGGGTACGGGCTGGCCACCAAACTGCAGTCCGACATCGCCGCCAACGGGTGCTCGCGGCCGATGGTCACCGTCATGTCCGGGCTGTCCACCGCGGCCTGCAGCACGCGCCGCAGCGAGGAATGCTCGTCCAGCGTGCGCATGAAGGCCCGCAGGCGCTCGCGCTCCTCGAACTCCGGCTCGTCGAGGATGTAGCTGGTGCCCTCGACGTACACCTCGGTGGCGTCATCCACCGCCGCCGCCTGGGCGATGGCGGCCAGCAGGCTCTCGGGCACGACCTGCTCCTTGAGATACGGCCGCAGCGCCGTCGGCGAGAGCTGGCTGAGCAGGCTCACCCGCCGCCCGGCCAGCACCCGCTGGAGCGCCTCGGACAGGGCGCCCAACTGCGCCGCGGTCACCGGCTCGTCGCTCGTGAGCAGGTGGTGCCGCTCTTGCCCGTCGGAGGTCGTGTACGCCAGCAGGACGTTGGTGGCGCTCACCGGCTGGATGCTGATTCTCAAGACAATCGGCTCGTCCGCCGGGGGCAGCGTGGCCACCGCCGGGTGCGACGTGAGCCGCGCCAGCAGCCGCGAGGTCTGCCGCAGGAGTTCGTGTGGCTCGCGGGCCACCCGCCGGTACTCCCCCTCGATCCAGCCCACGGTGCGCGGCTCGACCGGCTCCGAGGCCGTCAGATGGTTGACGTAGACACGATAGGCGCTGTCGCACGGCACGCGACCGGCCGACGTGTGCGGCTGGTAGAGATACCCCGCCTGCTCCAGCTCGACCATCTCGTTGCGGATGGTCGCGGTGCTGGCCTCGACCCGGTAGCCCTCCCGCACGACCTGCGACCCGACCGGCTCGCGCGTGCGCACGTGCTCGCGCACGATCGCCAGCAGGATCTGCGTCTGTCGCTCAGACAGCGGGGCGCCGAAACGAGTCACGGCCCACGTCACCTCTCGGCAATGGTCTGATCGCCCGAATCAAGAGTAGCATCATGCCCGAAAACAAGTCAAGTCAGGTCCGGCAGCGGCCGTCGAGGCGCCGTGCTGTAGGGCGGGGGCTTGTACCCCCCCCTCCGTTCGGTTCGTTCCATGCGGGGCGGGGTACAAGCCCCCGCCCTACAGCACGGCCACAGCGCCGCCGATCGCCTCTCACACGTTCACGCCGTACACGACCCCGTCGGCCAGCTCCAGCCGCAGGATCACGGCGTCATGCCGGTACGCCTCGCTGGTCCGCCCGTCGCCCCAGCACAGGACATGCGCCGCGCTGTCGCCCGTCACCGGCAAGGCCTCATGCAGATGATACCCCTCCAGCGGCCGGCCGAACGTATCGCGCAACTCGGCCCGTAACTCGCCCTGGATGTCGGCATCCACTGTGACTTGCTCGACGCTGGGGAGGCACTTGATCTCCAGCGCGCCCACCATGCGCTCCGTGGCGCGCAGGCCCGCCAGCCGTTGCCGGGGCAGGCGCGCGGCCATGATCGCCGTCCGCCGCTCCGCCACCCCCTCGGGCAACTCGCGGTTGTGCTTCCAGTTGCCGCCATCATACAGCATCAGCCAGTCCTCCCCGCTGGGCAACAGGCGGTTGGTGGGGTAGATCGAGTAGTAGTCTGCGTCATCCACGCCGCCGCGCGGGACGAACCCGCCGCGCAGCGGGCGCTGCCAGTGCCGTCCATCGCGGCTGAAGCACAGTTCCAGGTCCATCGTCTGCGCCCAGCAGCGGTAATGGCCGAGCATCCCGAGCCGCCACTCGTCCACCTCGTGTACGGCCAGGTGGTAGAACTGGAGGTCCAGCGGGTCGGTCTCGTCGGGGATGATGATGAGTTCCGGGTCACTCCACAGCAGACCGTCCTCGCTGGTGCGTCGGTGCATCACGCGGCGGACCTGCGGGGCATTGTCGTGCGGGACGTAGTGCCGCGACTGCGCGTCATTGGGCACCAGCCACACCGAGTACATCTCGAACTGCCGCCGGCCCTCGTGGTAGTACACAAAGGTCGCGTCATTGCTGCGGCGGCGCTTGGCCTCCGGGAAGGGCACGGTGCGTTCGGCCTCGTAGTCCTCGCGCGGCACGGCGGCCGTCAGTCCCGCCGCAAAGCCGGCCTGCCCGACGTTGAAGTCCGACGGGTGGAACAGGCACGGGTCGTCGAGATTGACGACCGTGAAGTCGTCGCCGTTGTCGCTGTCGCAGGCGATGTACCGTGCCCGGCCGCGGCTATGCCCGTGCCACCAGCAGTACATGCGCAGACCGCCGTCCGGCAGCGCCACCACCTGCGGCTGCACGAGCTTCTCCTCGACGCCCAGGCCCGTCGGGTGGATGAAGCCGTCCGGGCCGACATCAATCTTCACCCAGTGCCGGCCGTCCGCGCTCTCGGCGATGCCGAGGTGGTACTCGCCATACGGGTACGGCCCCAGGTCAGAGTAGTACAGCCGCCACGCGCCCTGCCAGGGGATGATCGCTCCGGCGAACGTGGCGCAGCGGTGGGCCTCCAGCGGCGGGGCGAAGGAGACCTCGCCGAGCTTCTCCACCGGTGCGGGCACGAGTTCGAGGTTCTGTCGCAGCAGCAAGTCCTGGTCGTCGTAGAAGCGGATCATGGTGGCTTCCCTTCGCAGGGGTCTGTCCCCGCAGGGGGCTGACCCCATCAGTCGCTTGCCAGCGGGGTCAGCCCCCGGCGAACCTGCGGTTCGCACCGGGGACAGACCCCACGCCCGTCAGAACGGCCCGGGCACCTTCGTCACGGTCGTCTTGCAGGTCGCCAGGCGAGCGGTGCCGCTCTTGAGGATCGTCTCCAGCCGGTACACACCCGCCGGCAGGCCTCCCAGGCCCACCGGTACATCGAGACGCTCGTTGTTGACCGGCAGCGCCTGGCTGCGCAACGGGGTCATGCTGTCGCCCCTGAACAGGGCGATGACGAGCGTCGCCCGGTCCTGCAGGGCCTCATCCAGGTTGATCTCCGCATGCAGGAAGCCGATCGCGTCGCTCAGGTAGTACAGGTTGGGGCGCAGCCGCATCGTCAGCGCCGGCAGGATCTGCTGCTCGAGGTTGCGCTCGGCGTAGGTGCGGCCGGTGTCGGCGTCCTTGATCGTCAGCCGCAGCGCGAGCGGGTCGCGGTCGCTGGTCACCTCGTAGGGGATGACGACCGTCTCCTGCTTGCCCGGGGCCAGGGCCAGAGGCCCCTTCTGCCGGTACAGCGCCACCTTCTTGCCCTGACGCCAGTCGAGAATGGCCAGGAAGTTGTGCGGGGCGGTGTCGTCGTTGCGGATGGTCGCGCTCATCTCGTTGACGCCTAGCAGCCCGCGTCCGATGCGGAAGTCCGCCAGATAGCCCCCGCCGATCGTCGCCACGCCGAAGCGGTCCGGGCGCCCGAACCCCTGGCCCGTGGGCGACCAGCATGACAACTCCAGGCTCTCCAACGGCCGGCGCTCCCGGCCGACGTTGAACCCGAAGACGTTGGAGGTCAGGCCCAGCGCCCCCAGCGGCATGGTCATCTCGACCGTCCAGCGCTTCTTGTCCGCCTCGACCTTCGCGGCGCGTTGCGACACCGGCTGCCACGACTTGTCCTGCGGGTTGCTGCAGTACACCTTCGCCAGCGAGTTGATGACGATCTGGACGAAGTCCTTGCGCTGGAAGGCCGGGTCGAAGAACAGCTCCAGGCAGTCATCTTCCCACACCGGCCCGCCGTCCTTGGCGATGCGGGCGGTGAGGTTGGCGATGTTCTCCTCGGCCATCTCGGCGCCGACATACAGGTTCGCACTGTCGGCGCACAGCCGCACGGTAGTCTGCTGGCTCGGGACGCCGCTGCCGTCCATGCGCACGAACGGGTCCAGCTTCGCCGCCTTCTGCCAGACGGCGTCGGACAGGTCGCCGTCACAGGCCGGCGCGGTGTCCACCACGGGGATGGCGACCTGCTTCTGCGCGCTGGTGGTGTTGCTCACGCGGCTCTCAGGTCGGCGGCTCCAGTTCACGTCTTCGAGGAAGGTGTTATCCTCAGTTGCCGCGGGACGCGAAGCTTCCGCGCGCCCGGCCCCCACCGGGATCTCGTGCAGCGCCGCCATGAGGTCCATCGTCGCCACGGCCAGCCGCCACCGCGCCTTGTCGTACATCTCCAGGTCCCAGCCGTTGGGCAGCTTCAGGTCGCCATGCAGGATCTTGGTGCCGTCAGACCCCGGCAGTTCCTCGGCGAAGCGCGCCGTGCCGCGTGTCCGCGGGTCGTACTGGAGGCTGGCCAAGACATCGCTGAGGGCCTGCCTGCCCGCCTTCGCGGCGCGGCGAGCGGCCAAACGGCGGGACTCCTCGCCCCGGCTGATGGCCCGCAGCAGCGTGTGGGCGACCTTGAAGTCATCCACGCCGGCCCGCGCGCCCTCCCAGCCGGTCGAGGGGCCGCCGACCTCCCCGATCTCCGGCAGCGGCGGGTAGAAGTGCATCCAACTGCCGGTCTGAGCGTCCTGGTCGTCGTAGGGGTTGCCAGCGAAAGAGATGTAGGCCCAGTTGAACGTTCCGCGCGCACCGGCCCGCAGTTGGTAGAAGCCGTTGCAGTACCGCCCCATCTCCGGCCGGTAGGACTCCACGTCGTTGTTGTACGAGGTGATGATCTTCCCGTCGGCCTGTGCCTTCTTCATGACGTCCGGTTGGGGTACGGTGCCGTTGCCGTTCCAGATGTCGGCGAACGGGCCGGCCTCGGAGAGGAAGTAGGCATCCACGGGGCCGTCCTGCTCGGTGCGCTGGCCGGGGATCTCCTTGAGCCACTTGAGGCAGGCGACGTTGCGGGCCCGTTCGTCGGGGCCCTGCCAGCCGGGCTCATCTACCGGCTGGACGAACACCTCGGGCCAGCCCCGCTCCCGGTGCAGCTTGGCCATCGCGATCCAGAAGCTCTTGTAGGTCGCGATGTACTCAGGCGTGCCGAAGGGGTACTTGCCCGCGGCGGTCTGCCCGGTGTCATTCAGCTGCACGATGGGCATGGGGAAGCCCAGGGCCTTGTATGTGTCCATGGTCTTGGCATACAGGCCCTCGGGCTTAAGGTTGAGCGTGACCGTCGTCCCCTCGACGGCGAACTCGTCCCCTTCGGGGCCGTAGCACAGCCCCAGGGAGGTCATGCCGTGCTCGCGCTGGTCCTTCAGGTCGCGCTCGACGGCCGCCAACGCCTCCTCGGGGGTCTTGGCGAACTTGGGCTTCTGGTAGTACTCCCCGAAGAGCATGTGCCGGGGCTCGGTCAGGCGGTAGGGCAGCACGCGCACCTGCAGCGGCACCTCGACCGGCTCGCCCTGGGTCGGGCGCGTGGTCAGCTTGCCGGTGTACAGGCCGGGGGGCTGATCCGCCGGGATGACGGCATTGACCCAGAAGAGCTGCGTCCGCCCCCTGGGGATCTCCACATGCTCGCGGCGCTCCAGGATCGTCGGCATGTCCTTGATGTAGTAGTCGGAGGCGTAGACGAGCCGCTTGTCCCGGTAGCTCACGGGGTAGACCCGCAGCGCGTCGGCCGGGAGCTTCGCCTTGCCGCAGACGAGATCGCCGGGCGTTACGCTCGTCTGCCCCAGATCCTGCAGGGCGCGCACGCAGAAGGTGACCGGCACCGTCTGGCCGGGGCAGCCGAACACCGACAGCGTCGGCGACAGCTCCTGGGGCAGCGGACGGCTGGAGGGGAAGACCGCGCTCAGCCAGTGCCGGGCAAAGACAACATAGCCGCGGGTGGAGTCGGCCTCGCTGTAGGACGGCTCAGGGCGCGTCTCCTCGAACACCATGGCCTTGAAGCGGGCGCTGAGCGCCTCGAAGCGCAGGTTGTCCAGGAAGACCACCATGTCCTGACGGGGCATGCGGAAATACGGGTAGATCCGGACGATGTGCTTCATGTCCAGCTCGAAACGCAGCGACGTCAGCCATAGCTCGATGGTGTTCTCGCCGGGCTTGAGCGTCACACCGGCGAAGTGGTTTTTGCCCGCGGCGTCGTCAATGCGGAAGCTCAGCGCGACGGGGAAGTCCTGCGGGTTGAAGGCATCGAAGGCCAGCGCCGCGACCCCGGACAGGTCGGGGTTGGCCGGCTGGTAGGTCAGCCCCGGCCAGGAGTCCGTCTTGGAGCCCTTCACACTGACCTGCAGGCTGAACTGCCCGTCGGTGGCGTGCTCCTTGGACGGGATGGCCTGCAGTCCGGAGGGTGCCAGTACGGCGACCTCGGCGGGGGTCTCGAAGGAGCTGATCTTCTGGGCCAGGGCGAGGCCGGTCAGCAACGCGCAGGAGATGAGCAGAACGCAGCGGGTCATGAGGCGTACCTCGGTCCGCGGGAATCGGGTCCGACGCCGCGTGGGAACGTGGCGCCGGGGCACCGTCGGCTGACGGACGGTTCCCCACCGACCGTCGGCAGACCTGCGCCCGCTTCGGCTCCGCCAAGGCCCCACTGTTGACAAGGTGTCAAACCAAAGTAGAAATGTCGTGTTCTCGCCAAAGTAGAAATGTCGCA
>CAZZDO010000189.1:5486-9345 GCA_964653205.1 uncultured Armatimonadia bacterium | reverse complement strand
AGGTCCTTGCGCCGGTCCTTGAGCCCGCACACGCGGATGCACGCGCCGCTGCGCGGGTCAAAGCCCCCGCACGGCGGGCAGACCATGCAGTCGCCCTCGACGAGCGTGATCGGGATGTCGGGGTTCGCCTTCATGCGCACGATCGGCTCCCACAAGTTGTCCGCCGCGATGGGCCCCGTCGCCCCGCCGCCGTAGAAGCACGTGATGCACATGATATGGTGCGGCCGGATGAACAGCCCCTCGCTGCTCTCGATTTCAGCCACGGAAGCGAGCTTCGCCTGCGCCCCCTCCTCCTTCGTCTGCGGGTCGGGCAACGGCTCGGCGAGGCCCCGTAGGTACGCCGCCACGGCTTCCGCGGGCCAGCTCGGCCAGCGCTCCGTTGGCTCGGCGAAGACGCAGAGGCCGTCGAGCGAGTCGATCTCCTTGGCGGCGCGGCGGAACAGCTCCCGCGCGCTGCGCGCGTCGCCGGGCGACAGCATCAGCCGCTGCAACACGTGCAGGTCCGTGCGCCGCTGGTAGGCGTTGTCTTCGCGGGGGAACTGGAAGGGCCCGCCGCGGCAGTCGAAGGCGGCCGTCAGCGTCAGGCAGACGTCCGGGTGGGCCAGGACCTGCTCGTACAGGCCCGGCAGTTCGGCGGGCATGTGCGGCGGCTCGCCCCCGCCGTGCAGGCAGATCAGCCCGAGCAGGTCGCGAGCCCGGATGCTGTAGCCGGGCAGTTCGGCCAGGTATTCCGGTTCCTGGCCTTCAAAGGCGCGACGCGGCGCTTCGTCTTCCATGCGTGTTCATCACCTCGCGGCGTGTTACCGGATTCCTTGGCCGCCTGCCCCCGGTTTTCCTCCCCACCGGGCGTGGAAAGGGACACCCCCGCGGGCGCGGCTTCCTGCGCGCGCGGGGCGTGCCGCATGTGCTGCTGTGCGGCTGCGCCACGGACATGTGCGTACAGGCGACGACCTGCGGCCACGACAACCCGGCGGCGGACTTCAATGTGTTCGAGGTCGGCGATGCCACCCTCGCGACTTCCCCGGCCAGCCAGACCCCGGCTCTGGCCACGCCGGTGGCCCTGTGCCACGCCGCGCCCCATCAGATGATCTCTCAGGCCGGCTGGATTGTCTATGGTTGGGAAGGACTCCGCCGGGGTCTCGCCGAAGGAGAAGACAGACCCGACCGGGAAGGAACCCGGAATGGCCTGTTCGCACCGATCAGTAGCTCGGGCGGCGTTGATCCGTCCCGGGCTCCTATCCTGACATCGAGGAGCGAGTGAGATGAGACTGACGCTGCTGGCGTTGCTGACGCTGACGTTGCTGTGGACGGCCACCCAGGCCCTGGCCATGGAGGCCCCGGTCGTGACCACACCGCAGGAGGGGGCCGCGCTCGGGCCCAACTACGACATCATGGGGTCCATGCCCTACAAGGCCTTCCTGGTGCTGGTCACTGATGTCCTCATCGCCGACGGCACCGTGCTGCGCACCGTGCCGGGCATCCGCCACTGGACGGCGGCGGACGGCACCTTCCACTTCCGTGCCGCCAGCCCGCGCGTGTCCATCGGCGAGAAGGACACGGTCGTCGGCTACCGCATCCGCATCTTTGAGGCCTCCGAGCAGGGCGCCGGCCCCGAAACGGTCATCAACTGTCTCATGGCGCAGTAAGGCCAGAAGCCAGGGGTCAGGGCTCAGGGGCACGGCACTGCCTTGAGCGTGTGTTCGTGAATCAGAACGGCGCAGTTGCCCAATGGCACTGCGCCGTTCCCGATTCCCCAATCCCGAATCCCGCCGTTAGATCAGGCTTGCGACCAGATCGCCGGTCTGCTGCGTCGAGCCCTCCGGCCCGGTCGTCGTCGGGACCTTGCCGGTCGCCAGCGCCGCTGTGATGGCCTTGTCCACGGCCAGCGCCGCGTCGGCCTCGCCCAGCGTCTCGAGCATCATCTGCACCGCCGCGATGGCCGCGACCGGGCAGGCCTTCCCCAGCCCGGCGTACTTGGGCGCGCTGCCGTGGATCGGCTCGAACATCGAGACGCCCTCGGGGTTGATGTTCCCCGACGCCGCCACGCCCATGCCGCCCTGAATCATCGCGCCCAGGTCGGTGATGATGTCGCCGAACATGTTCGTCGTCACGATGACATCGAACCACTCGGGGTTCTTGACGAACCACATGCAGCAGGCGTCCACGAAGGCATGCTCCTGCGTGATGTCGGCGTACTCCCGGCCGACCTCGGCATACGTCCGCGTCCACAGGTCATGCCCGTGGGTCAGCACGTTGGCTTTGTCCACCATGGTGATCGTGTTGTTCTTGGCGCGCTGGCGGGCCAGCTCAAAGGCGTAGCGGATGATCCGCTCAGTGCCCTTGCGCGTGTACACCGCGAGCTGCGTGGCGACCTCGTCCGGCGTCCCCTTCTTCATGCTCCCGCCGATGCCCACGTACATGTCCTCGGTGTTCTCGCGCACGACGATGAAGTCAATGTCCTCGGGGCCCTTGTCCTTAAGCGGCGTGTCCACACCCGGGTACAGCTTCACGGGCCGCAGGTTGACATACTGGTCCAACCCGAAGCGCAACTTGAGCAGAATGCCGTGCTCGAGGATGCCGGGCTGCACGTCGGGGTGGCCGACGGCCCCCAGGTAGATCGCGTCCACCTGCCGCAGTTCCTCCATCACCGAGTCCGGCAGCACCTCCCCGGTCTTGATATAGCGGTCGCCGCCGATGTCATAGGGGATCGTCTCGTACTTCAGGTCGAACTTGCGGGCGACCACATCGAGCACCTTGAGGCCCTCATCCACCACTTCCGGTCCGATGCCGTCACACGGCAGCAAAGCGATCTTGTACATGCGGTTGTCCTTTCTGTGTGTCAATCGCGTGAGTCTTAAGAGCGTTCGGCGTGCGGGCAGAACGGCGCCACTGTCCCAAAGCCGCTGCCCGGCTTGAGCGCATGGCACAGCTCCCGAGTCCGTTGCACGTCCGCCGCAATCTGCCCCGCCAACTCCTGCGGGCTGTCAAACTTGCGCTGCTCGCGCAAGTAGTGCACAAACTCCAGGCGCAAGACGTGGCCGCTCAGGTCGGGCACGTCCTCGGCCAGCAGGTGCGCCTCGATCAGCGTCTCCCCGTGCTCAAACGTCGGGGCCGAGCCGATGGAGATGGCCGCCGGCCAGGCCTGAGCCATCGCCTCCGGCGTCTCCTCGGTGGCCAGCCCGGCATACACGCCGTCCTTGGGGATCAGCTTCTCCGCCGGCGGCATGATGTTGGCCGTCGGGAAACCCAACTCCCGCCCGATGCCCCGCCCCGGCGTCACTTGCCCGGCGAAGCTGTAGTGCCGCCCGAGTATGTTGGCGGCCACTTCCACCCGGCCGTCCCACAGCGCCTGCCGGATGGCCGAGCTATTGATGCGCAGGTCAGCCAGTTGCATGATCGGCGGCTCGACGACCTCAATGCCGTGCGCGGCGCACAGCGCGGTGATGCGCCCGATGTCGGCGCGCTCGTGGCCCATGGTGTGGGTCGAACTGGCGACGAGGATGCGCGTCCCCAGCCCCGTCGCGAGCACCTCGCTGATGAAACGCTCCGCCGGCCATGCGGCCAGGTCGGCGTCGAAGTCCAGCACGGCCATCACGTTGCAGCACAGCGAGGCCGCCAGGGCGATGCGCTCTTCCAGCGTGATCAGCCGTTGCGGCGGCTCGTCCGGCGGCGCGAAGAACTGCTTCGGCGGCGGCTCAAAGGTCACGATGCCCGAGTCGAAATCGCGCTCGCCCGCCAGCGCGCACAGCCGGTTCAGCAGGTACTGGTGCCCCAGGTGGAAGCCGTCAAAGGCCCCGACGCACACGGCCCGCGGCCGCGCCCCGTGCTTCAGGTTGTCCCGTCCGCGAATGACTTGCAT
>CAZZDO010000189.1:0-5386 GCA_964653205.1 uncultured Armatimonadia bacterium | reverse complement strand
TCATGGCTGCCCACGCGCGTCCGCAGCAACATGGACAGGAACGCCCCGCAGCCGAGCCGCTCGCCGACCATCCCCGCCAGCGACCGCACGTATGTCCCCTTCGAGCAGACAACGTCTAGTAGCGCCGTTGCCGCCTCCCCGGGGGTGAACTCCAGCAGCCACACCTCGTGGACCGTGACCCGTCGCAGCGGCGCCTGGACCTGCTCGCCGGCCCGCGCCCGTTCGTACAGCCGCCGCCCGCCGACGCTGATCGCCGAATGCGCTGGGGGCCGCATCTCGATCTCGCCCGTCAACCCCGCGAGCGCCTCGCGCACCGCCGCCTCGGTGACGCCGGCCGCCGACTGTCGCCCCGTCACGGCCCCCTCGGCATCCAGCGTATCGGTCGTCACCCCGAGCGTGATCTCCGCCCGGTAGGCCTTGTCGGTCGCCTCGATGAACTCCGCCAGCCGCGTCGCCGGCCCCACGGCCACCACCATCACGCCCGCCGCCGCCGGGTCCAGCGTCCCCGTGTGCCCCACGGCTTTCAGACGCAGCGTCCGCCGCACCACCTGCACCACGTCGTGCGAGGTCATGCCCGGAGGCTTGAGGATATTCAGGAAGCCGCAGACCATCGGGAAAGGCCTACTGACGAGTGATGAATGACGGATGGGGCCCGCGTCGAGTCGTAGTCATCATTCATCAATCGCCTTCTGCACTTCTGCCAGCACTCGGGCGCGGACTTCGGCGAGCGTTCCGTTGACGTCACAGCCGGCCGCGCGCGGGTGCCCGCCGCCGCCGAACCGCTTGGCCACCCGCGCCACATCGGCCCGTCGCGACCGCAGGCTTATCTGCCACTGATCGTCGCGTTCCGGCGCCTTGAACAGCACCGCCGCTTGCTGGCCCTCGACTTGCTTGAGCGCCTCCACGATGCCCTCGGTATCGCCGGCGCCTGTGCCCGTCTCACGGAAGTCCTCCGGCCTCAGCACCGCCCACGCGATGCGCCCCGTGGCGTCCATGCGCGCGCCTTGCAGCGCCCGGCCCAGCAGTTGCGTCCGGGCCACCGACCGGGCCTCACTGACCGCCTCGGCGATGGCCGTCGGGGCCGCCCCGAGCGCCACCAACTCCGCCCCCGCCGCCAGCGCCGCCGCGTCCGTGTTCTCGAACCGGAAGAAGCCCGTGTCCGTGGCCAGGCCCGTGTAGAGGCACGTCGCGATCTTGGTCGTCACCGGCCACTCGAGCGCCTGCAGCAGCCGCAGGACGAGTTGCGCCGTCGCGGCCACGCCGCGGTCCAGATACCGAATGGCGCCAAAGGGTTCGCCGCTGCCGTGGTGGTCAATGTTGACCAGCACCGGCGCCTGCTCGGCCGCCGCGCGCAGCTCGCCGATGCGGTCGAGCCCGTCGCAGTCGAGGAGGATGACGACGTCTGGCGTGCCCTGGATCGCCTGCGCGAAACGCTCGGCCCCCGGCAGCCACCGGTAGTGCTGCGGCACGGGCGTGGGCGCCACGACCTGCACGTCCTTGCCCTGGGCCCACAGGGCGTGGGCCAGCCCCAGCGCCGAACCCGCGGCGTCCCCATCGGGGCCCTTGTGGACGGCCAGCACAAGACTGGCCCTCGCTTGCAGGAGGGCCACCAGTTCGGGCGGGGGCGCGGCCGCGCTCATCCGCCCTCCGGGGTCTCGCCGTCGGCGCCCGTTTCGTCGTCGCCGAAGTCCTCATCATCGAACTCGTCGTCGAAGCTGCCGCCGAAGTCCTCGTCGCTCGCGTCCGTCACCCCGGAGGCATCGGGCTCGGCGGCGTCGCTCGCCTGCTCCTCCGCCGCGTGCCGCTCCAGATCCGGCCCCAGCACCTCATGCTCATGCTGCAGCAACTGCTGCATGCGCTGGGCCTTCGCGGCGGTCTCGTCGTAGACGAAGCGGAGCTTGGGGATGTAGCGCAGATCAATGCGGTCGGCGAGCAGGGCGTTGATGTGCTTGCGCGCGCGCAAGATCCCCTTGATGGAGTCCTGCACCTGTTCGGGTGTGCCCAGCACGCTGAAGAACACCTTGGCGTGGCGCAGGTCGGGGGAGACCTCAACCTCGGTCAGGGTCACAAAGCCGATCAGCGGGTCGTGGATGTCACGCCGCAGAATGTCGGCGACCTCGTCGCGGATGAGCTGCCCGACTCGTTCGAGGCGTGTGTTCATGGTGGTCCGATGGGGACTGTCCCCGGACGGGCCGCCGGCCCGGCGGGGGGCCATCCCCTAGAAGTACTCTGCCTGGCTGTCCTGCACGACCGCCCGGGGCTCGGCCTCGATGAAATCCAGCACCGTGTCCAGCACCCGCATGACATGCTGCCGGTCGTTGGCCACGGTCGTCACCGCCAGCACGGCCAGCCGGTGGTTGTCCAGCGCGTCAATCTCGGCGACGGCGACGTTGAACTTGTGCGCCAGGCGATTGAGCAGGCTGCTGACGACGCTGCGCTTGTCCTTCAGGCTCATCGCGTCGGACACATACAACTCGACCGTCAGCAGACCAACAATGGGTTCCATCCTGCGTCGTCGCCGTTGCCGTTCCCGAATCCCGAGTCCCGAATCCCGCCTTCAGCCCGCCGGCTGCAGCTTCCGCTCGACCGTGACTTCTATCGTCGCCTCGACCTGGTCCCCGACCTTCCAGCCGCGGAAGTCGGCGGAGGCGATGCCGCACTCGCTGCCGGCCTGCACCAGCGACACGTCCTGGTTGAAGTGCTTGAGCGACGTCAGCTTGCCGCGGTAGACCTCCTCGCGGTCGCGCGTGACGACGATGTCGGCGTTCGGGCGCAACTCGCCGTCGGTGACCCGCGAGCCGGCAATCACACCGATGCGGGAGATGCGGAACAGTTGCAGCACCTCGGCCTTGCCCAGGTACCGCGTCTCGACGATGGGCTCGAGCATGCCGTACGCGGCGGCGCGGAAGTCGTCGAGCACCTGATAGATGATGCGGTAGGTGCGGACCTCGACACCCTCGCTGGCGGCCGCCTGCAACACTGCCGCGTCGGCCTCGACGTGGAAGCCCACGACGATCGCGTCGGAAGCGGTGGCGAGCAGCACGTCGGACTCGCTGACCGCGCCGACGCCGCTGTGGATGATGTTGACCTTGACTTCTTCCAGCTCCTCATTGAGTTGCATGAGGGAGCTTTCCAGCGCCTGGGCCGAGCCGTAGGCGTCGGCCTTGATGATCACGTTGAGGTCCTTGATCTGCCCGCCCTGCAGCGTGTTGTACAGCTCGCGCAGCGCGGCGCCTTGCGCCCCGATCGCCTGCTGCTGGCGCAGCGCCAGCGCGTTCTGCTCGGCGAGCAGCCGCGCTTCCTTGGGGCTGTCCACCCTGATCATCACATCGCCGGACTCGGGTACATCCGACAGGCCGATGACCTCGGCCGGGTGCCCCGGCTCGACGGCCTTGATTGTCTTGCCCAGCCAGTTGCGCAAGCGACGAACGCGGCCGTAGGCCGGGCCGCACACGACGACATCGCCCACCGCCAGCCGGCCGTTACGGACCAGGACGGTCGCCACCGGGCCCTGGCTCTGGTCGAGTTGCGCCTCCACGATGATGCCCGCCAGGTCGGCGTTCGGGTCGGCCCACAGCTCCTGCACTTCCGCGACGATGTGCAGCATCTCCATCAGGTGGTCGAGGCCCTCGCCGGTCTTGGCCGAGATCGGGACGATGATCGTGCTGCCGCCCCACTCCTCGGGGACCAGTTCATGCTCCAGCAACTGCTGCTTGACGCGGTCCACATTGGCGTCGGGCAGGTCCACCTTGTTGATGGCCACGACGATAGGCACGCCGGCGGCCTTGGCGTGATTGATGGCCTCGACGGTCTGCGGCATGATGCCGTCATCGGCGGCTACAATGATGATCGCGATGTCCGTCACCTGCGCCCCCCGCGCGCGCATGGCGGTGAAGGCTGCGTGCCCGGGTGTGTCCAGGAAGACGATGGGCTTGCCGTCGTGGACGATCTCGGAGGCGCCGATATGCTGGGTGATGCCCCCGGCCTCGCCGGCGGCGACCACGGTGTCGCGCAACGCGTCGAGTAGGCTCGTCTTACCGTGGTCAATGTGCCCGAGCACGGTGACGACGGGCGGGACGTCAATGGCCCAGTCCGGCCGGTTACCCGACGGGCGGCGGGCAAGCTCCGACAGGGGCTTGACGAGGAGCGCCTCTTCCTCGACAGCCTGGCTCTGCATGGCGGCCAGATGCTCCTCCAGCTCCATGAGGCCTTCGTGCAGGCGGGGCGGCCCACCGGGCAGCCGGCCTTCGCGCTCCTTCTTCTTGCGCTCCTCCCGCTCCCGCTCCTTCTTCTCTTCCTCGGTGAGCGGCTGCGCCGCCGGTGCCTCGGCGGTGGGGGTTCCGGCCGCGGCCGCCTTGCCGCGGCCGCGTTTGGCCGGGGGCGCGGCCGCGGCTGTGGCGGCCTCCTTGGCCGCAGCCTCCTCGGCTGCCTTGGCCTCCTCCGCTGCCTTGACCTTGGCCGCCTGCTCGCCGATGATGTCCTGCAACGCCGCGGCCGTTTCCTCGTCAATGGCCGAGGCCTTGGTGACGTTCTCGACGCCCAGCTTGGCCAGAGCGGTCAGCAGCGCTTCGGTCTGCAGCCCCATTTCCTTGGCCAGTGAGAAAACCCGTACCTTCGCCAAAATGTGACACCTCCGCGGTAGACCCGCGTCCACCCCCCGATCCGACCTGTGTTGAATGCAGTGCGGCGGCCAACGCTACTCGGGCGCCAGCTCCTCTAGCTCCTCCAGCGTGCCCGAGCCGCCGCTGAGCAGCTCACGCAGCATCTTGGCGATGTCCTCGGACACCGTGCTGGCGTGGCTGGTAACCTCCACGCCCTCCTCCTGCAAGATCTCCACGAGGTCCTTGCTCTCGACTTCCAGTTCCCTGGCCAGCTCGTAGATGCGGAAGCGCCGCTCTTCCTTGGCCTCCGCGGCGGCCGGCGCAGTCGCGGCCGCGGCCAGCGTCAGGTCCGGTGCCTCCGCCCACTGCGACTCGCTGCGGATGTCAATACGCCACCCGGTCAGCTGCGCCGCCAGCCGCACGTTCTGCCCCCGTCGGCCGATGGCCAGCGACAACTGGTTGTCCGGGGCGATAATCGTCGCCGACTGCTCCTCCATGTTCGGCAGCACCTGGCTCACGCGTGCCGGCGACAGCGCGCTCTTGAGGTACTCGCGGATGTCGTCGTTGTACCGCACGATGTCAATCTTCTCGCCGCGCAGTTCATCCACGATGGCCTGCACGCGCGCCCCGCGATGCCCCACGCACGCCCCGACCGCATCCACCTGCGGGTCGGTCGAGAGCACGGCGACCTTCGACCGCGCGCCCGGCTCGCGCGCCACGCCCTTGAGCTGCACGATGCCGTCGTACACTTCTGGCACTTCCAGCTCGAAGAGCTTGCTCACGAG
>CAZZDO010000188.1:0-9347 GCA_964653205.1 uncultured Armatimonadia bacterium | reverse complement strand
GGGTGGCGTGCCGGCCGTATCGGCGCGACGGGGGCCCCGCATCGGGTGACCGCCCGGTTGCGGGGTCCCCGTCCCCGCCACGATACGACTGTGGCGGGTCCACCCCGCAACTAGAGATGAATACCGGCAGCGGACCCGACGGCGGGGGGCCGCTGCCTCGCGGTTCTGACCGGTGGCCACTGCCTCTTCCTGGCACGGGACTTGCAGTATCCCCGATACCATGATCACTCTCACTCGTCTCAATGGCACGCGCATCTGCGTCAATGCCTTTCTCATCGAGCACCTGGAGGAGACGCCCGATACGGTCGTCAGCCTCACCAACGGGCACCACTTCCTGGTGCGCGAGTCCATTGAGGAGATCGTCAACGCGGCGGTGTCCTACCTGGGCTGTCTGCGGGATCAGGGCGTGGACCCCATCGCCGCGGGCCAGGCAGGCCGCATCTCCGAACCCGCCCGGGTTGCCCCGAGCAGCGGGTTGAGCGCGTGAGGTAGCCCCGGTGGACCTGAGCACCATCATTGGATTGGTCGTCGCCTTCGGCGCCCTGGGCGCGTCGGTGGTGATGGAAGGCGGGAGCCTGCGGGCCCTCGTCAGCATGCCGGCGCTGGTCATTGTGTTCGGCGGCACCGTGGGCGCCACGCTCATCAGCGTGCCGCTCGCGGACTTCATGCGCTTGCCCCGCCTGCTCAAGCTGACCTTCTTCCCCCACGCCTTCGACCACGCCGACACGGCACGCGAGATCGTGCGCCTGGCCGGGCTGGCCCGCCGCAACGGCCTGCTCGCCCTCGAGTCCGAAGTCGCCGCCCTCAAGGACCCGTTCCTGGCCAAGGGCCTGTCGCTGGTCATTGACGGCACGGACAGCGACATGATCCGCGGGACGATGGAGACCGAGATCACGACGATGGAAGCGCGGCACAAGGCCGGGGCCAAGATCTTCACGCTCATGGGCGGGCTCGCCCCCACCCTCGGTGTTACCGGAACGGTCATGGGGCTGGTGCACATGCTCGCCAACGTGGACGAGCCGTCGAGCATGGGCCCGGCCATCGCCACCGCCTTCCTGGCGACCCTCTACGGCGTGGCCTCGGCCAACCTGCTGTTCCTGCCGCTGGCCGCCAAGCTGGCGATCCGCAGCAGCGAGGAATCCCACCAGCGGGAGATCCTGCTCGAGGGCCTCATGGCCGTGCAGGCGGGGCTCAGCCCGTTGATCGTCGAGGAGCGGCTGAAGTCCTTCCTGAAGCCGGACGAACGCAACTGGGCCAAGGACGAGGCGGCCGGGGAGCCGCCGGCGGCGGCGAAGGCGGCCTGACATGGCCAAGCGACGCGGGCATTCCGAGGAGCATGAGAACGCCGAGCGCTGGCTGCTGACCTACGCCGACATGATTACGCTGCTGATGGCCTTCTTCATCATGCTGTACAGCATGAGCCAACTCGACCTGAAGAAGTTCGACGCCATGACCGGGGCGGTGCAGGCGCAACTGGGCGGGACGGGCGTGCTGAAGGGCTCGATGAACGTCGCGCAGGGTCCCGAGCAGCGGACGGGCACGCCGGGCATCATGCCCATGTTAGGCGGCGGGCCGGGGAGCCTTAAGCGGACGCTGGCCAAGGAACTCCGCCCCCTGGTGTCCGGCCTGCAGATCACTGCCCGCAACGGTGAAGTGACGGTCGTGCTACCGGCCACGACGGTGTACTTCGCCCCCGGCAGCGCGGAGCCGAGTCAGGCCATGCTACGGGCGTTGGACGCCATCGCCAAGGCGCTCAAGCAGGACCGCCACGCCGTGCGCGTGACCGGCCACACCTGCAGCCTGCCGGTGCGCAATGGGCGCTACAGCTCGAACTGGGAGCTATCGGCGGACCGCGCCCGCAATGTGGCCTTCCGACTGATCCGGTCGGGTGCGGTAACGGCCGAGCACTGCTCGTACATGGGTCTGGCCGACACCCACCCGGCCTTCCCCAACGACTCCGAAGCGCACCGCGCGCGCAACCGCCGCGTGGAGATCAAGATCACACCGTTACCCGGCAGGGCGAAGTCGTCCGCCGCTGCACCGGCTGAGGCGTCCGAGGCCGACTCGTCCGACCCGGCGGCTAAGGCGGAGGTAGACCTCAGCCCCCATCTGGATCGTGCGGGTGCACGACCGCGAAAGGAGCAACCATGAACCGGCAGACTCCCCAGGCAGGCAAGGGCCTGGTCGTCATGATCGTCGTGATTGTCCTGGTCCTGGCGGCCGGGGCCGGCGGCGTCGTCCTCGGCGCCAAGATGCTCGGCGCCAAGGCGCACTCGGCCGAGGGCAAGACGGACACCGCCGCGGAGAAGAGCAGGGACAAGGACCACAAGCCCGCCAAGGAGACGCACGCCAAGGACAAGGGCGGGGAGCCGAGCCACGAGGCCGTCGTAGTGGACCTCGGCGAGTTCCTGGTGAACCTCGAGGGCGGCGCCGAGAACCGCTACTTGCGCGCCGAGGTGTCCATCCGCGTCGCCGGGCTGCCCGTCAGCGCCAAGAAGAGCGGCCACGGTGCGGCCGAGGACAACGACCTGCCCGGCGACGATCTCGCCGTGGCCAAGGACTGCGTTACGACGGTACTCTCCAGTGGCGTCTTCGCCCAGTTGCGCACCGGTGCCGGGCGGGCGAAGCTGAAGGCCGAGGCGCAGTCCCGTCTGGCCGAGGCGCTGCCGGAATACACGATCCACGAAGTGCTTTTCACTTCCTTTGTGATGCAGTAGGAGACCCGGATGAGCGAGAACGCCGCGCCGCAAGCCGTACCCTCTGAACCCACCGGGCCGCAGCCGCCCGCCGTCGCCGACGGCTCCGGCCGCCAGGCCCTGGACTTCCGCAACCTAGCGGCCATGCTGGATGTGCCGCTGAAGCTCACCGTCGAGCTGGGGCGGGCCGAACTGCCGCTGGCCGAAGTCCTGGCGCTCAAGCCCGGCGCGGTGGTCGAGTTGGACCGCTTCCCCGGCGAGCCCCTCGAACTGTACGTCAACGGGCGGCTGGTCGCGCGCGGGGAGATCATCGTGCTCAACGACATCTTTGGCTTTCGGGTCACGGACCTGCCCGGGGCCGCGCCCGAAGTGGCGGAGGAGGGAGCGGCATGAGCCCTGAGCACCCCCCGCAGGGACTGATGAGCGGCTTCCGGCTGCCCCCCGGCTTCCGCCCGAACTGGTGGATGCTGGGACTGGCGGGGCTGGCCGCGCTGCTGCCGGCGCTGCTGCTCAAGCCCGCCCCCTCTGCTCCGCCGGCGCCGGCCGCTGAGCACGCTACGCAGCTTCCGGACGAGACTGTCCTGGAGGAGGCCGCCCCGCGTGAGGTGTCGCTGGTGGATGTGGGCACGAAGGCCGCGCTGGGCCTGCTGCTGATTGCCGCGGCCGGCTGGGGGCTCGTCAAGCTGTCCCAGCGTCGCGGGAACCGGCGGGAGGCGAATGACGACTGGCCGGAGGCCGCGCCACGACTGCGCCTGGCCGAGAGCCTGCCGCTGGGCCCACAGCAGGGCACGCTGCACCTCGTCGAGGTGGACGGCACGACGGTGCTGCTCAGTGCGGTGCTGGACCAGGTGTCGCTGCTGCTGACGCTGGCCCCGGACAGCACGTCGTCCTTCGCGCCGGTGGCGCCCGTGGAGCCGGTCTGCGCCGCACCCGCTCCGGCCGAGACGCACCAGTGGCTCTCCCCCACCCCGCCCGTGGCCGACGAGAAGCCCGCGCCGGCGCCCGACCGCCCGGCGCTCTTGCGCGAACGCGAAGCGGACTGGTCGCGGGAGCGCAGCCGCCTCATCCACGCCCTGCGCGCGCAGGCGTCCGCCGCGCCGCAGGAACCGACTCACCTGTAGGAGCAGGTCCATGCCCCGCCCGTTGCTTGCGCTCGCCCTGCTCGCCCTGCTGCTTGCCGTCGTCCCGGCGGCCGCGCAGCCGCTGCCGACGGCGCTGGGCGGCCTGCTGCCCTCTCCGGACCGTCCCGCCGACATGGCCGCGGCGCTCAAGCTGCTCGTGGGGCTGGCGGTGTTGTCGCTGGCCCCGGCGCTGCTCATCATGCTGACCTGCTTCACCCGCATCATCATCATCCTCAGCTTCCTGCGCAGCGCCCTGGGCACACAGCAGACGCCGCCCAACGCCGTGCTCATCGGCCTGGCCCTGTTCCTGACTTTCTTCATCATGGCCCCGGTGTGGCAGCAGATGGATGGGCAGGCGATCAAGCCCTACCTGGCCGGGAAGCTGCGGAGCGACCAGGCCGTCGCCAAGGCCGCCGCGCCGCTGCGTGACTTCCTGCTCAAGCAGACCCGCGAGAAGGACCTGGGGCTGTTCATCACACTCTCACGCAGCCCGCGGCCCCACAAGCCCGAAGACGTCTCCTTCGGCGCTCTCATCCCCGCCTACATCATCAGCGAGTTGCGCGCCGGCTTCCAGATCGGGTTCGTGCTGTTCATTCCCTTCGTGGTGGTGGACCTCATCGTGTCCAGCGTGCTGATGTCCCTGGGCATGATGATGCTGCCGCCGGTGATGGTGTCGCTGCCGCTGAAGGTGATGCTCTTCGTGCTCGTGGACGGCTGGCACCTGATCACCAAGTCCATCGTGTTGAGCTTCGGATAGCGCCATGACCGACGCCACGATCCTCGATCTGTGCCGCCAGGCCTTCACCACCGCCCTGCTGTGCGCCGGGCCGGTGCTCGGCGTCGTGCTCGTCATTGGTGTGGCCGTCAGCATCCTGCAGGCCGTGACGCAGGTGCAGGAAGCCACCCTGACGTTCCTGCCCAAGCTGCTGGGGGCCGGGCTGGTGCTGATCATCGGCGGGGCGTGGATGCTCGACCACCTGGTGCGCCTGACCGAGCAGTGCCTGACTAACCTGGGGCAGATGGTGAGGTAGCGTCATGACGCTACCGGCCCAGTGGCTGATCCTCCTGGCCGCCTGCCCGCGCACCTTCGCCCTGGTCGCCACCGCCCCGGGGTTCAGCGCCGCCTCCGTCCCGCCGCTTGTGCGAGTGACGCTGGCGGTGGCCCTCGCCTGCACCGTGGCCCCCCTGGTGGCCGCCCCCAACCCGGCCCTGCTCGCCCTCACCCCGCAGGCCTACGTCGCGCTGCTGCTCAGCGAACTCATCCTCGGCGGCATCATGGGCCTGCTGCTGTCGTGGCTGCTCGAAGCGGCGCGGCTGGCCGGCGAGGTCGTGGACCTGCAGATCGGCTTCCGCGCCGGGGCGCTCTACGACCCGGTCGGCGCGGGCTCGTCGTCCGTCATCGGCCAGTTCTGGTTCCTGGCCGCGGTGGTGCTCTTGTTCGCCCTCGACGGCCATCACTGGCTGCTGCGCGGCCTCGTGCGCAGCGTCGAGCTATGCCCCGTCGGCACGCTCGTTTTTGACCGGTCGCTGGCAGCGGTCGCCCTGTCCGCCGTCCAGGCGCTGTTCACACTGGCCCTGCAGACCGCGGCGCCGGTCGTTGCCGCGCTGATCCTCGCTGACCTCACCCTCGGCCTCGTCGGCCGCAGCATGCCGCAGATGAACCTGATGCTCGTCGGCCTGCCCGGCAAGATCATCGTGGGGCTGGCGGCCCTGGCCCTCTCCAGCCCCCTGCTCGTCCGCCTGCTGACCGAGACGCTGGCGCTGCTGGAGAGCCACCTGCTGGCGGTGCTCCGGGCCGTGGGGGCGTGAGACCGTGAGCGCCGACAAGCAATTCGAGCCAACCCAACGCCGCCAACAGCAGGCCCGTGCCAAGGGGCAGTCGCCCCGCAGCCGCGACCTGGTCTCGGCGGGTGTGCTGCTCCTGGCCATCGCGGCGGGCGCCGCGTGGATGCCGGGCCTGTCCCGCGCGGTGCTGCAGGCCACGCAGCACACGCTCGGCGCCCTCCATGAGACCGCACCCACGGCCGAAGGCGCGCGCGAGTTGCTGCTCGCCTGGCTGGCGGTAGGCGCCCACGCTCTGGGCCCGTTGCTGGGGATCGTCGCCCTCGGCGCGGTGCTGCTGACCTTTGCCCAGGGCGGCCTGACGCCCTCACTGGACCCGCTCACGCCCCGCCTGGACCGCCTCAACCCCGCCAAGGCGCTCAAGCGCATCTTCTCGATGCAGGGGCTCGTGGAGACGCTCAAGTCGCTGCTCAAGGTGGCGCTGGCCGCGTTCGTGGCGTGGCTGGTGCTGCGCAGCCGCCTGCCGCAGCTACTGCAACTCGGCGAGATGGAGCTGTCCGGGGCGGTCGCCGCCGTGGGGCGCGTCGCCCGCGAGCTGTGCCTCAAGACCGCCGTGGCGATGCTCGTCCTCGGCGCGGCCGACGTGGTCTGGCAGCGGTTCGACTACCTGCGGTCGCTGCGCATGACGCGCGAGGAGATGCGGCAGGAGGTGCGCGAGACGGAGGGGGACCCGCACGTGCGAGGCCAGCAACGCCGCGCCCGCGAGAAGCTGCTGCGCGACGGCATCAGCGCCCAGGCCAGCAAGGCCACCGTGGTGGTGACGAACCCCACTCATGTCGCGGTCGCCCTCCAGTACGCCCCCGGCCAGGCGGCCCCGATGGTCGTGGCACGCGGACAGGGGCGTCTGGCCGAGCGCATCAAGGCTCTGGCCCGCCGCTACGGCATCCCGGTGCGCGAGCAGCCGCCCCTGGCGCGCGCGCTGTACGCCGCCTGCCCGGTCGGGGCCAGCATTCCCCCGGCACTCTACCAGGCCGTCGCGACCATTCTCGCCGAACTCTACCGCGAGTCCGCCCGCCGCCAGGCGCGCCACACCACTCCGCCAAGGTGACGCCCCTGTCGGAAGCGAATAGCTCCGCATGTCCTTCTCCATCCCCACCGACCCCACGGAGCGAGTGGACCTCAGCGCCGCGCCCGCACAGGGGCGGCAGGCCCGGGCCGTGGCCCTGTGCGAGCTGGGCCTGGCCCTCCTCAGCCGCGGCGAAACCGTCGAGGCCCGCCGCAAGTGCGAAGAGGCCCTCAAGCTCTGCCACAAGCGCCCTGCGCTCACCGACGAGGCTACGGCCGCCCGCCTCGTCCTGGCCGGCGTCGCCTGCCGCGAATGCCGTTGGGCCGAGGCCACCCGGCTGGCGATACAGGTCGGCGACGGGTCCGAGACGGCGGGCGACGTCCGACGGAGCCTCGAGGCTGAACGCATCCTGGCAACGGTCGAGAACCAACTGGGCCAGTACGACGCGGCCCGGACGCGATTGGAGCACGCTCTGGCGATGGCCCGGGAGTGCGCGGCGCCGCTCGAGGAGGCCCCCTTGCTCAGCGCGCTGGGTTGGCACCACTACGACCAGGCCCATCTGGCGCTGCGCTCCCCCCGGGAAGCCGTGGATTGCTTCCGGGAGGCGCAGGCCGCCGCACGGCGCACCGGCGACCTGGCCTGCCAACTCGACGCCACGCTGGGACTGGGCTGGGCCGCGCTCGCCGACCGGGCTACCGAAGAGGCGCGCACCCACTTCGCGGCGGTGTGCGACGCCATGACGGAGGGGTGCCGTCCCGACCTGCTGCTCGGCGCGAAGATTGGGCTGGCGGCGGCCGACCACCAGACGGGGGCGGTGCAGGCAGCCGCGGCGGCGTATCGCGAGACAGCAGCCGAGGCAAAGCGGCGCGGCTGGAGAGACTGGGAAGCGCGCAGTCTCATCGGGCGGGGAGCGATCTTCTGGCACATGCGACGGCAGCCCGAAGCCGCAGCCGCCTGGGCACGGGCGGTGGAGAACGCCCGACACACCTCACCGCACTTGCAGCAGACCACCGGCGCGAACCTCAGCACCTGCCGTCGGACCGAGAACGTGCCGCCTCGGTAGCGGCACGAGGTCGCGGGTGTGGCGACGGCGAACATGCACTATGGTGGTGGCCCCGCCGACCGCAGACCCTGGCCGTTTCCGCGTTGTCGCCGCCCTCGCTCGATACCACGGACGCGCTCCAGTAAGGGGGAGCCTATGGCCCCAGAAGTGACCGACAAGTACGCCGCGCGTGACGCCATGGTCGCCAGGCAGATCGCCGATCTCGAGAACGACATGGCGCAGTGGGTGGAGGAGCGGGTGCGGACCCTACGGCTGACCGGGCCGATGCGGACCGCCATCGAGCGCACCGCCCGGCGAGTTTTCGGCGCCCGGCGCTACCTGGTCCTCCCCGGCAACTCCCCGGTTCGCCAGCGGTTCCTGAAGCTGATGTTGACGTTCGCGGTGGCCCACGAACCGAGGCTGATGAACCGCCTGGGGGAGACGGCCCGGTATCTCGCCCGCAACTACGCGTTCGAGTGGAGCAACAGCCCGGTGACACGACCGACGCGGCAGCGCGCCCGCGATCTCATCCTTGCGAACGCCGACTCGGAGTTCGGCGAGACGCCGCTGGCGGCGGCGGTGGCTTTCGGGCGCCATCACCCGCAGGAGGCCCGGATCGAGCACGTAGCCAACTATGGGGAGGTCTACACGCGGGCGTTGCAGTTGGTGCAGCAGGGGTTCTTCATGGACAAGGATCAGGAGCGCCGGCAGAGCCTGGGGTTGGAGGCCGTGGCGACCACTGAGAAGGCCCTGGAGGAGAAGGAGCGCGGGCCCACCCCACCGACGGCGGAGTGACAGACGCAAAACGGCCCCAGAGGGTGCCCTGGGGCCATTTTTGGGTATCTTGGTAGCCCCGGCACGATTCACCGGCGGATGTCCTGCTCCGTCCTGCCGTCGGTCCGAGTACGTTGCGGACGCCGCTCCACCCGTTCCCGGCTCGTGCCGCCGCAGCCCGCTGAGCGGGAGTCGCCGGCGGAGCGGGCCGCCCGCTTCCGGGCGATGTTGGCCTCGGGCAAGTTCGCCAGTCAGGCCGATCTCGCTCGGCACCTCGGCTGTAGTCAAGTCTGGGTGAGCAAGGTCCTTCGGTCCGGACCCGATCGGGGACCCCAAGGCCCCGATCATGGTCGGCGTCCAAAGGGATAGAGCCCTTCTCACTTTTTGCCCCCCGCCTGAGGACTCTCCATCTTCGGATATTGCCCCCGGCCCCCTCCCGGCTGAGCGGGGGGTGGAGTCCCACGGGTCCCATCGGCCGCCGTCACTCCTCCACGTCCTCGCCCACGGCCCGGTCCAAGTGCTTTCGCAGGTCCGCCTCGCTCGGTCGGCAGTAGATGTTGGCGGTGGTGGCCACGCTGGCGTGGCCGAGGATCGCCGCTACGTCCGGCAGCGGCACGCCCTGATCGAGCAACAGCCGGGCCAGTGCGTGCCGTGCCTGGTGCGGCCCCTTCAACTTCTCCGCCAACTCCTTGGGGAGATGCTTCGCCAGCCGGCGGTGCCAGATGTCGTGAACGGTCCAGCGGGTGATGCCCTCGTACGGGTACTTCTCCGCGGTGAACAACGCGTCGTGCTTGACCGGCGGCCGCACCTTGATCCAGTCGGCGAGGGCGTCACGTACTTCTACGTTGGCCGGCACCGTGACGGTG
>CAZZDO010000187.1:1447-9349 GCA_964653205.1 uncultured Armatimonadia bacterium | reverse complement strand
TCAATGGCGCCACGGGAACCTGGAAGGACGAGACGGGCGACAGCGGCACCTGGACGGCAGTTTTCGCGTAAGCCGCCATCCCCGGTCAGACTGCAGGCCTGCGGGAGAGCGTTTCGCTCTCCCGCAGGCTCAGATGCCTCGACGCCCGGCGGCAGGTGCGGGGCAGGCCTGCCCCGAACTATCCCTCCGTGGTCCTCCTCACCCTCCTCGACTACCTCGGCACCTTCGCCTTCGCCGTCTCCGGCGCGCTGAAGCGTGCCTTGCGGTCACGCTTCCTCCTGCTTCATCCGCTCCGTAATCCACATCCGTAGCAGCGTCTGGTAGCGGATGCCCTTGCTGGCGGCGATGCGCTTGGCCTGCTCGATCATCGGGGGCGACAGGCGCAGGCAGACCTGCTTGAGCTTGAGGGCACCAGGCGCGAAGGTCACTTGCACCGGCTCCATCTGGTCCCAGTAGTCAGCAAGACTGTGGGTGTCCCAGAATTCTGCTGCCTCTTCCTCTGTCTTGAACTCCGGTAGCCGCTTCTTGGGCACTGCCATCACCGCTTCCTGTGGGCGCGACGTTCCGAGGCATCCATTTCCCGCGCGGTCACCAGTCGTCCGACGCCGTCTCCGAGATCGTGCAGGAGGATGACGAGGTAGCGGCCGCTGTCTGTTCGCCCCGACACCGAGTACAATTCTCGACCAGCGCGACGGGCCTGGGGATCGTCCGCAAGTACCTCCTCCACCTCCGACGGCTCCACTCCATGCTTGCTCTGGATCTTCTCAGCGACGGCCTCCGAGCACTCGATCTCCCTGAAGTGCATGGCACCCGCTCCCCGACACGTCCCAATATGTATATACACAGCATATACGCGGGAACGCCAACTGTCAAGACTGGCGGCCGCAGGTTGACGGGGACGAAGTCGCGAAATAGCCGCCATGCTCCTGCTGCTCGTCCTCGACACCCTCGGCACCTTCGCCTTCGCCGTCTCCGGCGCGTTGAAGGCCGTCCGCCGAGGGATGGACCTCTTCGGCAGACCGTGCACGGCCTCGTGCGTCGTCAGTGGGGGCGGACGATGAGGGCTACTTGTACACTTGACTGCGGTGACGGATGCGCGTAACGCCTACTCGCTGTGCAGCCTCGTCGATAATGTAGACGATCCGGTAGTCGCCGACGCGCACACGGTGTTGCCCTCGCAGCTCGCCACTCAGGGGCAGGCAGCCGGGGGGGCGCGGCTCAAGTTGGAGAGCCTCCAGTTGGCGCGCTACCTGCTCTCGAATTCGCGCCGGTAGCTGCTGGAACTCCTTCTGCGCCGTCCCCTTCAGCGCTAGTTGGTAGCTCACAGCCCGGCCTCAGCCTTCACTTGCTCCCACGACACCCACGGGTCGCTCTCATCCTTCAGACGTGCCTCCGACACCGCGATGTCGTCGGCGTCTTCCATCGCACGCTCGATGGCGGCGCGGATGTAGGCGGAGCGGCTAAGCCCTTCTGTCGCTGCCCGGGCGTCGAGATGTTCCAGCAGGCCGACGCTGAGGCTGATGTTGACCGCGACGCGGCGGTTTGAATTGTCCGTGATCTTGGGCATGGAACGTCTCCTGTCTGGTTGTGTGTATGTAGGCATTGTAACGCGCGCACCCTCGTTCGGTCAACGAAGAACCTGGCAGGTCCCTCCCGCCTTCCAGTCGAACTCCTCCCCAATGCTCCTCCTCACCCTCCTCGACACCCTCGGCACCTTCGCCTTCGCCGTCTCCGGCGCGCTGAAGGCTGTCCGGCGGGGGATGGACCTCTTCGGCCTGACCGTCCTCGCCGTGGTGACCGCCATCGGCGGGGGCACGATCCGCGATGTCATGCTCGGCCGCCAGCCCTTCTGGTTCCACGACTCCAGCTACATCCTGCTCTCGCTGGCGGCGGCGCTGATCGTCTTCGGGCTCTACCGGGTCGTGACGCGGGGGGAGACGCTGCTGCTGTGGTTTGATGCGGTGGGGCTGGGGGCCTTCACCGTCATCGGCGCGACGAAGGCCATGGACGCGGGCCTCGGGGCCGTCGGCACGATTGTGCTGGCGACGCTGACGGGCATCGGCGGGGGGATCATCCGGGACCTGTTGGCGGGGGATGTGCCGGTAGTGCTGCGCAAGGAGGTCTACGCCTCCGCCTGCATCATCGGCGCGGCGCTGTTCTGGTACCTCGCGCGGTGGCACGTGTCACAGGCCATCAGCATGCCGGTGGCGATGCTCGTCGTGATCGTCATTCGGCTGCTGAGCCTTCACTACCACGTGGGCCTGCCCAGGGCCCCGGTGCCCGCTGAGCCCCCTCAGGAACCGTAAGAGCGGCTCCCAGCCGCGACCGATGGTCGGTCACGTCCGGAAGCCGCTCCTCAACCACCATCGCGGGGTTGGCGAGCCCTACGCCAACCGGTCGTAGACCTCGTACGGCACCGCGCCGAAGACCTTCTTCCCCGCCATCCGCTGCTTCATCGCCTTCAGGCCATTCTCCCCGATCTTGAAGTACCCGTAGAACCCGGCGCCGGAAATGTGCGGCGTGATGTAGACGTTCGGCAGCTTGCCGATCGGGTTGTCCGGGTTCAGCGGCTCGGGGGTCGTGACATCCAGGCAGACCTGGATGCGCCCGGTCTTGGCCTCGCGGTAGAGCGCGTCCTGGTCGAAGACCTTGGGGCGGGCGGTGTTGATGATGGTGGCCCCATCCTTCATCAGCTTGAAGTGCTTCTCGACGATCATGTTGTCCGTCTCGGGCGTGGTCGGCGTGTGGACCGTGATGTAGTCGGAAGTCTTGAAGAGCGTCTCGAGGCTGACCTTGCGCACGCCGAGCTTCTTGGCTTCGGCCGGGCTGAGGTACGGGTCGTAGCAGACGATCTTCAAGTCCCAGCCGGACAGCAGCTTCATGACATGCCGCCCGACCTTGCTGGCCGCGACGATCCCGACGGTCGCGCCCTGCAGGAACTGCCCGGTCCACGGCGCCACGTCGGACCGCCAGCGGCCCGTCTCGCGGAAGTCGTTGACGAACGGGACCCAGTGGTGGCCCAGCATCAGCAGCAGGCCGACCGAGGACTCCGCCACGTTGTAGCCGATCGCCTCGTTGGCCGAATACGTCACGATGTTGCGGGGGATGAGAATGTCACGCACCACTTCGGGCGACAGGATGTGCTTCACCGAGCCCGCGAAATGGGCGTACATCTTCAGCTTGTCGGCCTTGGCGAAGACCTTCTCGGTCAGCGGCGGGCTGCCCCAGCCGCCGAGGAGGATGTCATAGCCAGCGATCTTGCGCGCGATAGCCGCGGTGTCCGGCATCTTCTGGGTCTTGTTGAACGTCACCTCGAACTCGGCCTTCATCTTCGCCTGGTCCTCCGGCCGCATCACGCGGTCGAGGCCGTCTTGGGTCAGGATGCACAACACCTTGGCTTTGGCAGTCATCTTCGGCTATCTCCTTCTCCTGGTGGGAGTGAATTGCCTCAGGCAGCAGGCCCTACGCCTCGTCCGCCACGACGGGGTTCCGTAGCGTCCCGATGCCGTCAATCTCGATCTCGATGGCGTCGCCGGCCTTCATGTACACCGGCGGCTGGCGCACGAAGCCGACGCCCTCCGGGGTGCCGGTCATGATGACCGTGCCCGGTAGCAGCGTCAGGCTGTGGCTGAGGTAGCTGATCAGGAAGCGGCAGTTGAAGATCAGGTCCGAGGTGTTGGAGTCCTGCATCATCTGGCCGTTGAGCCGCGAGCGGATGCCGCAGTTGTCCGGGTCCAGGTCGGTCTCGATCCACGGCCCCAGCGGGCAGAAGGTGTCGAAGCTCTTGCCGCGGGCCCACTGGCCACCGTCGAGGCGGATCTGGCAGTCCCGCGCCGAGACGTCATTCCCGCAGGTGTAGCCCATGACGTAGTCCAGGGCCTCGGCCTCGGATACGTTGCGGGCCGTCTTGCCGATGACGAGGCACAGCTCGGCCTCGTAGTCCACCTCGGCGGGGGCCACGTGCGGCAGGACGATCGCATCCTCGGGCCCGATGACCGAGGTGGTGGCCTTCAGGAACATCAGCGGCCGCTCCGGCAGCTTCATCTGCGACTCGGTGGCGTGCTGCCGGTAGTTGAGCCCCAGGGCGATGACATTGGGCGGGCACACGGGGGCGAGCAGTTTCACATCCTCGAGCTTGATGATCTCTCCGGAGCGCGTGTGGCCTCCCGGCGCCAGCAAGTCCAGCTCGTCGCCCTCGACAACGCCTTGCCTGATCTCGTGGTGATGCTCAAAGCGTGCAATCTTCATGTGAGGCTCTCCATGACGTATGACGGTGTAGGAGCGGTCACCCGCGGACGCAACCGTCCGCAGCGCGACCGGCTCCCGGTCCCGGTCGCGGTCTGGTGACCGCTCCTACACCGTTCCCGTTGTGGAGCGGGAATCCTTCCCGCGCGGAAGGTGGCGCACTTCGCAGCGCGAACCTCTGGCCAACTCTCATCAGGAGACACAACATGAAGAAGCTGAAGGTCGGCGTGATCGGCACCGGGATGATCGGCAAGCACCACCTTAACGCGTACAAGGACATGGCGGACGTGGAGGTTCTGGCCGTCGCGGACCTCCGCCAGGACGAGGCCGCGCGGATCGCCGCCGAGCAGGGCATTCCCCACGTCTTCACCGACTACAAGCAGCTGCTGGCCATGGACGAGATTGACGCGGTGGATGTGTGCCTGCACAACGCGCTGCACTGCCCCGTCACCTGCGAGGCGTTCGCGGCCGGCAAGCACGTCTACTGCGAAAAGCCGCTCACGCTGACCAGCAAGGACGCGCGCAAGATGGTGGAGGCCTCCGAGCAGGCCGGCAAGAAGCTGGCCATGCAGCTCGGTACGCTGTTCTCAAAGCCGGCCCGCGCGGCCAAGCACCTGATTGACGAGGGGCACCTGGGCAAGATCTACTACGCCAAGGCCGCCAACTACCGCCGCCGCGGCCGCCCGTATGTGGACGGCTACGGCACCCCGCCCTTTGTGCAGAAGCAGAACTCCGGCGGCGGCGCACTCGTGGACATGGCCGTCTATCACATTGGCCTGATGCTCCACCTGATGGACAACCCCGACCTGCTCAGCGTCTCGGGCTCGACCTACCAGGAGCTGGACATGGACGCCAAGCGCCGCAAGGCCTCCGGCTACAATGTGGAGGAGTTGGGGCTGGGCTTCGTCAAGCTGGCCGGCGGCATCACGCTCTTCATCGAGGAGGCGTGGGCTATCCACGGCCAGCAGGGGCCCAAGCATGCCATCTACGGCAGCAAGGGTGGCCTGACGCTCGATCCGCTGACCTTCCGGAGCAACGTCAGCGGTCTGGACGGCGACACGACCTTCGATGTGGACCAATGGGACTGGCGCGAGAACCAACTGCGGCCCGAGACCGCGGGCTACGCCAGCTCTCAGGCCCACTGGGTCGCCGGGCTGCTGGGCAAGGTCCCGCTGATTGACACCGGCCGCATCGGCATGAAGATCGTCATGATCGTCGAGGCGCTCTTCAAGTCCGCCCAGACGGGCAAGGAAGTGCGGTTCTGAGGGAGCCAACATGCGCTACGGCCTGGCCCTGACAGCCCTGTGGATACTGGTGCCCGTGGCAAGCGCCGCCGCGGCGGTGCGTGTCTCCGAGTCGTCGCAGGAGGTCCGCCTTGAGAACTCGCGTCTCTCGCTTGCGCTGAGCAAGGAGAACCGGGGGACGCTCTGCTCCTTCGTGGACACGAAGACGGGGCTGGAGTTCATCGCTCCGCAGGGCCGGCCGCCACTGTTCGCGCTGGTGTTCTCGACGAAGGGGGAACCCACAGCGCCGCAGACGCGCCTGGACGCCTCCCAGGCCGCGGCCTTCCGTACGCGCGTCGAGGGGGAGACGGCGGTCCTCGAGTACGACGACCTCGCGCAACGCGGCGTGAACGTCGTCTGCTCGGCCACGGTCGGTGCGGCCGATGCGCTCGTGCGCTGGCGCCTGTCGGCGACGTACCCGGACACGCTCGTGCTGGAGGAAGTGCAGTTCCCGGTCTGCGCCCTGCGCGCGCCCCTGGGCGAGCAGGCGGCGGACGACTCGCTCGTCATCGGTGCGACCAAGGGTGGCGTCGTGCGCGCGCCGGCCGACCTCAAGACCGGGGCGCGGGTCAGCGGCATGGAGCCGGGGAACCTCGCCGCGCAGTTCGGCTGCCTCGTCGCGCCGCCGGCCGGCTTCTACACGGCCGCCTACGACGCCAAAGGCTACCCCAAGCGCCTGACGGTGGTGCGCACCGCCGAGGGGTTGCAGACATACTGGAGCGAGTACTGCTTCGCTGCTTCGCCCTTCGCCCTGGACTATGATCTCGTCCTGACGACCTTCGCCGGCGCCGATGCGCACACCGCGACCGACTGGCGCGATGGCGCCGACCTCTATCGCGCGTGGGCCGAGACGCAGGCGTGGTGCGCCCGCACCCTCGCGCGGCGCAGCGACCTGCCGCAGTGGCTCAAGGCTGGCCCTGCCATGGTGCGCTTCAGCCGCGAGTGGCTGGCCGACCCCGCGACCATCCGGCGCTGGCTGACGGACTACTGGGGCAAGCGGTTCCCGTCCGCGCCGCTCATCACGGCCTACTGGGGCTGGGAAAAGGTCTGGACATGGGTGACGCCCGACTACTTCCCCGTCTTCCCGTCGGACGGGGCCTTCGCTGAGCTACAGGCCTGGACGCGCCGGCATGGCTGCCACGACTTCTTCTGGCCCTCGGGCTACCACTGGACCCTGACGTTCGACAAGCAGCCTGACGGCAGCTTCAAGTGGGACGACCGGGAGCGCTTCGCGAGTGTCGGCGCCCCGCACGCCGTCCTGACGCGCGACGGGAAGGTCTACCAGGGGGACCGGAGCTGGCTCCGGGGCGGCGCAACCTCGTGCCTGTGCCCGGGCGACCCATGGACGATTGACTGGTGGAACCGCGACGTGGCGGCGCCCATCTGTCGGCGCGGCGTCGAGATCGTGCAGAACGACCAGGTCGTCGGCGGCAACTTCCCGTGGTGCTACAGCACCACCCACGGCCACCCGCCGGGGCCCGGCCTGTGGATGACGGAGGCCTTCGCCCGGCAGCTTCAGACTGAGCGCGAGCAATGCCGCAAGCTGCAGCGCGACTTCGTGGCCTGCTTCGAAGAGCCCAACGAGCGCTTCAACCATCTTGTCGGCCTGCAGGATTACCGCGACTGCGAATCGCCCTACGAGTGGGCCTCCGTGTTCAACTACGTCTATCACGACTACCTGCCGACCTTCCAGAGCAACCCACGCGCCGATGACACGGTGATGACGGCGTATTGCTTCGCCAACGGCCAGATGCCGCACTTCAGGCCCGACATGGCGCTGGGCCCGGGGCCGCTCCTGGTCAACGGCGAGTTCGAGGGTGCGCCGGGGCGCGACCTGCTCGGCTGGGCTCAAGTGAAGGAGTACGGGGGGCGGAAGTGGACCGGCACGTGGACGCGGGACGAGGCCGAGAAGCACGGCGGGGAATCGAGCCTGCGCCTGGACAACGCCACCGACGCCGACACCGTGCAGGTATCGCAGAACGTGCGGGTCGGCGGGGAGTTCGCGATCGGGCGCAAGGTCCGCCTCAGCGCCTGGATGAAGACTGACCACGCCCCACCCGGCGGCGCGATCCTCGCGGCTACACTGACGAATGATCTGAAGGGCACCGGCGGCAGTTGCCGGCTGCCCTACCCTCCCGCCGGGGCGGGCTGGACGCTCGTGTCCGGGGAGTTCACCGTCGGCGAAAAGTCGGACGTGCTCCGCATCATGATCCACATTGACGGGCGGGCGCGCGTGTGGGTGGATGACATGACGCTCGACGCCATCATGCCCGATGGCAAGACGGCCCCGGTCATGCGGCCGGAGACGCCGCTCGACCACGACCTGCTGGTGCGCTGGGTGGAGCTGTACCACGGGGAGGGGCGGCCGTACCTG
>CAZZDO010000187.1:0-1347 GCA_964653205.1 uncultured Armatimonadia bacterium | reverse complement strand
TGCCACGCCGCCATGATCTCCTCGACCGGGCGCAACTGCACGACCGCCTCCGTCGCCGCCGCGCTGCCGAGGAGATGGCGCATCCTCGCCGCCCCGAACTCCTCCGGCCACAGCCGCTGCAGCGCCTCCGCGATCTGCAGGCTGGCCCGCACCGGCTCGAACGCCTCCCAGTCGTGCAGGTCAATGAAGACGCCACGGCACTCCTCGCCGACGAACTCGCGCTCGTAGGGCGTGAAGGCAATGGGGCTGAACGTAGCGGCGCGATTCATCGCGCCCGTTTCCGAGAGCGCGATGAACCGCGCCGCTACGGCCTCGTTCAGCGCCGCGGCCGCCTGCAGATCGTCCATCCACGGCGCCCCGATGACCTCGAAGGGCGTGTCCGTCCCGCGCCCGACGCTGATGTGGCAGGCCTCCAGCGTCCCGATGGCCACATAGAGCAGCGCCTGGCGCGGGTTGCGGATGTTGGGCGAGGGGTTCACCCACGGCAGCCCCGTGTCGTGGAACCACATGTCCCGCCGCCAGCCCTCGCAGCGCACGACGCGCAGGTCCGCGCCGTACGCGTACTCCGCGTCGGCCCACAGCGCCAACTCGCCCGACGTGAAGCCGTGCCGCAGGGGCAGCGCATGCCATGCCGACAGCCGCGACCGCGGGTCGTCGAGGATAGGTCCCTCCACGATGTCACCGCGAATGGGGTTGGGGCGGTCGAGCAGGAAGAACGGCAGCCCTGCCTCCGCCGCCGCGCCCAGGCAGTGTGTCATCGTCGTCGTGTACGTGTAGAACCGCACGCCGATGTCGGCGATGTCGTACACGAGCGCGTCCAGGCCCTCCAGCATCTCCGGGGTGGGGCGCTGGTGCTGTCCGTACAGACTGTGGATCGGCAGGCCGGTGGGCTCGTGGACGCCCGACGAGACGTGCTCATCGAGCTTCCCGGCAAAGCCATGCTCGGGGGACAAGATGGCCTGCACCTGCAAGCCATGCTGCAGGGCGAGGTCCAGCAGATGGCGGCGTTGCCGGTCCACGGCCGTGTGGTTGCACACAAGCCCAAGGCGCAGGCCCTGCAGGGGCGCGAAGCCATCGGCGGCGAGAACGTCCAGTCCGGTCAGAGTACCTGCCAAGGCATGTCTCCAGGGATCGTGTAGTGGCGCGATTTATCGCGCCCTCGGCCATCGCCATGGCGCACTATGTTGCGCGCCCGGGCGCAGTGAATTGCGACGCTACAGCAACTCGTGCAGGACGTGTAGTGGCGCGATTTACCGCGCCCTCGGCCATCGCCATGGCGCAGTATGTCGCGTGCCCGGGCGCAGTGAATTGCGACGCTACAGCAACTCGTGCAGGACGTGTAGTGGC
>CAZZDO010000186.1:6282-9476 GCA_964653205.1 uncultured Armatimonadia bacterium | reverse complement strand
CAGTCCGGACACGCCGCGGACCTCGAGGCTGACATGATTGTGTCGCTCCTGGAGGGCAGCGCCATACCCGTGGTGCGCCTGCCGCCGTCGAGCGCCCCCGTCGTGTTCGACGGCTTCGGCGGGCCGATGTTGCCGGTGAGGGTCCTCGTCCCGCCGGACCGCGAGGCGGACGCGAAGGAGTTGCTGACCGATGCCGAGACGGACCCGACCGGCCCCGCCGAAGAGTGAGGAATGGGTCGCCGTCGCCAGCTTCCTCGGCCTCGAGGCCGACAGCGAGGCGGACGCGTGCGTGAGCTTCCTGCAGGGGAGCGACATCCCGGCGGTGCGCCTGCCGACCAACAACATCGCCAGCCTCGGCGGCCTGGGCGTGACGATCAGCCAGCCCGTGCTGGTCCTCGTGCCACCGGACTGGGAAGAGGCGGCGAAGGAGTTGCTGGACGAGGACAACTGAACGACGGCTGCCAGCTGGAAGCTGGCGCTCCTACGGCAAACCGAGTGATGAACTATGGACTTCGAACGCTTTACCAATCAAGCCAAGCAGGCCTTCTCTGCCAGCCAGCAGATCCTGCAGCGCTATAAGCATAACCAACTCGACATCGAGCACATCCTGCTCGCCTTCCTGGAGCAGGAGGGCGCGGTCGTGCCGCGCGTGCTGGACGAGACCGGCGTGAACCGCCCCGGGCTCGTCGGCAGCCTCGAGCGGGAGCTGGGCAGCCGCCCGCAGGTCTCCGGCCCCGGCGCCGGCGACCAGCAGCAGGTCTACATCACCCCGCACACCCAGCGCGTGCTCGACCTGGCCGGAACCATCGCCCAGCGCATGGGCGACAGCTACATCGCCGGGGAGCATGTGCTGCTGGCCATCGTCGAGGACGGGCAGACGGCCGCGGCGCGGCTGCTCAAGCAGGCCGGCCTGAGCGAGGAGGCGCTGCTGCGGGCGCTGCAGTCGGTGCGCGGCAGCCACCGCGTGGACAGTGAGGCGGCCGAGAGCAAGTATGAGGCCCTGAAGAAGTACTCGCGCGACCTCTCGGAGCTGGCCCGCGAAGACCGGCTCGACCCGGTGATCGGGCGCGACAAGGAGATCCGCCGCGTCATCCAGGTGCTGTCCCGCCGCACCAAGAACAACCCGGTGCTCATCGGCGAGGCCGGGGTGGGGAAGACTGCCATCGTCGAGGGCCTCGCCCAGGCCATCGTCAAGGATGAGGTGCCGTCCATCCTCGAAGGCAAGCGCGTGCTGGCGCTGGACCTCGGCGGGATGATCGCCGGCAGCAAGTACCGCGGCGAGTTCGAGGAGCGCCTCAAGGCCGTCATGGACGAAATCCGCGAGGCGCAAGGCGAGATCATCGTCTTCATTGACGAGCTGCACACGGTCGTCGGAGCCGGGGCCGCCGAGGGCGCCATGGACGCCTCCAACATGCTCAAGCCCGCGCTGTCGCGCGGCGAGATGCAGTGCGTGGGCGCCACGACGCTCGACGAGTACCGCAAGAACATCGAGAAGGACCCGGCGCTGGAGCGGCGCTTCCAGCCGATCTTCGTGGACGAGCCGAGCGTCGAGGACACCATCGAGATTCTCAAGGGCCTCCGCCCGCGCTACGAAGAGCACCACGGTGTGAAGATCACCGACGACGCGCTGGAGGCGGCCGCGAAGCTGTCGGACCGCTACATCTCCGACCGCCAGTTGCCCGACAAGGCCATTGACGTGATTGACGAGGCGGCCAGCAAGCTGCGGATCGAGATCTTCGATCTGCCGCCGCGCCCGGAGAAGCTGCGCGAGGAGATCGCGACCCTCACCTCCCGCGGCGCCGAGGAAGCCCAGGACGGCCGCTACGACGACGCGGCCCGCACCAAGCAGCAACTGGACGACTTGCAGGGCAAGCTGCCGGGCGCTGAAGAGGCCTGGACCGGCCTGGACGAGATTGACGACACCGTGGACGCCGAGGACATCGCCCAGATCATCTCGGACTGGACGGGCATCCCGGCGCTGAAGATGTTCGAGGAGGAAGCCCACAAGCTGCTGGACATGGAGCAGCGCCTGCACGAGCGCGTCAAGGGCCAGCACGAGGCCATCGTGGCCGTGTCCGAGGCCATCCGCCGCGCGCGGGCGGGTCTGAAGGACCCGCGCCGCCCCATCGGCTCGTTCATCTTCCTGGGCCCCACCGGCGTGGGCAAGACTGAGTTGGCCAAGGCGCTCGCGGAGTTCCTGTTCGACGACGAAGATGCCATGGTCCGCATTGACATGAGCGAGTACATGGAGAAGCACTCGGTGTCGCGGCTGATTGGCGCGCCGCCGGGCTACGTGGGCTATGAAGAGGGCGGGCAACTGACCGAGGCCGTCCGCCGCCGCCCGTACCGCGTCATCCTGCTCGACGAGATCGAGAAGGCCCACCCGGACGTGTTCAACATCCTCCTGCAGATCCTGGAGGACGGGCGCCTGACGGACAACACCGGCCGCGTGGCGGACTTCAAGAACACCGTCGTCATCATGACGAGCAACGTCGGCAGCGAGCACATCCGCCCGGTGAGCACCGGCGGCACGATCGGCTTCCAGCTCAAGGACAAGCGCAAGGAGACGATCACCGCCGCGAGTGAGGAGGAGCGCCAGCGCCAGTACGAGCAGATGCGCGACCGCGTCATCCAGGCGCTCAAGGAATCGTTCCGACCGGAACTGCTCAACCGCATTGACGAGATCATCGTCTTCCACTCGCTGACCGAGGAGGAAATCCTGCAGATCGTGGACTTGATGTTGGCGCGCGTCCAGAAGGCCCTCGCTGACCGCAACATCAAACTGCACGTCACCGAGGCCGGGGGCGAGTTGCTGGCCCGCCGCGGCTACGACCCCGTCTACGGCGCGCGGCCGTTGCGCCGGGAGATCCAGAAGCAGGTGGAGAACCGCATCGCCGGCTCGCTGCTGCGCGGGGAGTTCAACGACGGCGACACGATCCAGGTGGATGCCCGCGACGAAGAGATCGTCCTGAGCCTGATGATCCCGGACGAGTTCACGCCGGGGGAGCTGGCGGCGGATAGCTGAGCGCTGCGCATCGGGATGCGCGTGGGTGGGTTCGTCCCCGACACCACACGATTTGCGGGTTCGTCTTGCGGGTTCGAGGACGAACCCGCCTACGCGGCAGGCCAGATCAGGCTTGCCGCGTCTCGCTTTGCAGGAAGAGGCGGGACGGATGGCGCATAGTGGAGGGGAC
>CAZZDO010000186.1:0-6182 GCA_964653205.1 uncultured Armatimonadia bacterium | reverse complement strand
TGCACCAACTCCATCTGCGCCCCGAGCCGCGCCACGATCCTGACGGGCACGTACAGCCACGTCAACGGCGTGCTCACGCTCTTCGAGGGCCTGCAGACCCGCGAGCAGCCGTCCTTCCCGGCGATGCTGCAGGGCGCGGGCTATCAGACCGCGCTCATCGGCAAGTGGCATCTGGGGCACAAGCCCGAGAACGAGCCGTTCGGCTTTGACTACTGGAGCGTGTTGCCCGGCCAGGGCCTGTACCACAACCCGAGGATGTTCGACATGGGGCAGGAGCGCGTCGTCGAGGGCTACGTCACCGACCTCATCACCGACATGTGCGTGGACTGGCTCGATCAGCGCGACGCGGACCGCCCGTGGTGCCTGCTGTGCCACCACAAGGCGCCCCACCGCCCCTGGGAGCCGCACGAGCGGCACATGAGCCTGTTCGAGGAGGATGTGCTGGAGCCGCCGACCTTCGACGACGACTACGCGAACCGTTCCGTCGCCGCGCGCGAGGCGAAGATGCGCATCGAGCGCGACCTCACCCTCACCGACACGAAGATCGAGCCGCCCGCCGGCCTCGAGGGCCGCGCGCGCAAGCAGTGGATGTACCAGCGCTACATCAAGGACTACCTGCGCTGCGTGCAGGCCGTGGACGACAGCGTGGGCACGCTCCTGGACTACCTCGACGCGCAGGGCCTCGCCGAAGACACCATCGTCATTTACACCTCCGACCAGGGCTTCTTCCTGGGCGACCATGGCTGGTACGACAAGCGCTTCATGTACGAGGAGTCGCTGCGGATGCCGTTCGTGGTGCGGTACCCGCGCGAGATCGCGCCCGGCAGCGTCAATCGCGACATCGTGATCAACAACGACTTCGCGCCGACGTTCCTGGACTACGCGGGCCTGCCCACGCCGGACTTCATGCAGGG
Source organism: uncultured Armatimonadia bacterium (assembly GCA_964653205.1). Taxonomy (GTDB): domain Bacteria; phylum Armatimonadota; class Zipacnadia; order Zipacnadales; family UBA11051; genus JAJFUB01. The sequence continues at coordinate 5,268 of CAZZDO010000186.1, read as the reverse complement.
CCGCAGCATCCGCCCAATCCTGCAGGGCCAGACCCCGTCCGACTGGCGCGAGGCGTTCTATTACCGCTACTTCATGCACATGGACCCCAGCCACAACACGACGGCGCACTACGGGGTGCGGACGCAGCGCTACAAGCTGATCTACTACTATGAGCCCGAGCCCGGCCCGCAGGAATGGGAGCTGTTCGACCTGGAGCGCGACCCGATGGAGATGTGCAGCGTCTACGACGACCCGGCGTACGCCGACGTTGTGGCCGAACTGAAGACCAAGCTCCGCGAGCTACGCGCCGAGTGCGGCGACGAGACGAACCCCTGGTAGTGCCGCCGTTGCCGTCAGTCGTTTCCCCTCCCCTGTGGGGAGGGGTGCCGCGCATGGCGCGGCGGGGTAGGACGCCGTCCAACGAACCGAGCCACCATGCCCGACTACACCGACGCCACCGTTACCATCGCGACCTTCAACGAGCGAGAGAACCTCCCCCTGGTCCTCCCGCTCATTGCCGAGCACGCGCCGGGTCTGAACGTCCTCATCATTGACGACGACTCGCCCGACGGCACGGGCCAGGTTGCGGACGAGTTCGCGGCGGAGCACCCCTTTGTGCAGGTGATGCATCGGCCCCGCAAGAGCGGCTACGCGAGCGCGCACATTCAGGGCATGCAGCGGGCCATCGCCGGCGGAGCCAAGCGCCTGCTGACGATGGACGCCGACCTCTCCCACGACCCGGCGGTCCTCCCGGCGATCCTGGACGGTCTGGCCGAGCATGACATGATCCTCGGCTCGCGCTACGTCCCGGGCGGGGGTACGCGCAACTGGGGCCTCTTCCGCCGCCTGCTCTCGCGCTTCGGCAGCTTCTACGCGCGCACGATCCTCGGCCTCAGGCAGCGCGACTGCACCACGGGCTACCGCGGCTATCGCGCCGACCTCGTCCAGCGGTCGGGTATGCTCGACACGGCGACGCAGGGCTACGGCTTCCTCGTGGAAGTGCTCTACCGCTGCGTGACGGCGGGGGCGAAGGTGGGGGAGGTGCCGATCATCTTCGTGGATCGGCAGTACGGCCAGTCGAAGCTGAGCAAGGCGATCATGTTCGAGGCGATGCTGCTGCCGTGGCGGCTGCGGTTCCGGCGGCGCTAGCGGTTCCGCCGGTTCGGGCCGCAGTCCGGGCAGAGCGTATGCGTCAGGACCAGGTTGTGCTGCTGGTAGAGGAAGGCGCCCAGGTCGTGCCACTCCCCGGCCTCGTCGCGCATCTTGTGGCAGGCGGCGCACACGGGGATCAGGCCGGCGGATACCGATAGCCCGGGGATGTCCTGGAGCATGACCACCGCGCGCCGACCGCCGGCCTGCTCGTAGCCCACAGCGGTGACGAGCATGTGCACGGAATCCTCAGCGCCAGGCCCCCGCTGGATTGAGACGCACGCCTGCACCGTACTCAGCTCACGCTGGGCCTGGACCACGCCGTTGCGAACGCCGCATTCGGGGCAGTGCTCCGTGTCGCCACAGCAGTCATCGGCGCGCCGGGCATGCAGGCAACTCAGCACCTCGCCGCACTTCCGGCCAAGTTCCTTCCGTCCCACTTCGGTCAGCAGACCGCGGGCGGCGTCGTTCTGGCCGCACACGCGCATCTCCTCGTCCAGGACCATCAGGGGATAGGGCAGCGCCCAGAGGGCGTGCAGCGCCGGCGCGTCGGGCAGGGAACGCTTGGGAACAGTCACTTCGGGGCTCCGGAAAAAGCAGTCAATCTGCCGTCATCCCCCTGTTGACGTTGTAGATGTTAAACGCACGGACAGCCCGCATGGTTCCGGACACTCAACGGGGCGCGCCAACCATCTGGCGCGCCCCGTGCCATTCCTTCTGTGCTTCCGTTCCTTCCGTCCCCGCCGTTCGCCCTCACAGCGTCCGCAGGAAGTCTACCGCCTTCTTGATGTCCTCGGCCGGGTTCGCGCCCACTTCGCGCTCGATGGCGAAGTAGCCGTCATACCCGCACTCGCGCAGGTAGCCCACGTACCGCGGCCAGTCCACCCAGCCCTCACCCAGCGGCACTTCCTTGCCGGTGCCGTCGTCGAGCACCAGCGCGTCCTTGGCGTGGGTGTGGATGATCTTGTCACCGAGGGCCAGCGCGCCCTCGTTCGGCTGGAACTTCTCGATCCACTTGAGCTTGTTGTACGGTTCGCCCAGGTCGCGAGCGAACTTGGCGGGCCACAGGAACATGTTGGCCGGGTCCCAGTTCAGGCACAGGTTGGGGCTGCCGACGGCGTCGAGCAGGCGGCGCAGGACGAACGCGGGCTCCGGCCCGGTCTCGATGGCCAGCTTCGCGCCGACCTTCTCGCCGTGCCGGCTCAGGATCTGCATGCCCTCGAGGAAGCGCGCCCACTTGGGGTCGGTGGTGTGCTCGGGCATGATGCCGCAGTGGCCCTGCCAGATGCCGCACTCCAGGTCCGCCGCCAACTCCATGACCTGCTTCCCCCACGCGATGTTCTCGTCCCACTTCTCTTCCTCGCCCAGGTCCACCTGACCGCCCCAGCACGAGATGGCCGAGATCTCCAGGCCCAGGCCCCGGATGTGCTTGACGAGTTCCTTGCGGGCCGGGCCCTCGCAGGTGCGGGCGTCCCACGGGCCGCCGTCCACGGAGATGTGCAGACCGGGCACGCCCCAGTCCGCCACCAGCTTCATGCCTTCGTACAGGTCCATGCGGAGATTCCCCAGCATGACCGCGATCTTGATTGGTTCCGACATCATTGACCCTCCAGTATGGATGCGAAGTACGGGAGGCGGTTCGCCGTTGGCGGGCGTTCACCTTCCCGGCGAAAGCAGGCGTGCGCAAGACCCGATTTGCCCTTGCCAGTGCCCTGGCTTTTGGTTACCATAGGCCCCGGCGGCGTGACCGCCGACGACCAAACGGAGGATGAAGACCCCATGCCCCATGTCATTGATTGCGACGCCTGCACTTCCTGCGGCTCCTGCGCCGAAGTCTGCCCCGCCGAGGCGATCTCGGAGGGCGAGAGCTGCTACGTTATTGACCCCGATCTGTGCACCGACTGCGACCTGTGCACCAGCGAGTGCCCGGTCGAGGCCATCTCCGAGCAGTAGACCAGACCCACCCGTACCCCAGGGGACAGGACCAACCGGCCTGTCCCCATTTCGACTTCAGGAAGGTGAACGTCCCATGTTGCGCATTGTGATCATCGCTTTGTTGGCCGCGTGCCTGATCGGCGGGCTGGCAGGCTGCCCGAAGCCGGCGCCATCGTCCGACGCACCGGCGGTCGGCCTGGGCGAGGCCCCGCCGCCGTCGGCCGCTCCCCCGCCTGCCGAGAAGCCCGCCGAAGAGAAGGCCGCGGAAGAGAAGCCCGCCGACAACGAGGGCTCCAAGGTGAAGGTCGAAGGCGAGGAGGGCAAGCCCGTGGTGAAGACTGAGTCCGGCCTGCAGTACGTCGTGCTGGACGAAGGCACCGGCGCCCAGCCCGCCAAGGGCGACAAGGTCATTGCCGAGTACACCGGCTGGCTGACCGATGGTACGAAGTTCGACAGCTCCAAGGACCACCCGGGCGAGTTCGACTTCAACGTCGGCGCGGGCAACGTCATCCCGGGCTGGGATGAGGCGTTCGCGGGCATGAAGGAAGGCGAGCGCCGCAAGCTCATCATCCCGGCAGACCTCGGCTACGGCGCCGAGGGCACGCCCGGCGGCCCGATCCCGCCCAACGCTACGCTGATCTTCGAGGTCAAGCTGGTCAAGATCGTGAAGTAGGCCGTCCGCCCTTCCCCCCTCCCTGTAGGGAGGAGGCAGGGGGTGGGACGCCGTTCCTCCGGGGACAGACCCCGCTCTCGCTCATGCAGGCGAACCACTCGCCGGCAGGGAATAGCGAGAACGGTGTCTGTCCCCATTTTGCCATGCGGCCTGCGCAGCAGGGCGCCGGAGGAACGCAATGGCTACTCTCGGCCTGGTCCACACTGTGCGCCGCGTCATCCCCGGGCTGTCCGATCTCGCCGCCGAAGTCCTGCCCGACGTGCGCCAGCTTCACTACCTCGACGAATCCGTGCTCCAGGACGCCATCGCGCTCAACGGCCTGTCGGCGGGCATTATCCGCCGCGTCCGCGCGCTGGTGCAGTTGGCCGCCGAGCGCTGCGACGTCGTGCTAGTTACGTGTTCCTCCATCGGGCCGGCGGCGGACATCGCGGCCGGCGAATGCTACGTCCCGGTGCTGCGCATTGACCGCCCGATGGCCGAGGAGGCCGTGCGCACGGCTCAGCGCATCGGTGTCATCGCCACGCTGGGCAGTACGCTGCAGCCGACGGCCGAACTCGTCCGGCAGTGCGCTCGGGAGGCGGAACGCGAGGTTGAGGCCATCCCAAGTCTCGTCGAGGGCGCCTTTGCCGCCGCCTCCGAGGGGGACCAGGCGACACACGATCAGCTCGTGACTGAGGGCCTCCAGGCGCTGCTTGTGGGCAGCGAACCCGCCGACATCGTCCTGCTCGCCCAGGCCTCGATGGCCACCGTCGCCGCGCAGCTCTCGCCCGATCGCCAGGCCCGCATCCTCTCGAGCCCCCGCTCCGGCCTGGTCCGCGCCGGCGAAGTCCTCCAGAAGGTGGGCCACCCGTGAAGCCTGTCCTCGTGGCCATCGCCGACGACTTCAGCGGCGCCTCGGATCAGGCGGGGATGCTGAGCGAAGCCGGCGTGGCGTCGCTGCTGGTGCTCGACGAGCGCTTCGCGGTGGGGGAGGAGTGGGAGGCCGTCACGTATGCCACGCGCTTGCGCTCGCTCCCTGTGGCTGCTGCAAAGCGCGAGGCCGCGCGCTGGCTGGCGCTGGCGCAGTCGCTCCAGCCGCGCGTGATTCAGTACAAGTACTGCTCCACGTTCGACTCCACCCCGCAGGGCAACATCGGCCCGATCCTCGATGTCGCCCTCGACACGCTCGACGTGCCCGGCACGATCGTCATGCCCGCCCTGCCCGTCAACGGGCGCACGACCTACCTCGGCTATCACTTCGTGCACGGTGTGCCGCTGAACGAGTCGCCGATGCGCGACCATCCGCTGAACCCGATGACCGACGCCAACCTCGTCCGCTGGCTGCAGCGCCAGACGCCCCGCCGCGTCGGCCTCCTCACGCACGAGGAACTCCGGGGCGACCCGCGCGAGCTGCGCCGCCGCCTGCAGGCGCTCTGGGCCGAGGGCACGCCGTATGTCGTCCTCGACTGCCTCCACCACTGGCACGTCCAGTTCATCGCCGAGGCCGTCGCCGACCTCCCGTTCATCTCCGGCTCGTCGGCCCTGCCGATGG
>CAZZDO010000185.1:0-9545 GCA_964653205.1 uncultured Armatimonadia bacterium | reverse complement strand
GAGGGTGACGACCCTCCCACGGCGGCTGGGGAAGCGGCACCACAGGACGATTGTGGCAGTGTCACAGGGCGGTGCACACCAGCCGCCATACCCGTATAAGAGACGTGTGATGAAGAAGTCCGGCACCAGAACATGGAAGGTCAAGGTCTCGTTCTCCCCATTCGAGAACGACTCGCAACGCGACCGTGCCTATCAGATCTGGGCCAAGCTGTTTGTCCAGTCGGTGGCCAAAGCTGCCGCCGCGGAGAGGGACGAGGCCGTCGACGACGCAGACATCCATCGCACGGACTCGCCCAAGCGGGGTGCCGGGGCCATCGCGGCCAAGTCACGCATCGCTTCTTGATGGGCACCGTCCAAGTAGTGCCACGGCCTGAGGGTGCCCCCTCTCCGCGTATGCCTTCGCCAGCCTCTCCAGAAGCCTTCTGCTCGGCCAGCACCTCCCCTTCTCCCAGTTGATGAGGGTCCACTCGTTGATGCCAGCCTCCGCTGCCGCCTGCCTGATCTGGAGTCGCAGGTCAAGCCGGATCTTCCGGAGAAGGTCTGGGAGTGACTTAGCGATGGCTGGGTAGCCGGGGTTGCTGACGGTCATGGGGATGGGCATCAGGATCGAATAAGGGGCTTCTGCGGCCACTGAGAGCCCCGGAGCGGCGAGTCCCACTTGGTGTGGAAAGTGTCCCGCATGGGTGCCCATGCGGCTACCGGACGGACCCGGTGCGCCAGTGCGCCTGCGCTTCCGGCCAGATCCAGCGCTACCTCAAGCGCATCAGCGGCCCGCTGCAAGACCGCATTGACATCCACATCGAGGTGCCGCGGCTGGTGCCCGAGGAAGTCATGAGCCGCCAGACGGGCGAAACGTCGGCGGCCGTCCAGCAGCGGGTCGTGGCGGCCCGCGAGCGCCAGCGGGAGCGCTTCCGCGAAGCCCCCTTCCACAGCAACGCGGCCATGAACGCCAAGGCCCTGCGCAAGTTCTGCCCGTTGAGCGCTGACGTGGAGGCGCTGCTGCGGACGGCGATAGACCAGTTCGGACTCTCCGCGCGGGCCTTCGACCGGATCATCAAGCTGTCGCGGACGATTGCGGACCTGGAGGGCGAGGGGGACATCCAGGTGCACCACGCCGCGGAGGCCGTGCAGTACCGCAGTCTGGACCGGAAGTTCTGGAGCTAACAACCCGCCTTCACGCTCTGCCGAGAAGAAATCGAGCGCCGAATGACACTAACGGACCGAACCCAATCCATGTTCAGAGAGGTGTGTTTGCCCATGCGCAGGATCATCACGACTGTGCTCGTACTGACGCTATTCGCGGCGGCGGCTCTCGCCGCCGACTTGCCCGTTACCGGCGTGGCGCTGTTCACCAGTGGCGTCGGCTACTTCGAACGCGTCGGCAGCGTGCAAGACAACACCACGGTGGAGTTGACCTTTCGCACCGAACAAGTCAATGACATCCTCAAGTCCCTCGTGCTGCAAGACCTGAGCGGTGGCGCCATCGCCCCGGTCACCTACGCCTCACAGGAGCCGCTGAACCGAACGCTCAGCGCCTTCGCCATCAACATCGCCGACAACCCCAGCCTGCGGCAGCTATGCGACCGCCTGCGCGGGGCGCAGGTGCGCCTCAATGCCGGCAACAATCCCGTCGAGGGGACCGTTCTCGGTTCCGAGGTCCACGAGAAGACCGTCAATGACACCAGCTTCGAGGTCGAGTACCTGAACCTCAATACTGACCGCGGCCTGGTGCAACTGCCGCTGTCCAGTGTCAGCAGCATCAAGCTCCTGGACGCCAAGCTGGACGCCGACCTGCAGAAGGCCCTCGCCGCCATCGGTCAGGCGCGCGATACGGACCGCAAGTCCGTCACCCTGTCCTTCAAGGGCCAGGGCGCGCGCACAGTGCGCGTGGGGTATCTGCTGGAGACGCCGGTGTGGAAGACAACCTACCGCCTCGTCAGCGACGCGAGCGGGCTGTTCCTGCAGGGCTGGGCGCTCGTGGAGAACACGACCGATGATGACTGGAAGGACGTCGGCCTGTCGCTGGTCTCGGGGCGGCCCGTGAGCTTCACCCAGGACCTCTACCAACCGCTCTACGTGCCGCGGCCGGACATCCCGGTGCAGGTGGCGGCCGCCGCCCGCCCGCGAGTCTTCGAGGGCGCCCTGGAGCGTAAGGAGGAAGCTGACGAGGCGATGGCCGATCGCACCGGAGTGGGCGCCGGCGCCGCCCCTCGCCGCGCGGCCGCCAAGCCGATGGCAGCCACCATGCCGGCCCTCGCCGCTCCGGCCCCGCCGCCGCCGGCGGCCAGCCTCGCGGTCGGCCGGGCTGCCTCCATGGCTGAGGGCGGGCAGGTCGGTACGCTCTTCCAGTACGCCATCAGCCAGCCCGTCACCATCGCCCGCCAACGGTCGGCGATGATCCCGATCATCAGCCAGCCGATCGAGGGCGAGAAGGTGTCGGTCTACAACCAGGGCGCCGACGCGCGCCACCCGATGAACGGCATCAAGCTCAAGAACAGCTCCAAGCTGCACCTGATGGGCGGCGCCATCACCGTCTTTGACGGCAACACCTACGGCGGCGATGCGCTCATCGAGGACGTCCCGCCCGGCGAGGAGCGGCTGCTGACTTACGCCATGGACCTGGCCGTCGAAGTCGAGCCGCGCGCCGAGGCGCAGCCGGACCGCCTGCTCGCCGCCAAGATCGTCCACGGCGTTATGAGCGTGACCTGGAAGAACCGGTCGGAGATCACCTACACGGTCAAGAACAGCGCCACCGAGAAGCGCGTCGTGCTGATCGAGCACCCGCTCCGCTCCGGCTGGGACCTCATCGAGCCCAAGCAGGCCGAGGAGCGCACGCGCGGCGTCTACCGCTTCCGCGTCGCTGTCGAGCCGAAGCAGTCGGCCAAGCTGCTGGTCGTCGAGGAGTCCGCGCGCCTGCAGGAGATCCGCCTGCTGACCGACTCCAAGGCCCCGCAACTGTATCTGCAGCAGCAGGTCTTCAGCGCCAAGATCAAGGCGGCACTGCAGCAGATCGTCAAGCTGCAGGATGAGCTGGCGGCCATCGGCGCCCAGCGCGCCGAGCGCGAGACGCGCATCAAGGAGATCGAGCAGGAGCAGGAGCGCATCCGCCAGAACATGAAGGAACTGGACCGCGACAGCGACCTGTACAAGCAGTACGTGACCAAACTCACCGCCCAGGAGACGGAGTTCGAGAAGCTGCGCACGGAGCTGAAGGACATCCGCGCCAAGGAAACGGCGAAGAAGCAGGAGATCGCCAACTTCGTTACCGGGCTGGACATCGAGTAGACACGGCGGGGTCTGTCCCCGAAAGACCGCGTAGCGGTCTGCAGGGGGCTGACCCCATTGCTACCGGGCTGGGGTCAGCCCCCTGCGGAGCGGCACGACCGCTCCTCCGGGGACAGACCCCAGCCCATTCCCCCCCAGGAGCATCCCCATGCGCTACGCCGTCCTCGCGCTGCTGCTCGCCGCTCCCCTCTTCGCCGAGAATCTCGTCGGCAACCCTGGCTTCGAGCCGCCCGAGGGCGCCGGGCCGCAGGCCGGCCTCGCGCCCGGCTGGCGCGACAACACCTGGGGCGACACCAAGAGCACCTATACCCTTGACGGCGTCAACCCGCACTCCGGCAAGACCGCGCAGAAGATCGAGGGCGTGCGTGGGGCGAACGGCGCCTGCCAGTTCCTCTGGCCGCTGAAGCTGGAGGCGAAGAAGCGCTACCACGTGCAACTCTGGGTGCGCGCCGAAGGCCGCGTGCCGTACGTCGGCGCGTGCCTGCGCCAGAGCCCCGAGCCCTATCGCCACTACCTGCCCGGACAGATCAGGCCCACGCGCGAATGGCAACTGCTCGACATCGCCGGCTTCGTGCCGGCCGCTGATGATACGGCCGGCCTGTACATCTGGTTCGAGCCCCAGAGCACCGGCACTGTGTGGGTGGATGATGCGTTGGTGGAGATCGTCGAGCCGACTGCCGTTCTCGGCCCGGCGCCGGAGGGCAACGTCGTGCCCAACGGCAGCTTTGAGTTGGACACAACGCGCACGTGGGAGCCGTCCGGGGCGGCATCGGCGACGCTCGCGCCCGTGCCCGAGCATCCCGCCGATGGCCGGTGGGCCATGCACGCCACGTTGCGCGCCAAAGAGCTCTTCCGCCTTGCCACGCCCTGCATCCCCTTCTTTGGCAACAACCTGCCCTTCACGCTGGCCTGTTCGGTGCGGGCGACGGGCGGCCCCGTGAGCCTGCAGATCTCCCTCCACTCCGCCGACATGATCGGCCAGCCAGGCGACATGCTGCGCCTGGACATCAGGCCCGACGGCGAGATGAAGCGCTACGCCACGACGGGCAACGTGCTGTGCTCCTACGTGGAGGCTTACTGGCTCGAGGTCATCGGCCGCGCCGAACAGGACGGCGAGATCTGGTTCGACGCCATCTCCCTGTCGCCAAAGGGCGAGGCGTACGCGCCGCCGGCACCGCTGGAAGCGGCGTTGTCCACGGGGCAACTCGCCAATGTCTTTGCCCCCGGCCGGCCGGTCAAGCTGCACCTGGAGGTGAGCGCCGCGGCGGCTGGACCGTCCGGCCTGCGCCTGGAAGTACGCGATTACCGCGAGCGGCTGGCCTGCACGGTGCCCGTCAAGCTCGACCTCAAGCCCGGCACGACGGCCACCGATGTGACCGTGCCGCTCAAGGGGCTGGGGGCCTTTCGGGCGGACCTGCTCGCCCAAGGCAGGAAGGAGCCGCTGTGCTCCCTTGTTTTCAGCCAGATCCCTGCGCCGCGCAACGTCCCCGCCGCGCAGTCCAACATCGGCGGGCACTTCAGCACCGCCTCGGACTGGCAGATGCAGATCGCGCGGCGCCTGGGCTACAGGTGGACGCGCATCCACGACTGCTCCAGCATCACGCACTGGCGGACGGCCGAGCCCACGCCGGGGGAATGGCACTTCTTCGACGATGAAGTCGCGCGGGTGAAGCAGGCCGGACTGGAGATCCTGGGCGAGTTCCTGCGCGTGCCGGACTGGGCCACGACCGCCGAGGCCGGCAGCGCCGCCTTTCGCAGTGGCGTCGGGCCCTACCGCGACGTGGCCGAGTTCGAGAACTACGTGCGCACGGTCGTCTCGCACTACAAGGGCCAGATACACTACTGGGAGATCTGGAACGAGCCCTACGGCCACGGGTTCTACGGCGGGACGGCCGAGCAGTACGGGGCGCTGGCCCGGGCCGCGGCGAAGGCTGCCCACGAGGCCGACCCGACCTGCACGCTGCTGGCGCCGTGCACCTTCCCCAACCTGACGGACTGGACCGACAAGGCCCTCGGGGCCGGGGCGCTCGACGGCGTGGGCATCTTCTCCTACCACGGCTACGGCTGCCTGAGCAGGAAGCCGTACGACAACGTGAACCGCTGGGCGGCGCGGGACGGCCGGCCCCTGACGCGCTGGAACACCGAGACGGGCGTGACGGCCGACACGTTCTACGCGCACATCTGCAACAAGCTGGACAGCGAGTACTCGCGCTGGGCCGGACGCACGCCCGTGGAGGAAGCGGTCATCCAGTCGCTCAAGCTCTTCGTGCTGGCCATCGCCTCCGGGGCGGAGAAGTACTTCTACTACTGGACGAACGTCGAGGGGGCGATGGCCCCGCGCATGAACTCGATGTCCATCTACGAGTATGACCGCAGCCTCCGCCCGCACGGCGTCGTGTACGCCGTCGCCGCGTGGCTGCTGGACCCGTCGGTCGGCGCGGGGGTGGAGGAGTATCCGTGCGGCGTCACCGGCTGTTTCCTCCAGCATGGCAAGGACGCCGTAGCGGTGCTGTGGGTGACGAACGCCGATGAGGACCTGCAACTGGACCCGCGACAACTGCCCCCGGGCGCGCGGGCCCTCGATGCCATGGGCAACGCCCTGCCCCTGGGAGGGCGTGAGTCCCGTCTGACGGTCGGTCGGCACCCGGTCTACCTCGTCGCGCCGGCCATGGACGCCGGCACGCTCGCCCGACACCTCGGGGGGTTGGTCAACGCCGGAGCCAGATAGGCGGGCCCTTGCGCGTTCCTTGAGCCAACGCTAAGGTTCTCCAGAAGTCCGCGGGCTATGCTAACCTTGCCTGGACCAGAAGGGCCCCATGCGGCCAGGAGCATGCCATGCGATACCTCTTCAGGCTCTTGTGGCGGGATCAGATCGGGATGACGACAGTGGAGTACGCGATGCTGCTGGCGCTGGTGTCCGTTGCCGCCGTGGTTGCCTGGACCACGCTCGGGCAGCGCAAGAGCGAGATGCTCAGCCTCGTCAACAGCCGGATGGAGCAGTAGCGCGCTGAGTTCAGTGGTGACCATGGCGCCCCGACGCGGCTCGCGTCGGGGCGCATTGCTTCCCCCGGCCGGCGCCACGTTCAGCCTCTCCCCCGCAAGCAGGAACTCCGCCTCTTGAGCCGGAACTGACCCCGCATCTTCCCCCCGGAGGACACACCATGTCCCTTCGCATCGGCCTGATCGGCTGCGGCGGCATCGCCCAGTCACACCTCAAGGCGCTCAAGTCCCTACCCGAATTCGCTGTCGTCGCCGCTGCGGATGTGGACCTCAGCCGCGCGCAGCAGGCCTGCGCGGACTTCGACATCCCCCGCGCCTTCGCGAGCTACGAGGAGATGCTGCAAGCCGACCTCGACGCCGTCAGCATCTGTCTACCCCATCATCTCCACCGCGAGGCCGCCGTGGCCGCCGCACAGGCCGGCAAGCACGTCCTGTGCGAAAAGCCCATGGCCACGACGCTGGCCGACGCGGACGCGATGATCGCGGCGGCCGAGGCCGCGGGGACGGTGCTGATGATCGGCCAGGTGCTGCGCTTCCGCCCGGCCAACCAGCGCGCCCGGGAGATCATCCTGGGCGGCGGCATCGGCGAGGTCAAGCAAGTCATCCGCCGCCGCTACGGCTTCAGCAAGGACTACCCGCACGCCCCATGGTCCGCCGACCCGGCCAAGGCCGGCGGCTGGGCGCTCTACGGCTTCGGCTCGCACGAGGCCGATGCGATCCTCTTCCTGACCGACAGCGAGGCCACGACCGTCTACGCCCGCGGGGAGATCAACAACCCCCACTGGGGCGACCCGGACGAGATCTCCATCCTCTTTGGGCTGTCGCGCGGGGGCTTCGCGACGGAACTGCACACCCTCAACTGCCCGTGGGGCGCGTGGGACTGTATCATCACGGGCACGGAGGGGGCGCTGAACATCCAGAGCGGCGAGCTGCTGCACAACGACGAGCGCCTGGAGCTGCCGCTGCCGCCGGACGGCGGGATGAGCGACCAGATCCGCGAGTTCGGCGCGGCCATCACCGGGGGCCGCGAGCCGATGGCGTCGGGGCGGAACGTCCGCCGCACCATGGCGCTGCTCGAGGCCGCCAAGCTCTCGATGCAGACCGGGCAGATCGTGGACGCGCAATCGCTGTAGGCGCGCGCAGCGCCATTCCTCGGGTTGAGGAGTCCTGGCCTTGCTTCAGTATGCCTTCCCCATCTTCCTGGGCGCCTTCCTCCTGTTTCAGGTCCAGCCCATCATCGCCCGCTGCATCCTGCCGTGGTTTGGCGGGATGCCCGCGGTGTGGACCACCTGCATGCTCTTCTTCCAGGTGCTGCTGCTGGGTGGCTATGCCTACGCCCACTTCGTGGCGACGCGGCTGCGCCCGTGGGCGCAGTCGCTGCTGCAGGGCGTGGTGGTCGCGGCGGCGCTGGCGGCCATGGCGCTGCAGACTCACGGCTGGGGCGGGCCGCTCATCCCGGATGCGTCCTGGAAGCCGACCGACGTGGACGCTCCGGTCTTCCAGATTCTCCGCCTGCTGGGCGTCGCCGTCGGTCTCCCCTACTTCGTCCTGGCCACGACCAGCCCGCTTCTGCAGGCCTGGTTCGCCCGCGCCCGCCCGGGAGTGTCGCCCTACCGGCTCTACATGCTCTCCAATGTGGGCTCGTTGCTGGCCCTGCTGAGCTACCCCGTCCTCATCGAGCCGGCGCTGGCGATGCGGGCGCAGGCCGCGGTGTGGTCCGGGGCGTTCGTGCTGTTCGCGGTGGCGTACCTGGTGTGCGCCGTCAGGTCCGCCGGGTCGCGGTCGGTGACCGCTCGTACACCGGTTCCGGAGGAGGAAGAGGGTGAGGCTCCTGCATGGCGCGACCGGCTCATCTGGGTCGCCCTCCCCGCCCTCGCCTCGACCATGCTCCTCGCGGTCACGAACCAGATCTGCCAGGAACTCGCCGTCATCCCCTTCCTGTGGATACTGCCGCTGACGCTCTATCTCCTGTCCTTCATCATCTGCTTCGACAACCCCCGCTGGTATGCGCGCGCGGCGTACCTGCCGGCGATGCTCGTGCTTCTGCCGGTGGTCGCCTACATCATGACCCGCCCGTTGGACACGCCGGTCCGCTGGCAGATCCTCGCCTACGTGGCGATGCTCTTCGTGGCCTGCATGTTCTGCCACGGCGAGGTCGTGGCGCGGCGGCCGCACCCGCGCCACCTCACGGGCTTCTACCTGGCCATCTCCATCGGCGGGGCGGTGGGCGGGCTGTTCGTGGGGCTGCTGGCGCCGGTAGTCTTCAAGCGCTTCTATGAACTGCACGTCGGGCTGGCCGCCTGCTGGCTGCTCGGGGTGTTCGCCTTCTGGCGCTGGCAGCGCATCGCGGACTGGATACGCGGCCCCGTCACCCTCGCCCTGATCATCTGCTCGATCGGCCTGGTGGCGATCTACCACATCAAGCACCACGACGACGACCGGCCCGTGGTGCTGCTGTCCTGCCGCAACTTCTACGGCGTCTTCCGCGTCGAGGACCGCGACCGCGACGACTTCGAAAACGAGGTCCACTCCCTCGTCCACGGCGCGACCATCCACGGCCTGCAGTACATGAACTCGGACCTGCGCTACAAGCCGGTGAGCTACTACAGCCCGCGCTCGGGCGTGGGGCTGGCGATCACCCACCACCCGCGCTACCGCTCGCCACAGGGCGGGGCCATGCGCATCGGCGTCGTCGGCCTGGGGACGGGCAACCTCGCCATCTACGGCCGCGCGGGCGACACCGTGCGGTTCTACGAGATCAATCCGGCCATTGACGCGATGGCCCACGATGCGCAGTACTTCACGTACCTCTCCGACAGCCGCGCGAACGTGGACGTCGTGATGGGCGACGCCCGCCTGTCCCTGGAGCGCGAACTGCGCGAGGGCCACCCGCAGCAGTTTGATGTGCTGGTGCTCGACGCCTTCAGCAGCGACTCCATCCCGGCGCACCTGCTGACGAAGGAGGCCTTCGCGGTCTACCTGCAGCACCTGCGCCAGCCCGACGGCGTCATAGCGGTCCACGTCTCGAACCGCTTCCTGGACCTCAAGCGGGTGGCGTACGCGCTGAGCGACTACTACGGCCAGAGCACGCGGCGGTTCAGCGACCCGGGCGGGCCGGGGGTCTACAAGTCCGACTGGATGCTGCTGACCAACAGCGTGCCGCTGCTGAGCGACCCGGAGTTAGTGAAGGATGCCCTGCCGCGCAAGCTCACCCGCCCCTTGCGGCTGTGGACGGATGACTACTATAATCTGTTTCAGAT
>CAZZDO010000184.1:0-9659 GCA_964653205.1 uncultured Armatimonadia bacterium | reverse complement strand
CAAGACGACAAACGGCTGACAAACTCGCGTCTTGACAGTCCGTTCTATAGCGGGGTGGGGCGGGATGGAGCCCGGGGACGTGCCCGGCGACACCATCCTGGTGGACGATGTGCCGCACGACTGGCTGTTCCCGCGGATGCGGGCGGTCGTTCATCACGGCGGGGCCGGGACCACGGCGGCCGGGCTGCGCGCGGGCGTGCCCGCCGTCATCGTCCCCCACTTCGCCGACCAGCCGTTCTGGGCGCGAAGGTGCCATCGGGCCGGGGTGGCCACGCGGCCGATTCCGCGTGCGAGGCTGACGGCGGAGAAGCTCGGGGAGGCCATTCGCAGCGCCGCAGAAGACGAGGGGATGCGGGTGCGCGCGCAGGAGATGGCGCGGTGCATCACCGCCGAGCATGGGGCGCGGACCACGGCTTTGCTCATTGAGCAGTACTTCGACGAGCGCAGGAGATCAGGGGTAGGGCCATAGCTGTCGGGACACGCCATCGTGTCAGTGGCAAGACGCCTTCCATTGTTCGCACATCCGTGCTATACTATGGGTTGTGGGGGCGATCGGGCTAGACGGGGAGTCTGGACTGGTCGGGATAGCGAGCGCAGGTCGCCGACATCTGCTAAAACCCGGCACCCTGATAAACGCCAACAACAACTTGGCTCTGGCAGCTTAACCTGCCACGCCCGCTGGGCCCCGCCGATCTGGCCTAGCACCGGCGTCATCAAGACCGGCTAGTTGCGCGGCCTTCGCTCGGAGGCCAAGCGGCGAATGCCAATCGAGCTGGCCCCCCTCAAGTCTGTGCCTGTACTTGGCCGGGGCGAGACCTGAACAGTCACTACGCTCGTAGAAGTCCCGGTTGGTTCCTCTTCGGACGCGGGTTCGATTCCCGCCGCCTCCACCAGCCTTCGCCAGCCCGGCCCACCGGGCTCGCGAAGGCTGCTTTGTTCTTCCCCGCAGGTCCCGTGAACCCACACCGCGAACTCCTCCCACGCCTTCCCTGTACCCTAATCCCTGTTCCCTGTTCCCTGCCCTATGAACACTCGCGCCTACTTCATAGACCTCTGGCTCTTCATCCGCAAGATCAGCCTTAACGCGCTGGCGATCCTGTTGACGCTGCTTCTCAGCGGCGCGCTGCTGTATGGCGCGGATGCGTGGCCGGACGTGACCTTCCTGGACTGCTGCATCCGTTCGTTTTACATGATGACTCTCGAGGGCGTGGACCCGCCGCGGCAGTGGGTTCTCGAACTGCTCGTCTTCGTTCTGCCCGCCCTGGGGATCATCTTCGCCGCCGAGGGCCTCGTCTCGGCCACCGTGCTGTTCCTGAACCGCAGTCAACGCCTGGGAGAGTGGAATGCCGTGGTTGCGTCAACCTACAAGGACCATATCGTGATCTGTGGCATGGGACAACTGGGGGGGACGCTGAGCCAGGGGCTGCATGAGGCCGGGCGCCAGGTGGTGGCGGTGGACCTCGATGAAGACCTCCCGCACATCGTCACCGCCCGTCGCCGCGGGGTGCCTGTCATCATCGGCGACATGACGCTGCCGGAGACTCTCGCCGAGGCCAACATTCAGGGGGCATGCTGCGTCGTCGTCTGCTCGGGGAATGACCTGGCCAACATCGAGACGGCGATCACGGTCAAGGAGATGAACCCGGAGGCCCTGGTCTACGCGCGCGTCTTCAAGAAGTCACTGGCGGACAAGATCAACGCGGCGCTGCGGTACGACATCCGCACCTTCAGCCCCTACGCGACGGCGGCGGAGAGCATCCTGGGGCAGATCAACGGCCACTAATCGGCGGGGAGCACGCGGAAGCCTTCACGGGTAGCGGCCTCGCGAAGGCGGTCGTCGAGACAGATGAAGCTGCGCCCCTCGGGCTCGCTCTCGGCCCACACGAGGGCGGCGGCCAGTTGCAGGGCGTCGCCGGCGCGGAGTGGGTGCGCTCTGAGGAGACCGAGGGCCAAGGCCCGGAGTTCCTCGGTCATCCTCAGCTCCTCGAAGTCCCTCAGCACGGCACTGACCTCAGCGAGCGCCCGGTCCGCTTGGGCCTGCATTAGCCGCCCCTCACGTTCCAGGCGTGCCACGGCAGAGCAGCACTCCACGAGGGTGAGCCAGCTCGTTGCGGGATCGAGGGCCTCGGCGGCCAGGGCACGCCTCTCCGCGGTGCGCGGCTCGGCGACCACAACAGGGACCAGGGCGGAGGTGTCCCAGTAGCTCAATAGGGGCTCTCCTCCCTCTCGGCCAGGACGGCCTCGACCGCCGAGCCGTGCTTCAGCCTCACGGGCTCGCGCTTGAAGAAGTCAGGCGAAATCCGGCCTGTACCCAGCCGCACCAACCCCTGAGCCGCCAGCCGCTCCATCCGCGCCCTTTCGCGTCGCTGCTCACCGGTCATCTCCGCCCCATCCACTCGCAGGCTGACTGGCACCTTGCCGTCTTCGGTCACTAGCACTTCTTCGCCGGCACGCACGCGCTCGAGGTACTCCCCCAGCTTCTCCCGCAGGTCGCCTACCGATACCGTCACCATACACCGACGCCTCCTTCTGCTCCCCTGATTCTACGGGACTTGACCTCGCCCGTCAATTCGCAGTTCCGCTGCAGGTCCCGCCAAGTGGCGAGAGGAACACCCCGTCAGTCCACAGCCAGGAGGAACAGCATGGCCCCACAGAAGAAAGCGGCCGCGGCCGCCAAGAAGCCCGCGAAGAAAGCCGCGCCCAAGAAGGTTCGCCTCGCCCTCATCGGCGCCGGCGGCATGGCGAACGGCATGCACTACCCGTCGCTCAAGGAGATGAAGGATGTCGAGATGGCGGCGCTGTGCGACGTCGTCGAGAGCAAGCTCCACGCCACCGCCGACAAGTTCGAGATCGAGAAGCGCTACACCGACTACAAGCAGATGATCGAGGAGGTCGCCCCCGACGCCGTCTATGTCCTCATGCCCCCGCACCACCTCTTCGACATCGTCATCCATGTCGTCAGCCAGAAGCTCCACTGCTACATCGAGAAGCCGCCCGGCGTCATGAGCGAGCAGACCCGCCAGATGGCCAACGCCGCCGAAGCCAACGGCGTCATCGGCATGGTCGCCTTCAACCGCCGCTACATTCCCCTCATGCGCCAGTGCAAGGCCAAGGTGGAAGCGGCGGCGCCGATGAACCAGGTCGTCTCGACCTTCTACAAGCAGCACGGCGATGCCCCGTACTACGGGGGCGCCATTGACATCCTGAGTTGCGACGCCGTACACGCCGTGGACGCCCTGCGCTTCATGGGCGGCGACGTCGTGGACTGCTGCAGCGCCGTGCGTTATCTCGGGAAGAAGTTCGCGACGAGTTGGACGGCCCTGGTGGAGTTCGAGAGCGGGGCGGTTGGCGTGCTGCTGACCAACTGGCAAACCGGCGGGCGCGTCCACCAGTTCGAGATGCACTCCCTGGGCGCCTCGGCCTTCATTGACCCGGACGACAAGGCCATCCTGCACCTGAACAACCAGCTCAACGCCGAGACCATCACCGCCGTCGAAGCCGCCGGCGGTCGCGAAGAGAAGTACTACAACTACGGCTTCTTCGGCGAAAACCGCCACTTCGTTGACTGCGTCAAGTCCGGCAAGCAGCCCGAGACCAGCTTCGCCGATGCGGCCAAGACGATGGAGCTGGTGGACCTGATCTACGCGACCTCGATGATGTAGCGGGGCCGTCGCGAGGAGGCCAACATGCAGCGCAAGGAACTCGTCATCGTCATCGCCGTGCTGGCGGGCCTGCTCGCCCTGGCCATCGGCACGGTGGTGGTTGCCGGCGTCCTGTACCTGACGCTGCGGGCGCGGCCTGCGCCGGCGCCAGGCCCGAGCCCTAACGCCGCGCCCGTGACCCGCACCGTCGCACCGGAAGCCCCGGAGCGGCCTTCGGCGGATCACGAGCCGTCCGCCGCGAAGGAACCGGCGCCGGCCCCGGGCGCGGATCCGGCCGAGACCGTCCGCAAGTACTACGCCGCCTGCGCGGCCGGCCGCCGCGACGAAGCGGCCGCCTGCTGGTCCATCGGCCTGTCGGACATCGCCTACGACGCGGGAGAGGGCATGCAATCCACGCTGGCCGAAGTGATCGCCTCCGACCTCCAACTGGACGCCGACACGCTGTCGGCTCTCACGTTCAACACGTGGGCGTACAAGGGCGAGACAGCCACGGTCGCCGAACTCGAGGCGGGCCAGACCAACCGCCTTTTCCGCCTCATGCGGGGCGAATCGGGCTGGCGGATCAAGCGCATCAACGTGCCGGATGAGGAGTAGTCGTCGTCCCGAGGAACATGCGGCGCCCATCGTCCCGTGGGCGCCGCTTCCGTTCGCGTCACGGCCTGCGGCCGACCGTCAGCAACACCGGGAAGTCCCCCGTCTCCCGCACCATCCGTGTGGCCTCGACCGTCCGCAGCGCCGTCAGCCCCGCCGCCTCGAACATCCCGCGCATCTCATCTTCGTCGAACCCGTGGTGGAACACGCCGGTGTTGTCCCCGTGGAACGCCTCGCTGTTCCCCCCCAGGTCCGCGACGGCCAGCCACCCGCCCGGCTTCAGCGCCCCCGCGAGCTTCCGCACGACCGTTGCGGCCTCGCGCATGTGATGCAGGGCCATGCTGCTGACGATCACGTCAAGCAGCTCACCCGTCCAGTCTTCCTGCTCGAGATCGCGGTGCAGCGTGCTGACATTCGTGATCCCGGCCGCGGTCAGCTTCTCGGCTAGCTGCGCCAACATCCCCATGGAATTGTCCACCGCCAGGACCGACGCCACATGCGGCTGCAGCGCCAGCGTCACCAGCCCCGTCCCGCAGCCGTAATCCATCGCGCGCATGTCCGGGCGCAGCGGGAACTCGCCCAGCATCGTCTCGGCGATGTCGCGCGTGCGCTTCACGCGTTCCGGATTCTCATCCCACGTCGCCGCCACCGCATCAAAATCACGCCTCTGATCCATGGACTACCTCACTTCGGCATCCGGCCGTATGCATGTCCTGCAACGCCTCGCGTACTCCTGTAGGTGAGGGCACCAGGGGGTCCGTCAGGGGAGCGCACAGGTCCTGCTGCGGGGCAACCACCACCGGCTGACCAGCAACCACTCCCTGCTCCGCCACCACGAACTCTCGGAACCGCTCCACGTACGCCTCCTCGATCTCCACCTCGGCCCGCACCGCCTCCCCCTCATATTCGATGTTGAAGACCCGTCCGTGCGCGTGCGCGAGATTCACCAGGTCCATCCGCGCATACGGCAACTCCAGCCGTAGCGGCACCAGCGTGTTGAAGATGCGCCGCGCGATCTCTGCCCGCAGCGCCTCCAGCCCCTCCCCGGTCACCGCCGACAGCGGCAACCCCTCGGGCATGTTCGCATGTACGCCCTCGCGCCGCTCCGCGGGCACCAGGTCCCACTTGTTCAACGCGACGATAGTCGGCTTGTCCCCGATGTTGAGGCTTGCCAGCGTCTCCTCGGTGGACCGCTTCTCGACGATCGCGAAGTGCTTGCTGGCATCCACCACATGGATGAGCAACTCGGACTCCACGACCTCCTCCAGCGTCGCCCGGAAGGCCTCCACCAGTTGCTTGGGCAGATCGTGGATGAAGCCGACCGTGTCGCTGAGCAGCACCTCGTGGTCGGCGATGATGACCCGCCGGCACGTCGGGTCGAGGGTCTCAAAGAGCCGGTCGCGGACGGATACCTCGTTCGTCCCGGCCAACGCGTTGAGCAGCGTGGACTTCCCCGCGTTGGTGTAGCCGACGAGGCTCACGGTGGCCAGCCCGGCGCGGCGGCGGTTCTCGCGCTCCACGTCGCGCCGCTTGCTGACATCATCCAGCTCCTGCTTGAGCTTCGCGATGCGCATGCGCAGCCGCCGCCGGTCGGTCTCCAGCTTCGTCTCACCGGGCCCGCGCACGCCCACGCCTCCCGCCGCCCCGCCGCCGATCCGGTCCATCATCTTCCCCCGCCCGGTCAGCCGCGGCAGCAGGTAGGACAGTTGCGCCAACTCCACCTGCAGCTTCCCCTCGGCCGTGTGCGCGTGCTGGGCGAAGATGTCCAGGATCAGCTCGGTGCGGTCCAGCACCTTGCAGCCTTCAAGCACGTCCACCAGGTTGCGCACCTGCCGCGGCGACAGTTCGCCGTCGAACAGGGCCACGGTGGTGTCGAGTGACGCCATCTCCGCCCGCAACTCCTGCAGCTTCCCCTTGCCCAAAAACGTGTTCTGGTGGGGCGCGTCGCGGTTCTGGATCATGACGCCCACGGGCTCGGCCCCGGCGGCCTTCGCCAGGTCCGACAGCTCGTCCATCGAACGCAGGCCCTCGCCGATCAGCCGGTCGGTGCCGACCAGCACCGCGCGCTCGATCTCCTGCCCCTTGCGTTCTAAGCCCACGCCAATGATGTCAGTCATGGGGATTGGGTTCTGGGTTCTGGGGATTGGGTTCTGCGCACGGCGATACCATGGACTGCACTATAGAACATGCCCACCCAAATGCAAAGGCCGACCCCGCGTAGGGTCGGCCCGCTGCCGTTCATGATCTCCCGATGCCGCCTTTCAGAACTCCAGCGGCAGCTTCTCCCGCATCGCCGCAATCGCCTCACCGATCTGCCCCAGCTTGTCCTGGCCCTTGATCGTTAGCGAGAAGCGCACGAAGCCCTCACCGTACTCGCCGTACGCGCCACCGGGGATGGCCAGAATCTGGCATTCCGACAGCAGCGCCTTGGCGAAGTCGGCCGCCTTCGCGTAGTTCTTCGGGATCGGCACCCACACATAGAACGTGGCCTTCGGCGGGTCGAGCTTCCAGCCCAGGCTGTTGAGGCCCGACACCAGCGCATCGCGCCGCCGCTGGTACTCGGCCTGCATCTGCGGCACCCATTCTTCGTAGCGGTTCAGCGCCACGATGGCCGCCCGCTGGATCGCCATGAAGGTGCCGCTGTCCACGTTGCTCTTGCACCGTGACAGCGCCTCGATGTAGGGCTTGCCGCCCATGGCCCAGCCCACGCGCCAGCCGGTCATGTTGAAGGTCTTGGACAGCGAGTGCATTTCAATCGCGACGTCCCTGGCCCCCTCCACCTGCAGGACGCTCGGCGGCTGCACACCGTCGTAAGCGACTTCCGAATACGCGCAGTCGTTAACGAGGATGATCTCGTGCTTCTTCGCGAAGGCCACGGCCTGCTCCAGGAAGGCCAGGTCGGCCACCGCGCCCGTGGGGTTGTTCGGGTAGTTCAGGAACATCAGCTTGGCCTGCTTGGCCACGCTGCGGGGGATGGCGTCGAAGTCCGGCAGGAACCCGTTCTCGGGGAGCAGCGGCATCGGGAACGCCGCCCCGCCGCACCACGTCGTCTGCACCTTATAGACCGAGTAGGCCGGGTCCGGCACGAGCACCACATCGCTCGGGTCCACGTACGCCCAGATGATGTGAACCAGGGACTCCTTGGAGCCGATGACGCTCTGGATCTCCTTGCCCTCGGGGGCAACCTCGATGCCGAAGCGCCGCTTCGAGAAGTCTGCGACCGCGGCCTTGTACTCGGGAATGCCGAAGCCCGTCTCATCGTACGGATGAGTCTCGGGGTCGCGCGCGGCTTCAGCGAGCGCGTCAATGACGAAGTCCGGGGTGGGCATGTCCGGGTCGCCGATCCCGAAGTCAATCGGCTCCTTCCCCTCAGCGATCATGTTGCTCTTCAGCTCGTTGATCTCACGGAAGGGATACGGGGGAATGCGCTGCAGCCTCTGCGCCTGCGGAATGTCCACTGCGGTGCCTCCGGTGTAGCGGCGCGATTCATCGCGCCCAATGTTGCCCGTAGCGGCGCGATTCATCGCGCCAACGTTCGTTGGGGACAGGATGCGGGCGCGATGAATCACGCCACTACGCCCTGGCCCTCGCCAGCAACTCCTCGTTGACCGTCCCCTCACACACTTCCGCCGCCGGGCCGGTCATGTACACATGGTTGTCCATCTCCGACCACTCGATCTGCAGGTCCCCGCCGAGCAGATGCACGGTGACCTTCCGCCCGCAATGCCCGTTCAGGATCGCCGCCACGGTCGTGGCGCACGCCCCCGTCCCACACGCCATCGTCTCCCCCGCGCCCCGCTCCCACACGCGCATCCGCACCTCGCCCTTGCCCAGCACCTGCACGAACTCCACGTTCGTCTTGCGCGGGAACAACTCGTGCCGCTCGATCTGCGGCCCGTCCTCGAGCACCATGTAGTCGCAGAGGTCGTGTACGAAGATCACGCAGTGCGGGTTGCCCATTGAGACGCACGTGGCCGTGTACTGGTACTCCCGCAGCGGCACCAGCACGCCCTGGGCCTGCTCGCTCGGGTCGCCGGTCACGGGGATCTCCCCGCGCGTCAGCCGCGGCTCGCCCATGTCCACGCGTACCGACTGCACCTTGCCGCCCTCGACGACCAACGCCGGGCGGATCAACCCCGCCCCCGTCTCCACCGCCAGTTCCGTCTTGGTGGTCAGCCCGTGCTCGTACACATACTTGGCGAAACAGCGCACACCGTTGCCACACATCTCGGCCTCGGACCCGTCGCTGTTGAAGATGCGCATGTGGAAATCGGCCTGCGCCGACGGGAGGATCAGGATGATGCCGTCACTGCCGATCCCAAAGTGGCGCTCGGACAGCAGGCGCGACAATTCCGGCAGGTCGTATCCGCTCAGGTCCTGGCCGAGGCCATCAATGTAGATGTAATCATTGCCCAGGCCGTGCATCTTCGAAAAACGCATGGCAACCTCTCATGTAGCGGCGCGATTCATCGCGCCCAATGCCGCCGGTAGCGGCGCGATCTATCGCGCCCAACCCAACTCCCCGCGGGCGCGATGAATCGCGCCACTACGAAAACGCGCACGACAGGGAGATCCTGTCGTGCCATGGCTGCCGGGGGCCGGCCGTCGGTCGCGCCTACTCGTTCCCGCGCGACTGGGGCCCCAGCACCGAGACGGCGCTCTTATAGACCAGCAACTCCACGCCGCCGATGTCCAGGATCAGCGTGAAGGCGTCACAGGACTTGATCAGCCCCCGCAGGTCCTTACCGTTCACCAGCAGCACGCGCACCGGCATCCGGCTGGTAATCAACTTCTTGAGATACTCGTCCTGGATGCTGGCCTTGCCCGACATGACGACTCACCTACCCCGGGAGAGACTGCTCGATTCGCTGCACGGCTGCGTCAAACTCCGCGGGCGCCGACCATTCCAGCCACGTCATCGGCTCCCGCCGGAACCACGTCAACTGGCGCTTGGCATAGCGCCGGGTGTCGCGCTTGATGTCGGCCACCACCGGCGCCAGGTCACCGCCCCGCTCCAGGGCCGCCAGCAGGTGGCGGTAACCGATCGCCTGCATGGCCTGGTGGGCTGCCGTGAGCCCCTGCGCCCGCAGTGCGGCGACTTCTGCGACCCACCCCCCGGCCAGCATCGCCTCCACCCGGGCGTCAATCCGGCCGTACAAGACGGGCCGGGGCGACGTCAGGGCGAAAGTGGCCGCATTATAGTTAACTTTCGCCGCCTCGTCAACGCGCGCCAGGGCCGTCAGCGGCTGTCCGGTGTGCTCGTAGACCTCCAGCGCCCGGATGATGCGTTTGCGGTCCGCCGCCCCCACCCGCGCCGCCGTCTCCGGGTCCACCTGCGCCAGCCGCTCGTGCAGTCGAGGCAGCCCGCCCTCGTCCGCCGCCGCCTCCAGCCGCGCCCTGATCTGT